>NZ_JADMKB010000087.1 GCF_018780075.1 Hydrogenophaga sp.
CAGAGGACACCATGAGCGACCACGCGCACGACTCCCACACCGGCCCGATCAAGACGCCCGCCCAACTGCTCTGGACGTCGTTCTTCTCCTTCGTCGGCCCCATCTTCATCATCATCGGCCTGGTGTACTACGTCACCTCCGGTGACAAGCCGGCCGCCGGCGCGGTGGACCCCGAGCTGGCCACGGCCCAGCGCATCCAGCGCGTGGGCACCGTCGAACTGCGCGATGCCAACCGCCCGCTCGCCACCGGCGACGCCGTGTACACGGCCCAGTGCTCGGCCTGCCACGCCGCAGGCCTGGCCGGCGCCCCCAAGTTCGGTGACGCCGCGGCCTGGGCACCGCGCATCGGCCAGGGCTACGAGGCCTTGTTGAACTCGGCCCTCAAAGGCAAGGGTGCCATGGGTGCCCAGGGTGGCGGCGCCTTCAGCGACGTGGAAATCGGCCGCGCCGTGGTGCACATGGCCAACGCCGGTGGCGGCAAACTGGCCGAACCCGCAGCGCCCGCCGCCGCTGGCGATGCGGCCGCTGCCGCGCCCGCTGCTCCAGCTGCTGCCCCTGCCGCCGCACCTGTGGCAGCCACCCCGGCCCCTGCTGCCGCAGCGCCTGCCGCTGCCGCCCCGGCGGCCACCGTGGCCAGCGCGGGTGGCGAAGCCCTGTACAAACAAGCCTGCACGGTGTGCCACGCCGCCGGTGTCGCCGGTGCACCCAAGTTCGGTGACAAGGCCGCTTGGGCCCCTCGCGTCGCGCTCGGTCTCGATGGTCTGACCGCCAGCGCCATCAAGGGCAAGAACGCGATGCCGCCCAAGGGTGGCTCCACCGCATCGGACGCCGACATCAAGGCCGCCGTGCAGTACATGCTGGCTGCGGTGAAGTAAGCCCTTCACGCTCCCATAAAAAAGCCGGTCACTGACCGGCTTTTTTGTGCCCGGGGCGGCGGGGTTCAGCCCGCTGGCACGCGCCAGGGCGCGGCGGCACCCGACTGCCGGCGCTGCGGGCTGCGCACAAAACCCCAGTCGGCGGGCAGCGCGGCGGCCTGCACCGGCTCGGGCGTCCAGCGCCCTGCCTCCACCGCGTCGGCGGCCAGCGCCATGTCGCTGGTGTGCACCAGGCCGATGCCCAGCGCCGTCACGAGGTACAGCCGACCGAGTTCATCGAGCAGGCTCTGGCGCACCGCTCCCGCGTCCTGTCCGCTGTGGGCCAGCACGCGCCCATCGGGCTGCAGGCGCCAGATGAAGGGTGTGGCCTCCAGCTCCAGGTAGACCCGCTGCGGCCCGTTCTGGAAGAACCACTGGCCCGCTTCGTCGGCCGCGCAGTTGCGGTGGATGAACTCGATGAGCTTGTCGTGTTTGAGCAGCGAGCCCTTGCTGGCCACCACCACCTCCCCCGGCTCGACCGCAAACGGCCCGCTGTGCTGGCAGCGGTCGTCGCGCATGTACCAGTTGCCCCGCGCGTCCAGCCCGAGCCAGCCGACACAGTGCGGCACATTGGGCCATTTGGCGAGGGCGGCTTTGACGATGTCATCCATGTCGCGATTACAACCTCATTTGGGTGGACCCGGCACAAGCCACCCGGCTGAGGGGGCGTCCCGATCCCCTCACAGGGCGCCGCGGAACCGGCTTTGCCGGGCCGCCAGTGCCGCCCCCTGAGGGGGAAGCGCCGAAGGCGCATCGGGGGGGAGCTGCTGGATCAGCCATCGGCCGACGGCCTCCGGCATCGTCCGCACATGGCCCGGCAGACCCAGCGGCCCGAGCGACACCGGGTACCCCACATGCCCCCCCTCGGCGGGTTGCCAGAGGGTGACGTGGCTGCCGGCGTCGGCGGTGGTGGGCAGCGAGGCCGCCGGGACGAAGGGGTCGTTGAGCGCGTTGAGCGCGAGCGCCGGCACGCGGATGTCGCGCAGCACCGGCTTGGCCGAGGCGCGCGCCCAGTAGTCGTCGGTGTCCCGGAACCCGTGCAGCGGCGCGGTGAACAGGTTGTCGAACTCGTAGAGATCGCGCGCGGCGAGCAGCGCCTCGCGGTCGAACAGGCCCGGGTGCTGCTCCAGTTTTTTCAAGGCCTTGGGCACCATGCTGGAGAGGAACATCCGCGTGTAGACCAGCCGGTTGAAGCCGCGCCCGATGGCCCGTCCGCCCGCTGCCAGATCAAGCGGCGAACACACTGCGGCCACGGCACGCACCGTGCCCGCGGCGCTGTGCCCCATTTCACCCGCCCAGCGCAGCAGCGCGTTGCCGCCCAGCGAGACACCGGCCGCCAGCAACGGCCGCCCCGGATGCTCGGCAGCGAAGCGCCGCAGCACCCAGTCAATTTCATCAAAGTCGCCCGAGTGGTAGGCCCGGGGCGCCAGGTTCAGCTCACCCGAGCAGCCCCGGAAATGGGGCACCGCGAACGCCATGCCCTGCGACGCGGCGAAGTCGGCAAACGCCACCGCGTACTGGCTCGCCGACGAGCCCTCCAAGCCATGGAACAGCACCAGCAGGGGCGCGTCGGGGGCGCTGGCATGCTGGGCCGTGTCCACGTCGATGAAGTCACTGTCCGGCGTGGTCCAGCGCTGGCGCTGCCAGGTGGGCGCAGGGCCCCAGTGGCGGCGCGCGCACAGGGCGGCCCACAGCGTCTGGGCGTTGCCGCCCGGCAACCACCAGGGCGCCTGGTAGCGCTGGGCGAAGGTCATCGAAGGGGCTTGAGCAAAGGATTCAATGGGCTCAGTGCAACACCGTGGGCACGCTCAGCGCGTCGTCGGGCTCGGTGCGGCTGCCCGGGCTCGCGTGGTGCGCCACCAGGCGCCAGCCCTGCGCGGTCTTGGCGTACACGTTGGTGGCCACCACCCAGGCGTGCGCGAGCCCGTCGTCGCTCAGCACCTCGACCCGCTCGACCACGCTGTGCACGCTGCAACCACCCGCGTCCTGCCGGCGCACGCGCTCCGGCTGGGCCTTGACGCTGCCGTTCGAGAACAAGGCCTCGAAGGCCGCGCGGATCGCGGCCGGCCCCACCAGGCGGGGGCCGCCGGGGTGCACGCACACGATGTCCTCGTCGTCGGCCCAGCAGGCCATGAGGCGTTCGAGGTCACCGTGCTGCAGCGCGTCGTAGAACGCGTGTTCGGTGTCGTCGGCGGAGCCCGGAGGCATTTTGGGTTTGCGCATGGGCTTATTTTGCCGTGCGCCCGGCGGCCGGCGACTTCCTTGTGTTTCCGGGCGACGCCCAGCGGGTGGCGCTCCGCCGCAAGGCCACCACCAGAGGAGCGGCGCGGAAGTCCAGGGGGTATAGTCCGCGAGAGTTCCGGGCCCTGCCCTTTTTCACCTGTGGCCGCGACGTCGGCAGATGGAGGTTTCATGCGCGCTTTGACCCAATCCCTCACCACCTGGGCACTGGCCTTGTGCCTCGCTGCCGGGCTCACCGGTTGCGGCTACAACGATTTCCAGAGCCTGGATGAAAAGAGCAAGTCGGCCTGGTCCGAGGTGCTCAACCAGTACCAGCGCCGCGCCGACCTGATTCCCAACATCGTTGCCACGGTCAAAGGCGAGGCCAGTTTCGAACAGGACACGCTGACCAAGGTGATCGAGGCCCGCTCCAAGGCCACGTCGATCCAGATGACGCCCGAGATGTTGAACGACCCGGCGGCGATGGAGAAATTTCAGGCCGCGCAGGGCGAGGTCGGCAGCGCCTTGAGCCGCCTGATGGTGGTCGTGGAGCAGTACCCCAACCTGAAGGCCAACCAGGCCTTCAGCGACCTGCGCGTGCAGCTCGAAGGCACCGAAAACCGCATCACCGTGGCGCGCAACCGCTACATCGAGACGGTGCAGGCCTACAACGTGCTGGCCCGCAGCTTCCCGAGCAACCTGACGGCCATGGTGTTCGGCTACAAGCCCAAGGCCGGCTTCCAGGTGCAGGACGAGGCGGCCATCAGCACGCCGCCGAAGGTGGACTTCAACAAGCCATGACCCTCCGCCGGTTCCGCGCGCTGCTGCTCTGCACGCTTTGGCTCTGGGGCGCTGTCGCGGCCCATGCCCAGGGCGTGCTGCCCCTGCCCGAGTTGCGGGCGCGCGTGACGGACCAGACGGGCACCCTGGACGCGACCCGCATCGCGTCGCTGGAAGCCCGGCTGGCGGCGTTCGAAGCAGAGCGCGGCACCCAGGTGGCGGTGGTGATCGTGCCCACCACCCAGCCCGAGGACATCGCCGACTACACGCAGCGCCTGGGTGACGCGTGGAAGATCGGGCGCAAGGACGTGGGCGATGGCGTGCTGTTCGTCGTCGCCAAGAACGATCGGCGCATGCGCATCGCCACCAGCAAGGTGCTGGAAGGCGCCTTGCCCGACCTCATGGCGCGCCGCATCATCGACCAAGCCGTGGCACCCGCTTTTCGAAACAACGACTACGCCGGCGGCATCCAGGCCGGTGTGGACCAGATCCTGGCCCGTGTGGCCGGCGAGGACCTGCCGCTGCCCGGTGGCGACCCGCCCGCATCCGGTATCGGCGGCATGGCGCCGCTGGACATCCTGATCTTTCTCGCGTTTGCCGTGCCCATCGGGTCTGCCGTGCTGCGCAGCATCTTCGGCAACAAGCTGGGCACCTTGCTGACGGGCGCCGGGGCCGGCGGGCTGGCCTGGTTGTTGACCGCCGTGGTCTGGCTGTCGGTGGGCGCGGGCCTGCTGGCCATGCTCGCCGCGCTCTTTTTGCAGATGTTGCCGTCCATGCCGAGCTCCGGCCGTGGCGGACGCGGTGGCGGTGGTCACTGGGGCGGGGGCGGTTTTGGCGGCGGCAGCGGCGGCTTTGGCGGCGGGGGAGGCTTCAGCTCGGGTGGTGGTGGCAACTTCGGTGGCGGCGGCGCTTCGGGCGGCTGGTGATCGTCATGAACAAATTCCTGCGCATCCTCAAGCACCGCTGGCTCGACAGCGCCGACACCCACCGTCTCATCCCCGACGACATGGCACAACGCCTGGCCCAACGGGTCGCGGCGAGCGAGGCCCGCCACACGGGCGAAGTCCGCCTGTGTGTGGAGGCGGCGCTGCCGCTGTCGTACCTGTGGCGCCTCGACCGGGCCACCAGCGTGGGCGCCCTGACCCGGGAGCGCGCCGTGAGCTGGTTCGGGCGCCTGCGCGTGTGGGACACCGAGCACAACAACGGCGTGCTGATTTACCTGCTGCTGGCCGAGCACGCCATCGAGTTCGTGGCCGACCGGGCATTGAGCGCGCAGGTCGATCATGCGCAGTGGCAGGCCATCGTCGATCGCCTCGGGGCCCGCCTGCGAGCGGGTGAGTTTGAAGACGGCTTGACGCAGGCGCTGGAAGAGGTGTCCGCGCTGCTCGTGGCACATTTTCCGACCGGGGCCGACGGCGTCAGTCCCAACGAGCTGCCCGACAGCGTGGTCAGGGCCTGAACCCGTCAGGACTTCCTGCCGTTGCGGGACGTGCGGTTGTTCATCACCACCTCAAGCTCCTCTTGCAGGGCCTTGTTCATCTGGGCAAACGTTCGCAGCTTGCGGGTGGTTTCGCGCAGCCGGTCGGCCATGCGCTTGGAAATGGCCAGCAGCAACCGGGCTCCCACAGCGGGCTCGGCCTTGAGCAGGCGCATGAGCGCCGTGCGGGACAGCACCGCAGCGGCGATGTCGGTGGTGGCGGTGCAGGTGGCCGAACGCGGCGAGCCGTCAAGCACTCCCATCTCGCCGATGAGGTGTCCTGGACCGATGATGTTGACCACCATGCTGCCCTCGTGGCCAGGCAGCTCGTTCTCCACCGAAATGTCCCCTTCCAGCACCAGCAACATGTAGTCGTTGCGTTTCACCTCACCCTCGTGAATGAAGACAGTGCCAGACTTGATCCGGTGGGGACGCATGTAGGCAACAACACGCATGGCGTCGCTCAGGGTCAGGTCGTCCAGCGCGGACGGTGTCACCAGCAGCCGGGCAGCCACCTCTTCGGGCGCCAGTTCGGGGCTTTCAAATATCGAGGTCATCGCTTGTTCATCCGGCGTGTTCACCTGTCATCCATGATCCCACCCGCCGCCAGCGTCCGCCACGTCCCGACGAAAAAAAGCCGGCATGTGCCGGCTTTTTCATGAAGCACGCGAGGGCATGTCACTTTTTCTGACGGTACTTGCGCAGCGCAGCGATCTGGGCGGCCATGACCGCCAGCTCGGACGTGGCCTTGGCCAGGTCAATGTCGCTCTTGGCGTTCTTGACCGCTTCTTCGGCGTGCTTGCGCGCGTCGGTGGCCTTGGCTTCGTCCAGGTCCTTGCCACGGATGGCGGTGTCGGACAGCACGGTGATGCAGTGAGGCTGCACTTCCAGGATGCCACCGGCCACGAACACGAACTCTTCGCCACCGTCGGCTTTTTCGATGCGCA
>NZ_JADMKB010000117.1 GCF_018780075.1 Hydrogenophaga sp.
CGTAGTAGCCGTGGTCGATGTCGGCGATCTGGAGGTTCGCCTTGAAGATGGTGGACTTGATGGCCATGGGGGTGGCACCCGGCGGGCGGGGCGCTGCGGAGGGCGGGGAGGCAGTGTAGCTGGCGCGGTGCGGCGCATCAGTTTTCCATGGCGCCGGAGCGCCACCCCGCGGCATGAAACGGTGCCGTCCAGGGCACCGTCGGGCCGCCCTTCGACAAGCTCAGGACGGACGGCCAGTGCCGCCCCCTTGAGAGGGGCGCGCGAAGCGCGGCGGGGGTGTTTCACTTCAGAAGCCGGTCTCGCGCACCAGCACCGTCAGCAGCTGGCGCAGGTAGCGGCCGGCGGGGGCCTGGCCGTGGGCGTCGATGCCGATGCGGCCGCGCCAGCGTCGCGCCTGGTCGGCCGGCATGGGCTCATCGCCATCGAGCCTGAGCTGCACCCGGTAGATCGCCTGTTCGGGCACCAGCCGGTCGCCGGCGGACCGGACCAGCACATGGCCGCCCTGCGCCGCCGCCAGCTCGGGGCGCGGCAGCACGCGCGAGGCGTCGCGGTCGATGGCCTGGACCCGCAGCCGCAGCACCTCGCCGGTGGCCGAGTCGCGCTGAAAACGCGCACGCGCGCCGACCTCGATGTGGGCGATGCTGTCCTCGTCAAGCCAGGTCTCGACCAGCCAGTCGGAGCGGTCCTTGACCAGCACCAGCAGGGCTTCGTTCTTGCCCACCCACTGGCCCGGCGCCAGGTCCGGTTCCAGGTCGATCACCGAGCCGTCCCAGGGCGCCACGGGTTGCAGCTGTGCCGCTTCGGTCATCAATGCATCGAGCTCGGCCTCGGCCGTGACCAGGCCTTCGTGGATCGACAGCCATTGCTGGCGCGACTCCTGACCGAAGGCGGCGGCGCCATCCTGGTGCCGCAGCCGCTCAAGCTTGGTCTGCGCCGCGCTCACGCGCGAGGCCAGCTCGGGCGACTGCAGGCTCAGCAGCGGCTGGCCTTGTTGGACGCGGGCACCATGGGTCACGGCCAGGGTCTGCAGGTAGGCGCCGCTGGGCGCGTGCACCGGCCAGATGTCAACCGGTCGCAGCAGCGCGCTGGCGGTGACGGTCGACGGCCAGGGCACGAAGGCCAGCGCCAGCAGGGCGCCCAGCAGCCAGAGCGAGCGGCGGGCCCGGGCGCTGGCGCGGATCGCCGGCCAGCGCCCGCGCCAGGCCCGCCACTCGGACTGCAGCGGTTTGAGGATGAACCAGGAGATCTCGATCACGAACAGGATCAGGCCCAGGGCCTTGAAAAAGACGTGGTAGACCATCAGCGCGATGCCGATGAAGAGCGCCAGCCGGTACAGCCAGGTCAGGACGGCGAAGGCCACCATGGCGCGGCGGCGCGCCGGGGCGACATGCTCCGGCGGCGCTTCGCCGAGCCGGAACAACCACTCGCGCAGTTGCCAGCGCGCCAGCGCGAAGCTGCGCTCGTGCAGGTTGGGCATGTCCAGCGCGTCCGACAGGATGAAATAGCCGTCGAAGCGCATGAAGGGGCTGGCGTTGATCGCCAGCGTCGCCACCCAGGAGGTGGTGCAGAGCACGAACGCGGCCGAACGCAGGCCGCCGTCGGGCAGCAGCGCCCAGGCCAGCGTGGCCCAGGCGGCGATCACCAGCTCGGTGGCGATGCCGGCCATGGCCACGCCCATGCGGTGGCGGTGGTTGGTCAGTTTCCAGGCGTCGTTGGTGTCGGTGTAGGCCACCGGCCACATCACCAGAAACGCCAGCCCCATGGTTGGCACGCGGCAGCCATGGCGCTTCGCGGCGAAGGCGTGGCCGAGTTCGTGCAGCGACTTGACCAGGAACAGCGCCACGCCGTAGGCGGCCAGACCCTCCAGGTTGAAGGTGTCGACCAGACTGGTGGCGAAACCGTCCCAGTGGCGCAGCACCTGCGTCAGCCCCAGCAGCAGGGCCGCCAGGGTCAGCCAGAGGAAGGTCGGCGAGGCCAGCCGCCGCGCCAGCGGCAGCCAGCGCGTGAGCCAGGCGTCGGGCCGCACCAGCGGGATGCGGAAGAACAGGTAGTGGTGGATCAGCCAGGTGAGGGCGCTGCCGCGCTGCGTGGTCCAGCGCTCGGCCATCTGGCGGGCGCTGTCGCCCGGGGGCGGGCGCAGCAGCTGGTTGCGTTCGAGGAACGTGGCCAGCGCGTCGACGTCCTCGGCCTGCAGGCTCAGCGTGGTGTGGGCGCCGATGTCGCGGGCGATCGCCTCGCGGTCGCCCAGGCCCCAGCGGCTGAGCAGCTCGAAGCTGGGCCAGTCGATGCGGAAAAACAGGTTGCGCGCGGGGTCGTGCAGGGTCCAGCTGGGCTGCCCGTCGGACAGGCTGGGGCCGGGCAGCAGGGCCAGGTCTTCGCGCAGCAGGGGCCAGGTGTTGGCGCTCATAGGCCGAGGCTGTTGCGCAGGCTCGCCAGCGGGCGGCGCAGCACCCAGTAGATCAGCACGGTCCAGTCGCCCTGCACCCGCGCCGTGCCCTTGAGGCCGACCCGGTGATCGGTGTCGGCGCTCAGGCTGGCCCGCAGGCGGTAGGCGTGGCCGCCGTCGGGGCGGGCCACCGCCTCGTGGGCCATGTAGCGCAGCTCGCCGCTCACCGGCGCCAGCGGGCTGGCGTTCAGGTAGAGCTTGACGGCGGCGCCGTCGGGCAGCGCGATGGCGTCGGCGATCGGCACCCAGACCTCGATCTCGCGGTCCTCGGGGGCGGCGATGCGCAGGATGCGTTCACCGGTGCCGACCGGCCGGCCGATCCATTCCGAGGGGTCGTCGAAGATCACCACCCCGTCCCGGGGCGCGAGCACCCGGGCGCGGCTGCCCTGCTCCTGCAGGTAGTCGACCTCGGCCCGCTTCTCTTCGATCTTGCCCGCCAGCAGCGCCAGCTGGGCCTTGGATTTCGGGTCCGACAGGGCCTGCTGGGCCACCTGGCGGTATTCGGTCTCTGCCGTCAGCAGCGCCTGCCGGGCCACGGCGGCGCGGCCCTGGATCAGTGCTTCGTCGAAATCAAACAGCGGTTGACCGGTCCGCACCGTGGCGTTGGGCTGCACGTGGAAGGCTGCGATCACGCCGTCCAGCGGCGCGCGCACCACGGCCGGGTGGGCCGGCACCAGCTCGGCCGGCGCCATCACGCTCATGCGCACCGGCAGACACAGCAGCGCCAGCACCGCAGCGCTCCAGGCGATCCGGTGCTGCCGCCACCAGGGGCGGTCGGTGCGCGGCGCGAGGTGGGCGCGCAGCCGGTTCCAGCCGGCGCGCACGCCGCGCGGGCGGGCCGGTTGCAGCGAACGCCAGGCGTGACACCAGACGCCGCGCCATTCCTGCAGCAGCCGCAGTTCTTCCTCGGTCCAGGGGCCGTCCTTGGCCAGCAGCCAGGCCGGGGGCGCCGGCTGGGGCTGTTCGGCGGCGGCACCGGGCGGGTCGGCGACCCACAGCGCGTGGGCCGGCCACCAGGCTTGCCACTCCTCGGCCAGCGCGGCCGGAAGGGCCTCGCGGTCGAAGGTGCGCAGCCCGGCCGTCTCTGTGGCGGGCGCTGAAGTCAGATGGCGCGCGACGGCGTCGAGCCACTGCACGTAGGGCGCATTGGCCTCGGGCTGCAACACCCCGGACAGGGCGTCCACGCCGACATCGTCGCTCCAGCAGGCGCCCTGGCGGAACGGTGCCAACTGGCAGGCGTCGTTGACGGCCAGGAAGCTCAGCTCGCGCACCGTCGCCGCTGCGCGCGCGCGGCGGGACAGGTCCAGCAGCACCGCCAGGGTGTGTACGGTGCGCACGGCCGGATGTGGAGAGGCGGACATCGCTGGGCCCCGCTTCAGACCGGCACCGACCGGGCCGGATTGCGAACCTCCGCCGCCGGGGCGGCCCGGACCGCGTCCCTCCAGACATGGTCACGTCCGCTGGCGTGGCGCAGCTGGTCCGACAGGCCGACCCGGCCCGCCGGGGTGGCCCTGGCGCCGATGGTCAGCTTGAACTTGGTCTTGACTTCGTTGCCCTTGTCGTCGCGCGCGCTGACCTCGATCTCGAGGTCTCCGACATGGCCCGGCGGCGGTGCGACCTTGAAGCTGCCGGTGCGTGGATCGAAGCTCACCCAGGCCGGCAGATCGCGCCCGTCCTCCAGCTTGGCCGAGAGGGTGATGGTCGCGTTCGGGTCGCTGTGGGTGAAGGTGTCGTAGGGCAGCGAGATGCTGGCTTGCGCACCGGTTTCGACGAACTGCTTGTCGATGGCGCGGCTGAGCTCCAGCGCGTTGCCCTGGCGTTCGTTCACCACCACCTGGAAGCCCGTGGCCTGCGTCAGGCTGCGCGGCGCTTCGGCGTCGCCGACGCTGCGCTGGAACAGCGCCGCGATCTCGGCCGAGAGCATGGGTTGCTGGTTGAAAGGCTGGGCCACGAAGGTGGTGGAGTCGAAGCGCAGCGGTTCCTGCAGCGGCGCCGGTTCGATGGCGACGGCCACGGGCGTGGGTTCCGGCTGCGGCGCGGGCGCGGGCGCGGGCGGCGCCACGTAGGCTGCCGGTACCGGGGCAGGTTCTGGTGCTGGTGCTGGCGCCGGTGCTGGTGCTGGTGCTGGTGCTGGTGCGGGCGGCAGCGGCACCGGGGTGTCGTCGTTGCCCGGGCCGGTCGGGTTTTCACCGCGCTCGTCGTAGGTCTTGCCCGATCCGTCGTCGACGATGGTCGAGCTGTCGCCGGCGCGGTTGCCGCCGGTGATGGACGCGCTCAGTGAGAAGGACTCGCGGCCTTCCAGCGCCGTGTCGTTGGTTGTCGGCACGCTGACATGGAAGCGGGTCACGCCGGCGGGCAGGATGATCTTGCCGCCGGAGACGTTCAGTTCGATCCTGGTGCCGGTGCCGTCGAAATAGTAGACCTGACCGTTGCCCAGGGCACCCGTGTAGTCGGTGGCCTCGGCGTCGCCAGCGGCCGAGCCGTTGGAGAGGGTCAGGCTGATCTCGGTGTCGCGGGTGTTGCCGTCGGTGAGATTGACGGTGAAGACGGCGTTGGACCCTTCGGAGACATCGTCCAGGCCGCTGACGCTGAGCGCGCGGTCGTCCTTCAGTTCGAGGCCCGCTGCCGCCAGTTGTTCGCTGGTCGCCGGTTCGGTGGTGTCACCGATCCAGCGCTCGCCGGTGCCGTCGTCCTTGATGGTGCCGACACCGTCGTCCTCGGCGCTGGCGGTGCCACCGGTGTTGGTGGCCACCAGGCGGAAGGTCTCGGGGCCGTCCAGGGCGGCTTCCTGTTCGGGGCCGATGGCCACGCGCACCTGGAGCTGGCCGCTGCCGTCCAGGCTGATGGCGTCGCCAGCGACGTGGTCGATCCAGTGGCTGCCGTCAAAGAACTGCAGGGTGGCGAGGTCACCACCGTCGCTGTTCTGACCCGCCAGGCTCAGTGTCAGCCGCTGCTGGCTGCCACCGCTGACGGTGAAGACCGCATAGGGCGAGCCCTCGTTGACGGTGACGGTGTTGATTTCCAGCACGCGGTCGTCGTCGAGTTCGATGCCTGCTGCGGCCAGTGCCTCGCTGGTGGCGGGCTCGGTGGCGTCACCGATCCAGCGTGCGCCGCTGCCATCGTCCCGGACGGTGGCGGTGCCCTCAGCGTCGCTGCCGCCGGTGTTGCTGGCGGTGAGGGTGAAGGTCTCGCCGCTGTCGAGTGCCGTTTCCTGCTCGGGCGAGAGCGCGGTGCGCACCCGCAGCGTGCCGGAGCTGTCCAGGGCGACGTGGCCGCCGGTGTACGCGACCCAGGCACCGGCACCGTCGTTGGCGCCGGCATCGTAGATCTCCAGACCGGTGATGCCGGTGGTGCCGTCGGTGGAACCATCGGCCAGGGCGAGGCTGGTGAGCTGGCCGGCGGCGCCGCTGACGGTGAAGACCGCGTAGGGCGAGCCTTCGTTGACGCTCAGGTCGCTGACGGTGAGGGCGCGGTCGTCGTCGAGTTCGATGCCTGCCTCGGTCAGTGCCTCGCTGGTGGCCGGGTCGGTGGCGTCACCGATCCAGTGGTCGCCGCTGCCGTCGTCCTGGACGGTGGCGGTGCCCACACTGTCGGAGCCACCGGTGTTGGTGGCGGTGAGGGTGAAGGTCTCGCCGCTGTCGAGTGCCGTTTCCTGCTCGGGCGAGAGCGCGGTGCGCACCCGCAGCGTGCCGGAGCTGTCCAGGGCGACGTGGCCGCCGGTGTACGCGACCCAGGCACCGGCACCGTCGTTGGCGCCGGCATCGTAGATCTCCAGACCGGTGATGCCGGTGGTGCCGTCGGTGGAACCATCGGCCAGGGCGAGGCTGGTGAGCTGGCCGGCGGCGCCGCTGACGGTGAAGACCGCGTAGGGCGAGCCTTCGTTGACGCTCAGGTCGCTCACGCTCAGCGTGCGGTCGTCGTTCAGGTTGATGCCTGCGTCGGTCAGCTCGTTGCTGGTGGCCGGCGCGGTGGCGTCGCCGATCCAGAGCTCGCCCGTGCCGTCGTCCCGGATGGTCGCCGTGCCGCTGCCGGTGGAGCCGCCGGTGTTGGTGGCGTTGAGCTGGAAGGTCTCGCCGTTGTCCGACTCAGTGTCGTTGACGATGGCGGTGCGCACCCGCAGCTCGCCGCTGGCGTCCAGCGCCACATAGTTGTCGGCGGTGTAGGTTTCCCAGGAATCGCCGTCCCAGTACTGCAGGTCCGACCCATCGGCGGCCGAGCCGTGGTCGCCGCCGTCGGGGGTGGCGGGGTCCGTGCTGCCCACGTCCAGGGCCAGTCTGGCGAGCTGGTTGGCGGCGCCAGAGACCGTGAACACGGTGTAGGCAGAGCCCTCGTTGACGGTCGGGCTGGAGACCGTCAGCGGCCGGTCGTCGTCCTTGATGGCGGTGTCATCGATGCCCACGCCGGTGGGCAGGGCCACGATGCCAAAGATCAGGCCATGCGGGTCATTGCCGGTGTAGCTCAGGGTGAACGCCGCGGCATCGGCCGGGATGCCGTAGAAGGTGTAGCCGTTGGTTCCGCCGGACTGGGTGCTGATGACGGTGCCGGTCAGCCCTTCCGTGGAGGAAGGAAGGCCATCCAGCAGGGAGTAGCGGCCGGTGTTGAACACGTCGGCGTTGTCCAGCACGGTGAGGGTGGTGCTGGACGTGATGGTCGAGTATTCAGTGGGGTTGCCTTCAAGTCCGGCCACACCCAGCACGTAGCGGTAGGTGTAGTTGCCGTTCGACAGGTCTTCGGCGGAAACGCCGTAGTTGATCTCGACGGTGCGTGGAATGCTGCCGATCAGGTCCAGGTAGGCCGTCGGCATGGACACGGTCTCGCCATACAGCGTGACCTCCATGGTGCTGGTGGGCGGCTGGTAGATCTGCCACTGGTTGGCCAGCGCGAGATCGCCCGCCAGCACGGACAGGGTCACGCCCCCGGCGGGCAGGCTCGCTCCGCCCGTCAGGCTGATGGGGAACACCGTGGCCGTCGGCACTTCCAGCAGGTTGCTGGCGGTCACGGTGGGGGTGGCCATGCTCACATAGGCCGTGCGGCTGGTGTCCGGCTCGTCGGTGAAGATCACCCCCGTGCCGTCGTCCTTGATGGTGGCAAAACCCGATGCGGTGGTGCCGCCCCCGTTGGTGGCCAGCAGCGTGAAGGTGTCACGGTGCTCGTAGGGCAGTTCGTTGACGATGGTGGTGCGCACCAGCAGCTCGCCGTTCACATCGATGGCCACCGCGGTACCGGCTTCATAGTCCACCCAGGCACCGCCCGCCCAGTACTGCAGACCCGGTCCGTGGTCTTCGGCCTCGGCAGGATCGATGGCGGCGCTGGCCAAGGCCAGACTGATCAGCTGTTCGGCGGCGCCACGGACCGTGAAGATGGCATACGGTGAAGCTTCGTTGACCTCGAAGCTGGAGACCGTCAGGGCGCGGTCGTCGTCGAGTGTGATGCCGGCTGCGGCCAGCGCTTCGGTGGTGGCCGCCGCGGTGGCGTCGCCGATCCAGTAGTCGCCGGTGCCATCGTCCTTGATGGTGGCGGTGCCGACGACCAGCGCGGCGCTGGTGTCGGTGACCCGCAGCGTGAAGGTTTCGGCGCCTTCGGCGGTGCTGTCGTTGGTGATGCGGGTGCGCACCAGCAGGGTGGTTCCACCCAGGGGCACCGCGACCTGGTCGCCCGGGGCGTAGTCGATCCAGTTCTCGCCGTCGAAGACCTGCAGCGCCACGTCGGTGCCGGCGTTGCCGGTGTCGGTGCCCAGCGTGGCGTCGGTGTCGGTGCCGACGGCGGTGTTGGCCAGGCTCAGGGTCATGAGCTGGCCGGGCGCGCCGGTGACGGTGAAGACCGCGTGCGACGAGGCCTCGTTGACCGTGATGCTGTCGACCTGCAGCGGCACATCGGTGCGGAACAGCAGGTCGGCGCTCAGCGGCGTGGCGTTGCCGCCGTCGGCGTCGACGGTGGTGTAACGCGCCAGCAGGAAATCGCCGTTGGCGTCGAGGTTTTCGTCGTTGACGTCGAAGCCATCGATCGGGTTGCTGCCCTCGAAGTCGTTGAGCAGGCCGTCGCCGTCGTCGTCGGCGCTGCTGGAGGCCGCGGTGGCCTGGCCGTCGTGGCGCTCGGCGATGTCGAGCATGCCGTCGTTGTCGCTGTCGCTGTCCAGGTAATCGACCAGGGCGTCGCCGTCGGTGTTGACGGGGGTCAGGCCGGCCGAGGCGAGCGTGCCGCTGGAGGCGGTGTCCTGGTCGTAGTGGTCGTCCAGGCCGTCCTGGTCGGCGTCGGTCATGGCCGCACCGGTGCCCGAGGGCGCGATGTACCCGGCCGTGGTCTGGGCCTCGACGTTGTCGGTGATGCCGTCGTTGTCCGAGTCGATGTCCAGGTGGTTCACCACACCGTCGCCGTCGCTGTCCACGCCGCGGGTGTTGGCGCCAAAGGCGAAGTTGACGTAGGTCTCGTTGGAGAGGTAGCTGAAGGAGAAGTTGTCGAGCTCGCCGTTGATGCGGACGATCAGGAAGCCTTCATAGCCGGTGACGCTCGTGCTGCTGTTGACGGTCACGTCCTGCGACCAGAGGATTTCCACCGGCTGGTCGAACTGGATCGACACCGGCGTGCTGGGATTGCCGATCGACGAAAAGGCCAGCACCGGGTTGGAGATGGTCGATTCGAACGTCAGCGTGTTGACCGACGCCACATCGTTGCGGATGGTCGGATTGCCGTTGGGGACCTCGTATTCGGTCGGGAAGGCCCCGTGGTTGAACATGCTGCCGGTGGTCACGATGTTCAGCGGCACCTCATCGATCGTGGTCAGCGTGTAGGTGAAATCGACGCCAGCCATGGTGCCGGTGGCGGTGTTGCCGGTGATGGATCCGCTGGGGTAGGTGGCCCAGAAGAAACCGGTCGGGTTCTCCACGTCGTCCAGGATGCCGTCGTTGTCGTCGTCGATGTCGGTGCTGTCGGCCACGCCGTCGCTGTCGGTGTCGGTGAAGACGCGGTCGTCGTCGCGCGCGACCGCGGGGTCGTTGGCGCCGGCGTCGTTGGTGGTGCTGGCGTCGATGGCACCGGTGATCAGGCCGGTGCCGTTGTCGATGATGCCGGCGTGGCCGGTGGCCGCGGTCACGCTGCCTTCGTTGACCACCAGCTGCAGCTGCTCCAGGCCCTCGTAGGGCGTGTCGCGCTCGCTCGTGATGTCCACGGCCACCAGCACGGTGGTGCCGGTGGCGGTGAGGGTGGTGCCCGGGGTGTAGGACTGCCAGGCGGCTCCGCCGTCGATCGAGGTCCAGATCGCCCGATCGGTGATCTCCGATCCGGCGTCGGTGCCGGTGGCGTTGTTGCCGCTGGCGGCCACGTCGAGCACGTCGAGCACCAGCTCCTGGCCGGCACCCACGGTGACGGTGAAGACGGCGCGGGGCGAGGCTTCGTTGAAGGTGTCGCCGGTGACTTCGGGCAATGGCCGGACCGTGATGTCAAAGCTGTCGCTGTCCAGGGCATTCTGGTTGTCGTAGGCGGTGATGGTGATCGACGCCGTGCCGGTGAAGTCGCTCTCCGGGGTGAAGCGCAGGGCGTCCAGGGCCGCGCGGATCTGTTCCTGCGTGCCTTCGATGCTCAAGGCGCCGTCCACCGTGGAGACCGTGGCCGGACCGCTGTAGGACGTCAGGTCGACCGAGCCATTGGTGGCGGTCAGCACGACGCGCGAGAGGTTGCCGTCGACGTCGGTGACGTCGGTTGTGCTGATGGCCAATGGCGTGTTGTGGTCGGTGGCCAATCCGGTGGGCAGGTCGTTGACCGGTGCCTCGTTGCTGCCGATGACTTCGACCGAGATCTGTGCCGTGTCGGACAGGTCCCCCCCGTCGCTGACGCGGTAGTGGAATTGCTCAGTCAGGCGTTCGCCCGCGTCCAGCGCGATGACGGTGGCGTTGCTGGGGTCGACCGTGTAGGTGAAGCTGCCATCGGCATGGATGGTCAGCGTGCCGTACAGACCTTCCACGGTCGCGCTGCCGGACGACAGGGCCGTCAGCGTGGCCAGGCTGGTGCCGGCTTCCACGACCGACCTGGTGTCGTTGGCGTCGACGTCGGTGTCGTTGGTCAGCACCTGGCCCACGGCGTCCTGGCCCACCATGGCCTGGGCCCTGTCGTCGGTGGCGTCCGGTGCGTCCTGGTTGCCCTGGATGGTGAGGGTCAGGTCGGCCCAGTCGATGCCGGTGGTGGCCGTGTTGGTCACCGCGTAGCCGAACACCTCGGTGAGCGTCTCGCCATCCTTGAGGGCTTCCACATCGGCTCGGGTGTTGTCGAGCACATAGCGGTAGCTGCCGTCGGCGTTGACGTAGAGCTGGCCATACTGACCCGCCACCACCGCGCTGTAGCTGACCCCGTCGTAGTTCACGTCAGGGGCCGAGGTCAGCACGACATTGCTGCCGTCGGCGGGGGAAATGAGTTGCGAGACGAGGTTGCTGCCGCTGGTGTTGGCCGTGGGCAGGGTGCCCAGGTCCAGGGTGCCCTGGGCGTCGGGCACCTGCTCCTGGTTCGTGGTGCCCCCGTGCTCGGTGGCGCTGGCGCTGGAGCCGGAGACCGTGGGGTCGAGATCGCCGGAGCCGGAGACCAGGATGGTCAGGGTGGCCTGGCTTTGCGCGCCCGCGGCATCCTGCATCGTGTAGCTGAAGGTGTCGACGCCGTCGGCGCCGTTGGTCAGCAGGCCGTCGGGGTCGGTCGGCGTGTAGATGTAGTCGCCGTTGGCGGACAGGGTCAGCGTGCCGTAGCGCCCGGTGAGGGTGGTGCCGATGGCTGCCGAAAAGGTCAGCGAGCTGTTGGCGATCACCGCGGTCTGGCTCAGGCGGATCTGGGTGACGCTGCCATCGGCGGCATAGGTGATGTCCGTCACCGTGGTGCCCGCCGACAGGCCGGTACCGCTGACGGTCATGCCGATGGCGATGGTGCCGCTGGTGGCGGTGGTGCCGCTGATGTCCACGATGTCGGTCGGGACGGCGGAGATGCCGGTGATGGTTGCAGTCTTGTAGTTGCCCGTGGTCAGGCTGCCGCTGAAACCCAGGGTTTCAGTGCCGGTGAGCGTGACGTTGGAGATCTGGCCCGAGAGCTGCACGCTGGTGCCGTTGGACACCACGGTGATGGGGACGTTGTTCTCGTCCAGCAGCACCGTGCCCCGGCTGCCGCCGTTGTCCAGGAAGACGTAGTCGCCGGCAGTGATGGAGGGTGAGACCGCCGACAGCTGAAGGATGGAGTCGGAGGGGCTGTTGCCTTCTGCCGTGGCCCCCAGGCCGGTGATGATGTGGGTTTCGCCGTACTGGTCGACGTCGCTGTCGTTGGTCAGCACGTTGCCCGTCGCCTGCATGCCGACGGTGTCGACGCCGGTGTACTGGTTGCCATCGGTCAGCAGGGATTCCTTTGCGTAGTCGGTGTCGTCGGCGGCGTCCGGGTTGTCGTTGTGGCCGATGATCGTGATGCTCAGGCTGGCGATGTCGACGCCGCCGCTGGAGCTGACCACTTCGTAGCTGAAGGTCTCGGTCAGCGTGTCGCCGCTGGTGCGCAGCGCCTCCACGTCCGGGTGGTCGTTGTTGACGGTGTAGACGTACTGACCGTCGGCGCCGACGATCAGGCTGCCGTAGCGGCCGGTCACGGTGGCGTAGTCGTTGCTGCCGGCGTCGTAGCTGGTGCTGGTGGTCGAGCCGGCGGCCGGTTGGTCCGACTGGCCGCTGAGCGCACTGCTGACCTGGGTCACGCGCAGGTCGCCGGCGCCGCTGGTGTCCAGGGTTCCGCCACTGGCCGAGTAGCTGGCGGTGCCGCCGCTGTCGTTGTCCAGCAGGTTGCCGGTCGCCTGTGCGTCGACCGGGACCGTGGTGTTGTTGACGCCGCCGCTTTCGAGTGCGGTGTCGGTGTCGTTGCTGGCGTCGGTCGCGGTCTGTGTGCCGCCGAGCAGGGCATTGAGCGCGTCGTCCACCGGGTCGCTGCTGGTGCGCACCACGGAGTCGGTGGCGAACACGGTGGTGGCGCCGGTGACGCCCAGGTCGATCACGATGGTGGTGTGCGGGGTGCCGTCGGCGGCCGTCTCGCCGTCGTCGTACTGGTAGAACTGCAGGCCCTCGACCCGCGAGCCGGTCTTGACCAGGCGGCTGATCTCGCCCCGGAAGCTGGTCACCACCTGGTTGCTGGCGTTGATGGCGTAGAGCGTGCCGACCACGTTGTTGCCCGAGAAGATCGGGTCGGACGCCGGGTCGGAGGTGTAGAGGTATTTGACCGCCTCCAGGTCCGCACCGACCAGGCCCATCAGCTGCAGGTAGTTGCCTTCCAGATCGGCGGTGGCGGCGCCCAGGTTGGCCGCGTCCTGGGCGAAATACGCCATGTTCGAGAACAGCAGCGACGCCAGCTCCAGCGTCACCGGCTGGCCGTCGAGCATGACCACCACGTGGTCGTCCTCGGTCGCGATCCGATCCTGGTCGCTGGCGCTCAGGTCCCGGCCCAGCAGCCGGTCGGCGAAGGCCTCGCCTTCGTCACCGCTCGCATCGCCATCGCCGTTGAGCAGGTGGTCCATATAGTGGCCGTACTCTTCGAGCAACACGGCCGCCACGTCGCCGCCGGTGGTGCTTTCGCTCCCGACCCAGTCCCGGTTGAGGTAGATCACCGGCGTGCCCGCAGGACCGGTGGCCGCGAAGGCGCCCTGGGCCCCCAGCAGTTCATCGTGGTCGCGAAGCTCCACGGTGACCGTGGCGGTGCCGTCCTGGATCTGCTGCAGCAGCTGGTCCGTGCGGCTGTCGGTCGACCCGTCGGCGCCCGGCGCTGGCGCGAAGATGTCGGCCACATCGGTGCTGGCACCGGCGCTGGCGGCCCAGCTCTGGACGATCTGCTGGGCCTGGTCCAGCGCCTGCGGCAGGGTGCTGGCCTGTGTGGCAGCCTCGTCCTCGGTGGCCGGCGGCGTGAACAGCGAAGCCGCTTCTGGCGGTGGCTCGACGGCGCCCGGGTCGGCGACCGGGGTCTCGGCACCGGACAGCGCCGGCTCCGGCGAGGCGGTGGCGTCCGCCGTTTCAACCGGGGTCGACGCTGCCTCAGTGGTGGTGGTCACCTCAGCCTGCGGCGCTTCCTGCACCAGTGGTGCGTCCTGCACCGCCGGGGCCTCGGTCACCGGCGTTGGCTCCTGCACCACCGGTTCGAGCACGGTCGTGGCTTCCACCACGGCGGCGCCGTCGAACATGATCCGCTGTTCGAGCATCATCGGCGACGCGCGGCGATGCACCAGGCGGGAGGCCTGTGCGACAGAGGTCAGCGCGGCGCGGGGGCTGTTTGCCGGGGTGTTGTCCATGGTGGTCTCAGTGGTTTTCTTCTGGGATGACGACAAGTCCGCTCATGCCGGCAATGAGCTCGGGGAAACGCCCGTCGATGGCGGCCGCCACCTTGACGGACTGACTGACGGGGTCGACGCGCGCGCCGATGCGGATGAAGCGTGCGGGATAGGTCTTCTGGGTCTCGTCGATCCGGACCTGCAGCCGCCCGCCCGGCTTGAGCCAGGCCAGCCAGCGCGAGGGCACCAGGAATTCGAGTTCCAGCACGCTGTCGTCGATGATGTCCAGCAGCGCCTGGCCGGGTTGCACGTACTGTTGCTCGCGCACCTTCTGCTCCGCGATCCGGCCGCTGAACGGCGCGGCCACGCCGCATTTGCCCAGCACCGCCTGGTTGGCGCCAAGCTCGGCGCGGGCCTTGCCGCGGGCCGAGCGCGACAGCTCGACCTCCAGCTGGCCCCCGGCGTTGAGTTCGAACAGGCGTTCGTTGGTCTTGAGCGACTGTTCTGCGCCGTCCAGCTCGGCCCGGGCCTTGGCCAGCTGGGCCTGCTGCAGCGTGCAGTCGAAGCTCACCAGCAACTGGCCGGCCTTGAAGGCACTGCCTTCTCCGACCGGCAACCGGTTGATCTTGGCGCCGATCTCCGCCGCGATGGTGGTGTAGCGGCGCGGCATCAGCTGGGCGCGGATCTCGCGTTCACCGGCGGGCCGCGTCGCTTTGGTCTCGGCGACCGGGCGCGGCGCGGGGGCCGCCGTCTGGGCCAGGGCGGCACCCGAGAGTGCCAGCAGCGTCGCGAGGCCGGCCACGTGCCTTTGCAGTCGCGGGTTCATTGCGGTGCTCCTTTGGCCGGCGCCGTGAGCTCCTTGCTCAGGTCCAGCCACAGCGCGTCAAAGCCGGACTGGCCCTTGACCTGTTGGGTCAGGTCCTGGAGGCTGAGGTCGTCGGTGCTGCCGATGCGCGGTTCCATGCCGAGCTGGGCCACCAGACGGCTCTCGGCTGCCTGCACCTGGGCCAGCGCCTGGTAGCGGCGCAGCAGGCTCAGGATGGCGGCGGTGTCGTTGCTGACGCGTTCGAGCTTGCTGGAGGCCTGCACGCTTTCCCGGGTGCGCATCAGTTCGCTGATGCGCTTGTCGGTCGAGAACACCTCCTCGGCGCGCTGGAACTGGCTGCGCGCATTGAGCAGCTGCAGCCGCACCAGGTGCACCTGCGTCAGCACCGCCATCTGGGTCGCCATGCGCCGCTGGTCGGCCAGCTTGACACCGGCCTCGGCCAGCCTGGCCTGCATCGGGCCGGTCAGCAGGTTCATGAAGTTGAACGACAGCTGCAGGCCGGCCTCGCGCCAGTTGTTGTTGATCAGGTACTTGTCGGAGTCGTAGTTGAGGCCGTAACTGAAGCTCAGGTTGGGGAACATGCGCAGCAGGGCCTTGCGGGTTTCTTCCTGCGCCACGCGGGCGTTGTAGTGTTGTTCGCGCAGGTCGGCGTTGTGGCGCAGCGCCATCTCTTCGAGCTGCTCGATCGGGATCGAGGTCAGACGGGAGGCGGTGTCCTCCAGGGCCGATTCGGCGATCGGGATCGGGCGGTTCAGCGGCGCGTTGATCAGCGACGCCAGATCGACCTGGGCCGACAGCAGTTCCTGGTTGATCGACTCCAGCAGCCGCAGGTTCTCCAGCAGCTGACGCTGGTAACGCAGCGCGTCGATCGGGTTGCGGGTGCGCTCCTGTTCGACCTTGCGCGAGTCCACCAGGGCCTCTTCCGCCACCCGGATGGTGTTGGTCACCTCGTCGCGCAGTTTCTGGGCGCTGGCGGCGCGCCAGTAGGCGGTGCGCACATCCTGCGTCAGCAGGTGCATGGCCCGGCGGCGCTTCTCGGTCGCGATGTGGATCCGGCTGGCCTGCTGGCGGGTGTTGTAGTAGCCCATGCCGAAGTCCAGCAGGTTGAAGGTCACGCCCAGGTCACTGAGCTGGTGCGAACGGTCCTGCGAGATGAAGCCGGTGCTGGAGACCTCGCCCGTTTCCGGGTCCAGGCTCCGGCTGATGTGGTCGTTGTTGCGCGACGTCGCATTCAGCCGCGCCGCCAGCACCGGGAGCATGTCGAAGCGGGTCACATCCAGCTGGTGCATGGCCAGGGTCTGTTCCAGCAGCCTGGCGCGGCGGTCCAGGTTGTATTTCAAGGCCCTGGCCATGGCCTCGTCCAGCGTCAGCGGCGACAGGATGGGTTCGACGCCTTGCTGCATGGCGGTCTGGTCGGCGTGGTTGACCGCGTCGATGTCTTTGTCGGCCAGTGGTGCGGGTGTCAGGCCGGCGCAGGCGCTCAGGCCGATCACGGCGCAGGTCAGCAGACTGACCCGCAGGGTGGTGAGGAGGGGCTTTTTCAGTGGGGCCATGGGGAGATCCTGTGGAGGGTGGTCGACCACCGGCCGGGTCTCCATGCGCCGGAAATGGGCACTGCGGAGGGGGCCTGGCTGGCTGGCTGGGCCGGCATTCGAGGACCAGCACATCCCTAGTATCGGCAGGGTCTTTAGCGGCTGAAGTCCGAAAAAACGCCTCATTTGCGCCCCAGTTCGCGCAGCCCGCCGTGGATTCGTGCAGAAATGCACGCCCCCATGCGGGGTCCCAAAGCAAAAGCCCCTTGCAGCTCGCGCTGCAAGGGGCTTGTGTCTGGTGGCGATAGGTGGACTTGAACCACCGACATCAGCATTATGAATGCTGCGCTCTAACCAACTGAGCTATATCGCCGAAGCCAAGCATTATAGCCAAATTTTCGACCGACTTTCAACCACGCCATCCGCTCAGGCGTGTTTGAAGACCGCCTTGCGCTTGTTCACGAAGGCGTCCATGCCTTCTTTCTGGTCTTCGGTGGCGAACAGGGCGTGGAACATGCGGCGCTCGAACATCACGCCGTCGGACAGGCCGCCTTCGAAGGCGCGGTTCACCGATTCTTTGGCCGCCATCACGCTGAGCTGCGAGAACTCGCAGATCATGAGCGCGGCGCCCAGGGCCTCGTCCATCAGCTTGTCCAGCGGCACCACGCGGCTCACCAGGCCGGCGCGTTCGGCCTCGGTGGCGTCCATCATGCGGCCGGTGAGCACCAGGTCCATGGCCTTGGATTTGCCCACGGCGCGCGGCAGGCGCTGCGTGCCACCGGCGCCGGGGATGATGCCGAGCTTGATCTCGGGCTGGCCGAATTTGGCGTTGTCGGCCGCGATGATGAAGTCGCACATCATCGCCAGCTCGCAGCCGCCGCCCAGAGCGAAGCCGCTCACGGCCGCGATCACCGGCTTGCGCACGCTGCGGATGGTTTCCCAGTTGCGGGTGATGTAGTCGCCCTTGTAGACATCGGCGAAGGTGTAGGTCGCCATGGCGCCGATGTCCGCGCCGGCCGCGAACGCCTTTTCGCTGCCGGTGACGATCATGCAACCGATGCCGTCGTCCAGGTCGAAGGCCTTGAGCGCGGCGCCCAGCTCGGTCATGAGCTGATCGTTCAGCGCATTGAGTTGCTTGGGGCGGTTCAGGGTGACGATGCCCACACGGCCTTCGGTGCGCACGGTGATCAGTTCGGGGGTGGCGTTTTCGCTCATGGTGTTTCCTCGGGTGGTGTGTGTTGATTGACGTAAACGTCAACTATAGCGGGCCGTCCGATACCAAGCCACCCAAGGGAAAACATTAACCGACCGATGAGTCGGTTAATGTTAGATTGCCGGTCTCATCCCACCACCCGCGCTGCGAACCGACGGCGCCAGGAGACAGACACCCATGAACGCTCTCGCTGCGGGCAGCACCGTGCTCTATGACGAGCGCGGCGCCGTTGCCTTGGTCACCCTGAACCGCCCTGACGCCCTCAACAGCTTCACGCGCCAGATGCACCGCGAGCTGTGGGCCGCGCTGGACCGGGCCGAGGCCAACCCGGTGATCCGTGCCATGGTCCTCACCGGCGCGGGCCGCGGCTTCTGTGCCGGGGCCGACCTCGCCGAATTCGACTTCGAGCCGGGCCCGGATCTTGTGAAGCGCGCCGACCCCGGCCCGGTGATCGATCAGGCCTTCAACCCCACCGCGCGTCGCATCCAGTCGCTGCGTTTTCCGGTGATCGCGGCGGTGAACGGCGTGGCCGCGGGCGCCGGCGCCTCGCTGGCCATGACCTGCGACATCGCGATCGCCGCACCGGGCGCGAGCTTCATCCAGGCCTTCAGCAAGATCGGGCTGATTCCGGATGCCGGCGGCAGCTGGTTCCTGGTCGAGCGGCTGGGCCTCGCGCGGGCCATGGCCCTGGCCATGACCGGCGACAAGCTGCCCGCGGCGCAGGCCAAAGAGTGGGGAATGATCTGGGACGTGCAGGACGACCCGCTGGCCGCCGCCCTGGCCATGGCCGAGAAGCTGGCCACCATGCCGACCCAGGCGCTGGTCGCCACGCGCGCCCTGTTGCGCGACGCCGGCACCCGAACGCTGAACCAGCAGCTCGACGTGGAGCGCGACACGCAGTCCGCACTGGGTGCCACACACGACTACATCGAGGGTGTGATGGCGTTTCGCCAAAAGCGCCCGGCGCAGTTCAAGGGGGCATGATGACGCCACAAGAACGCGCCATCCGGGTGGGCGAGGTCATGTTCGCGGTCGACATCGCGGCCCGCGAAACCATGGGCATTCAGATCGTGAGCGTGGCGCCCGGCCATGCCGTGTTGCGCATGGCGGTGAAGCCACTGCACCTGAATGGCCACCAGATCTGCCACGGCGGCTTCATCTTCACCCTGGCCGACACCACCTTCGCCTACGCCTGCAACAGCCACAACAAGAACGCGGTGGCGGCGGGTTGCAGCATCGAATTCCTCAAGCCCGCGCATGCGGGCGACGTGCTCACCTGTGAAGGCGTGGAGCAGACGCTGCAAGGCCGGTACGGCATCTACGACATGAAGGTCAGCAACCAGAAGGCCGAGGTGGTCGCGATGTTCCGCGGCAAGAGCGCCGTGATCCCCGGCACCGTTTTTCCGGAAGAGGAGAGCGCATGAACCCCTTGCCGCTAGAACCCATCGAAAAAGCCAGCACCGACGAACTGCGCGCCTTGCAGCTCAAGCGCCTGCAGGCCACGCTGCGCCACGCCTACGCGAACTCTTCCGTCTACAAGGCCAAGTTCGACGAGGCCGGCGTGCACCCGGACGACTGCAAGTCTCTCAGTGATCTGGCGAAGTTCCCGTTCACCACCAAGAAGGACCTGCGCGACAGCTACCCCTTCGGCATGTTCGCGGTGCCGCGCGAGCAGTGCGCGCGCATCCATGCGTCCAGCGGCACCACGGGCAAACCGACGGTGGTGGGCTACACGCTGAAAGACATCGACACCTGGGCCACGGTGGTGGCGCGCAGCATCCGCGCCGGCGGCGCACGCCCCGGTGACCTGGTGCACGTGAGTTACGGCTACGGCCTGTTCACCGGGGGCCTGGGCGCGCACTACGGCGCCGAAAAACTGGGCCTGACCGTGGTGCCCTTCGGTGGCGGTCAGACCGAGCGCCAGGTGCAGCTGATCCAGGACTTCCGGCCCGACATCATCATGGTCACGCCGAGCTACATGCTGGCCATCGCCGACGAGTTCCAGCGCCTGGGCCTGGACCCGCGCGAGAGCAGCCTGCGCATCGGCATCTTCGGCGCCGAACCCTGGACCAACGACATGCGCGTGGCCATCGAAGCCCGCATGAACATCGACGCGGTGGACATTTACGGTCTCTCGGAGGTGATGGGCCCCGGCGTGGCCAGCGAGTGCATCGAGACCAAGGACGGCCCGACGATCTGGGAAGACCACTTCTACCCCGAGATCATCCACCCCGAGACCGGTGAACCGGTGGCCGACGGCGAGATGGGCGAGCTGGTGTTCACCAGCCTGACCAAGGAGGCGCTGCCCATCATCCGCTACCGCACGCGCGACCTCACGCGCCTGCTGCCGGGCACGGCGCGCACCATGCGCCGCATGGAAAAGATCACCGGCCGCAGCGACGACATGATGATCGTGCGCGGCGTCAACGTGTTCCCGACGCAGATCGAGGAGCTGATCCTCAAGCGCCCCGAGCTGACCGCGCACTACCAGTGTGTGCTCACGCGCGAAGGCCCGATGGACAACCTGACCGTGGTGGTGGAAACACGGCCCGGCCTCTCGCCCGACAGCATCGAAGCACGCGCCGCCGCCGAGCTGCTGCGGCACGAGGTCAAGGTGTTCGTGGGCAGCAGCGTCGAGGTCGACCTCAAACCCGAAGGCGGCGTGGAGCGCAGCCAGGGCAAGGCCAAACGGGTGGTGGACCAGCGCCCTCGCTGATCGCGGTGTGGGGCGGGCGGGTCGTTCGGCCTTGCCCTTCCGGCCCGTAGGGCTAAAGACCACAGGTAAAACCCCGCTGTGCGGATGGAATCGTTGCCGGTACAGTGCAGGCGAACGCTTGGGGTCTCATGGAAAAAAATACCTTGCTTGTGAAAACCGACAAGGGTCGGGACGCGTTGGCGCGACGGGTGCCGGAACTCGGTCCCCGGTTGCGTTCCGTGCTCATCATGGTGGACGGTCAGCGCAGCCGGGCAGAGCTGGACCAGCTCTGCGCAGGCCTGGGGGGTGGCGCCGACCTGCTGGAGCAACTGCTGGCCCACGGCTGGATCGCTGCACCCGAACAGCTCGCCCCGTTTCGCGACACCGTGCCGCTCAAAGAAGCCCAGCCCCAGGGCGGGCCGCAGCCCGTCCCCGCAGCGGGATCGGTGCCGGTGGCAGAGGCCGCCCCCCCGGCGCCCGTGGTGTCGCCGCCCCTCTCATTTGTCGATGCCCGCCGTCTGGTGGTGCGCTTCATCAACGACCAGGTGGGACCGCCGGGCGAAGCGCTGGCCATCCGCGTCGAAGCGTGCAAGACCGCGGTCGAGCTGCGAACCCAGCTGCCGCGCATCCGGGATGCCCTGAAAAACCACCGCAGTGCCGCCACGGTGCAGCGTTTCGACGCGGACGTGGTGCCGCGCCTGCCCACCCACTGACCAGAAACACCCCCGCAGCGCTGCGCGCCGGCCCCGAGGGGCGGCACCGCTTTCTGCGTCGAGGTGGTGCTCACGCACCGCGACAACGGTGGGAGCGCATGCGGCTTTGTCCTGGGCCTACGGCGTCGCCGGAGCGGCCTTCGCCAGCCAACGGGCCAGCCGCGGGGCATCACCCACCGACAGGCGCACGGCCTGTTCCTCGCCAGGCCATTGCAGCGGGCAGCGCAGCAGGCGCCCGTCGCGCGAGACCAGGGCGGTGAGCTGGGTGCGCTGGCCGCGCAGCATCGCCACCTCGTCGAGACGGCGCACGCGCCAGGCCTCCACCTCGCCGCCGCGCTGGGCGGGCGCGAACTCGATGCCCAGCCACTCGTCACCCGCGGCCATGCCGGCCGCTTCGGCCGCACCACCGCGCAACACGTTCTTGAGCACCAGGCCGCCGTTCTCCGACACCCGCAGACCCAGGCGCTGCGCCAGCGGGGTTTTTTCCTGGTGCACCTTGGCGCCTTGTTGCTCCAGCAGGCGGGTCAGCGGCAGGGCGCCGGTGCCGTGCACCCAGTCGCCCAGCTCGGCCGCGAAGCTGCGGCCGCCCAGGCGCTTGAGCACCATCGACACGTCGGCTTCGCGCATGGGGCCACCCCCGGTGCGTTGCCAGAGCGCGCGCATCACGTCGTCGAGCGAATGCCGGCCCTCGGTGCGCAGCGTCAGGTCGAAGCACATCGCGATCAGCGCGCCCTTGGTGTAGTAACTCACCGTGGCGTTGGGCGTGTTCTCGCCGACGCGGTAGTACTTGGTCCAGGCGTCGAAGCTGGCCTGCGCCGCGCTCTGCACCAGGCGACCGGGGCTCTGCTGCACCTGGTTGATGGTCTTGCTCACCAGCTGCAGGTAGCAGGTGTCGTCGATCAGGCCGGCGCGCTTCAGGAACAGGTCGTCGTAGTAGCTGGTGAAGCCCTCGAAGAACCAGAGCAGCTCGGTGTGGTTCTCGGTGTTGTAGTCGTAGCGCGCGAACTCGGCCGGCCGCAGGCGCTTGACGTTCCAGGTGTGGAAGTACTCGTGGCTGATCAGGCCCAGCAGGGTGGTGTAGCCGTCGGTGGCCTTCAGGGCGGGCGGTTTGTCCGGGCTGCCGGTCAGCTTCGGCAGGTCGCTGCGCTGCGCGATCAGGGCCGTGGAGTTGCGGTGCTCCAGACCGCCGTAGCCGTCGGCGCTGGCGTGCAGCATGAAGAGGTAGTCGGCAAACGGCGGGGGGCCGTCGCCGTGCCAGAAGCGGATCTGTTCCTCGCAGATGCGGCGCGTGTCGTCCAGCAGGCGCTGGCCGTCGAACCAGGCGCCCGCGCCGCTGACCACGAAGCGGTGCGGCACGCCGCAGGCCTCGAACTCGCCACGCCAGAACGTGCCCATTTCGACCGGGCAGTCGGCCAGCTCGTCGTAGTGGGGTGCGATGTAGCGGCCAAAGCCCTGTGCATCCACCTGCTCGGCGCGCAGGCCGGTGGCGACCTGCCAGCCGGCGGGCGCCTGCCCGGGCGCGATGTCGAGCGCGCAGGGCTCCTCGTCCCGGCCAGGCACCATCAGGCACAGGCTGGTGGCGTTGAAAAAGCCGCGCGTGCCGTCGAGGAAGGCGGTGCGCACCGAGGCGTCGAAGGCGTAGATTTCGCAGCGCACGGTCAGCGTCTGCGGGCCATCGGTGTCGCCAAGGGTTTCAATCTCCCAGCGGTGCTTGTCCAGCTGCCGTGCGTGCAGCGGCTGGCCGCCTTGGCTCGCGTTCAGTCGCTGCAGGTGTTGCGAAAACTCGCGCACCAGGTAGCTGCCCGGAATCCACACCGGCAGGGCCACCCGCTGTTTCGCGGCGGGGCGGTCAATCTCCAGCGTGACCGCGAACAGATGGGACTGGACGCTCAGCACCTCGACGCGGTAGCGCAGCGCGGGCTCGGCGGGGGTGGCGCGGCGGCGTGCCGTCTTGCGGGGGGCGGTGCTCACAGTGCCCCCGCGCCGATGAAGCAGCACAGCGCCGCGATGGCCGACAGGCGGAAGCGCAGCGTGAGCCAGGCCTGCAGGCCGGCGCGGGCGTAGAGCGTGCGGTCGGCGAGGTAACAGATGACGAGCACGAAGCCCAGCCAGGCCAGGCCCGCGAAGGCCGGCATCAGCAGGCCGGGCCAGGCCAGCAGCGAGGGCACGAAGCCCCAGAGGAAGTGGTTGCGCTGCCGGTGGTGCGGCGTGTCGCCGCGCGCCGCGGCGACGTGGCCCGCCATCCAGCCGATGCCCCAGTGGATGCCGCCGAGGAACGAGACGATGAGCGCGGCGTAGGCCGCCAACGCCATCGCGACCCAGGGCAACAGATCGGCCTTCACCAGCCAGAGCAGGGCGGCGAGCAGCGCAAAAGGAATCAGGCCGGCGTGACCCAGCGTCGTGGCCAGGGCGGTGTCGTCGGGGTCGTGCAGGGCGGTCGTCATCGGGCGGCGGGTGCGGTTCAGGGCTTGGCTTCGGCCAGCAGCTTCTCGATGCGGGCGGCGTCCACCGCGCCCGGCACGCGCGTGCCGTTGGCGAAGATCAGGGTCGGGGTGCCGGTGATGCGGGACTTCTTGCCGAACTCGAAGTTGCGGGCCACGGCGGACGTGTCGCAGGTGGCGGCGGGCGGCGTGACGTCCTTGACCATCCAGTCGAGGAAGGCCTTGCCCTTGTCTTTGGCGCACCAGATGTTGCGCGACTTGTCGGCCGAGTCCTGGCTCAGGATGGGGTAGAGGAACACGTGCACCGTGATGTTGTCGATCTTGGCGAGGTCGCGCTCGAAGCGCTTGCAGTAGCCGCAGTTGGGGTCTTCGAACACCGCCAGCTTGCGCTTGCCGTTGCCACGCACGATGGTGAACGCGTCCTTCATGGGCAGGTCCTTGAAGTCGATCTCGGTCAGCTTGGCCAGCCGTTTTTCCGTCAGGTCTTCCTGGGCCTTGGTGTCGATCAGGTTGCCCTGGATCAGGAAGTTGCCGGCGGCGTCGGTGTAGAAGATTTCGCTCTGGTTGACGCGCACCTCGTACAGGCCGTCCATCGGCGTCTTGCTGATCTCGTCGATGGCCGGCAGCTTGGGCAGGCGCTCGGTGAGGTTCTTGCGGATGGTGGCTTCCTGCGCGGCAGCGCCCACCGTGAAAGTGAGGGCCAGGGTGGTGAGCAGTGCCACCAGGGAGGTTTTGAAGAGGTTCATGTTGACGCCCGAGGCGCGAAAGTTGAAAAAAGCCCAGCGGGCGGATCAGCCCGCCTGCCCCATGGCCTGGCGGGCCAGCCAGTGTTTCAGCGGTCCCAGGCGGTCCACACCGCTCATGCCCCAGTTGCGCAGCGCCTGCACGCGCGTGTCGGCCTGGCCGAACAGGCCGAACAGGCCGTCGGTCAGCCAGCCCATGGCGCCGACCTCGGCCTGCCGCGCGCGCTCGTAGCGCCGCAGCAGCTTCAGGTCGCCCAGTTCGCGCCAGTACTCGCGCTCGTGGATCACCTTCGCGAGCTCGGCCACGTCGGCCAGGCCGACGTTGAGGCCCTGCCCGGCCAGCGGGTGCATGGCGTGGGCCGCGTCACCGGCCAGCGCCACGCCGCCTTGCGGCGTGCGCACGATCCAGCGGCGGGCGCGGGACAGTTCCAGGGGCCAGGCCTGCGCCGGCCCCTGCAGCTGCATCTCGCCCAGCGCCTGCCCGCAACGGGTTTGCACCGCGTCGGCCAGGGTTTGAGCGTCGGCCGCGAGCCAGGTGTCGGCCTGCTGAGCAGGGACTGACCACACCAGCGCCACAGAGTTCCCCGTGTCACCTTCCAGCGGCAGCAGCGCCATGATCTCGCCCTGCGAAAACCACTGCCGCGCGACACCGCCGTGGGGCTGGCCGCAGCGCAGGCGCGCCGCGATGGCTTTGTGCGGGTAGGGCTTGACCTCGAATTCCAGGCCGAGCTCGGCGCGGGTGCTGCTGCGTTTGCCTTCGCAGACCACCGTCAGCGCCGCCGGAACGGGTTCGGTCAGGCATTCGACCGAGCCCTGGAAGCGCACCGCGTCGGCCAGCCGGCGCTCCAGCGCCGGCACGTCCACGATCCACGACAGGGCCTCGCTGCGCTGGTCGGCGGCAGAGAAGTTCAGCTCGCCGCCGTCGTCGCCCCACACGGCCATGCGGTTCACCGGGGTCACGCTGGGGATCGCGTCGGCGGCATCGCCGTCGTCCGGCCAGGCGCGCAGCGAGGTGAGCAGGTCCTTGGCGGCGGCGTTGAGCGCGTAGGCGCGCACGTCGGTGCCGGCGTGGGCCGGACGCGGTGTGCCGACCAGCGCCACCCGGAGGCGCTCGCGCGCCAGCAGCAGCGCCAGCGTCTGCCCCACCACGCCGGCGCCCCGGATGCAGACATCGAATCGCCGGGTGCCGGCCGCGGAGGTGGGGGTGATCGCCATGGGGGGATTTTAGGAGCAGGTCACAATTTCCCCTGCCCGCGCCCGCGGGTCCCCACACCCACTGCTTGCCATGACCTTTGATTTCAACGCCGCCGACGTCTCGGCCCGCATCCACCAGCTCTGGGTCCACCCCGTCAAATCCTGCGCCGGCGTGGCGCTGGACCAGGCCGTGCTCACGCCCACCGGGCTGGAATGGGACCGCAGCTGGATGGTGGTGGACGTTGAGGGCGAATTCGTGACCCAGCGCGAGCTGCCGCGCATGGCGCTGATCCAGCCGTCGTTCCGCATGGGGCAGCTGGTGCTGCGCGCGCCGGGCATGCTTGCCCTGCACCTGGCGCTGGACGCGGCCGAGTCGCCGCTGACCGTGCGGGTCTGGGACGACACCGTCGAGGCCTGGGACATGGGCGACCTGGCGGCGCAGTGGTTCAGCGACTTTCTCGGGCCGGACGCACCCGCCGATCTGAAGCGCCTGCGGCTGGCCCGCTTCGACCCCGAGGTGAAGCGGGTGTGCAGCCTGAAGTGGACCGGTGGCCGGGAGTCGGTGACGCAGTTCGCCGACGGCTTCGGCGTGCTGGTGGCCAGCACCGCCTCACTCGATGAGCTGAACGCCCGGCTGACGAAGACCGGTGAGGCGCCGGTGGACCTGCGGCGCTTCCGGCCCAACATCGTGCTCTCGGGCGTCGAGGCCCACGACGAAGACCGCATCGGTGCCTGGCGGGTGCAGGCCGACGATGGTGTGGCGGTGCTGGAGAACGTGAAGCCCTGCGCGCGCTGCCCCATCCCCAACATCGACCCCGCCACCGCCACGTCCACGCCCGCCGTGAGCGACGCGTTGCAAGCCTACCGGGCCGACCCGCGCCTGAACGGCGCCATCACCTTCGGCATGAACGCGATCGTGCTGGAGGGGGATGGCCTGGTGCTGAAGGTGGGGCAGAGTGTCGGCGCGGAATGGCGGTTCGACTGATACGGGTTCGCCTTCAAACGTATCACTGCGTTGGTTCGCCTTGCCGTGCCAAAGCACTGTCTGCGGCTCCCGCCTTGTTCTACGCTTGAAGGCGAACCCGCATGAGACCGGTGCGGTCCGCGCGCCGGTCTCAGCGCCCCTGGGAAAACTGTTCGCGGTAGCGGGCGGGCGTCACGGCGGTGGACTGGCGGAAGTGCCGCGAGAAATGGGGCTGGTCGGCAAAGCCGCAGTGGTAGCCCACTTCGGCCACCGAGAGGGCGCTGGTGGTCAGCAGTTCGGCCGCACACTGCACACGAACATCGGTCAGCATCCGGGAAAAACACAGCTGACGCTGCGCGAGGTGGCGTTGCAGGCTGCGGGCAGAGTGTGAACAGGCGCTGGCGAGTTCGTCCACCCGCCACGGGCGCCCCGGATCGGCGCGCAGGCAGGCATGCAACTGCTCCAGCCACCGGTCCGATGCCACGGGGTCGGTCACCAGCGAACGGGAGCGGGCGGCAGGGTTCCAGCGCAGCTCCCAGGTGTGCCATGCCTCGGGCCAGGGGCCGTCCCGCCATCGCCCCTGCTGGCGCAGCCAGTGCCGGCCTCCAAGGGGCCGGGCGCGCACCGTTTGTCCGAGCACCCGCTCGCACAGGGCCACCAGCAGCCCGATCACCAGCAGGTCTTCGGCCGGCGCGGGGGCCGGGGCAGCGGCCAGCGACACGTGCTGCAGCCGCAGCCGTGCCGGCCCCAGCGCCTCGACCCGGGTGCGGTGCCGGGAGTGCACGAAGCGTTCCAGCCGCTGCCAGCGCGCCAGCAGGTCCGGGGGGTCCACCGCGAGGACCAGGGCGCGCAGCGTGGGGTCGTCCTGCACGCCGTGAATGGCCTCGCCGATGCGGGCCACCGGACCGGGCCCGTGCTGCTCCCAGAGTCGGGCGAGCAGGGCCTGCTTGTCGCCCAGGGCGACGCGACCGTCCCTCGCAGGCGTGGGGGGCGGTGGCGCGATGCCCTGGCGGGCGAGCCCGTCGCGCACGAGCTTCATCATGGCGGCCGAAGCGAAGTCGTTCATGAAGGCCGCATTGTGAGCGTGGCGGGGTCCAGCGGGAACCGGGTGATGCGCACGCCGGTGGCGTCACGGATGGCGTTGGCGATGGCGCCCGCGGCGGCCACGATGGCGGTTTCGCCCGCGCCGGCTGGCGGGTCTTTCTCGTCGATCAGCACGATCTCCATGGGCGGAACCTCGCGCAGGGTCGGGATCGGCGCCTCGCCCAGGCTGCCGGGTCCGATCTGTGCGCCGGCCACGGCCAGGCGGTCGTGCAGCACCATGCCCAGGCCCCAGACCAGGTTGCCCTCGCACTGGGCGCGCACCTGGTCCGGGTTGATCACGGTGCCGCAATCGTGGGCGCAGCGCAGGCGCAGCACCTGTACCGTCCCGTCGGGCTCGACCCGCACATCGGCGAGCACGGCCGCGTAGCTGCTGGTCTTGTAGATGCCGCAGGCCACACCGCGTCCGTGGCGGACGGGGGCCGCAGCGGACGGGGCCGATGGCGCGGTCTCCACCACGCGCTGTAGCACACGGGCCATGCGGGGGTCGGTGGCATGGCGCAGCCGGAAAACCACCGGGTCCACCCCCGCCAGTCGCGCGCACTCGTCCACGGCGGATTCGATGGCCAGCGCGTTGGGACCGGCCCCCAGGCCTCGCCAGGGTCCGGTGAACACCGGCAGGCGCGTCACGGCAAACCCGGTGCGGCGGCGCTGTGCGCGGTAGGGCAGTTCGGCGCCCCGGGCCACGCCCTTGTCGCCCACCAGATCGGCCAGCCGCTGCATCCACACCGGCATGCCGGCGTTGGTGAACAGGATGTGGCTGCTGGAGAAGGCGTGCCACCAGTCCACCAGCTCGCCGTGGCGTACCCGTGCCCGGATGCGGTGGCTGGACGGCGGACGGTGAAATCCCTGCCGGTACTCCTGGGCCCGGGTCCACTGAACCTTGACCGGCAGCCCGGTGGCCTGGGCCAGCACGGCCGCTTCGAGTTCGACGGTGCAGATCGTGCGCCCTCCAAACGCACCGCCGACGCGGCACCCGTGCACCCTGACCGTGGTGTCGTTCAGGTCGAGGGCTTTGGCGATCACATCGCGCACATAAAACGCATCCTGCGTGCCGGCCCACACATCGAGCACGCCGTCGGCGCCCCGGGCTGCCACGGCGGCGCGCGGTTCGATGGCGTTGTGCGCGGCCATCGGGGTGTCGATGCGCAAGTCGATGTCCCAGGGTGCCGTGAGGTCCATGGTGTCGCCATGCACCGGGTTCGACAGGCTGGCCCCGGCGATGTGGCGGTCGACGTCGATCAGGCGGTCGATGTCGGCCTGCGTGAAGCTTTCGCCGTGTTGCCATTGCGGTTGCAGTGCGGCCTCGATGCGATCCAGCGCGCCGGGCGTGCGGGCGACGATGCCCAGGCCCGGGCTGAGCCGCTGTATCAGCCGGTCGTTTGGGACGATGGCGAGGCAGCCCGGCACCGCCCGGGCCGCTGCCTCATTCCAGGCCACCAGCTGCGATGGCCGGTCGGCGGAGACCGGCGCCCTCAGCACCCGCCCGAACACCATGCCCGGTAGCCGGACGTCGGCCGCATACAGCGAGGCCCCCGTGACGATGGCGTGGCCCTGTTCCAGCGGCACGCGCTGGCCGACGTGGCGGGCACCTCGGTGAAACGCGCGCAGTTCGCTCACCGGGCGCGGTTCTGCGTCGCGCGAGCCCGAGGTGTGACCGGCGGCCAGCGCGTCGCGCAGGGTGGCGCAGGCCTGGGCCAGTGGCAGCGCGAAGTCCTTCACCGACTCGCTGCCCACCGTGGCCCGCACGCGGGCAATCTGTTGGGTGTGGGGCTGGCGCACCGTCACCCGGTCCCAGTCCACTCCCAATTCGTCGCAGGCCACCTGCTTGAGCGCGGTGCCGATGTTCTGACCCATGTCGATCCGGGGCAGCAGCAGCTCGTAGCGGCCGTTCTGGTGCCGGATCCAGCCGAGCGCGTCGGCATATTCGGCGGCCGGGCGCTTGGGAATGACCGGGATGGAGCAGCCCGCCAGGAAGCCCACGCTCAGAACGCCCCCCGCCTGCAGAAAGTGCCGGCGCTTCATTGGGTCCGCCCCATCGCCTGCGCCGCCCGCAGCACCGATGCCCGGATGCGCTGCTGGGTGCCGCAACGGCAGAGGTTGCCATTCAGCGCGTCATCGATGTCGGCTGCACTCGGTGACGGGCGGGCCTTCAGCAGCACCACGGTGGACATGATCTGCCCGGCCTGGCAGTAGCCGCACTGGGGGGTGGCCAGGTCCAGCCAGGCCTGCTGAACCGGGTGCAGGCTACCGTCTGGGGCGGCCAGACCCTCGATGGTCTGCACCTCGGACGCCGCCACGGCCTCCACCGGGATGAGGCAGGACCGCCGAGGCCGGCCATCAACCAGCACGGTGCAGGCACCGCACTGCCCGACACCGCAGCCGAACTTGGTGCCGGTGAGTCCCAGCGCCTCGCGCAACACCACCAGCAGGGTGTCGTCCCGCCAGTCCGGTGGGATGTCCCGCACCGTTTGATTGACCCGTATCTGCATGACGTCTCCTGTGTGTCGAACACACAGCGACTGTGGCCCAGGCGGCAGCGGCGGTCTTGAACAATCGCGCCAATGCGCTGACGCGATCCCGTTCCGGTGGTCCTGCACGGGACGACGCCGGGTCAGTCGGCGTTCATCGTGGTGCGGTCACAACGTAGGTGCCAGATCGGGTGGCCAGCGCAGCCAATGGCCTGTGCGCATGCCCAGGGATTCGATGTCTTCCGGGCTGTCCACATCGGTGCGGTAGTGGGCATTGCTGCTGGTCCAGGCATGCACGGCCTGAGGATGCTGGACTTGCCACTGTTTGCTGCCCATGTTGGGTGGCCCCGCGAGAATCTGGGCACGCACGCTCGGGCTGAACATCACCGGGTTGCCCGGCAGTCCCTCCACCGAAGGCTGGACCATGTCGGTGCCAGCCGGCCGCCCTTGGTAGGCGGCCATCAGTTCGCGGAGGTCTTGCGCGGTGATGAATGGCTGGTCGGCCAGCAGCACCATCACGCCATCCACGTCGTCGGGCAACGCCCGCAGGCCCAGACGCAGCGAGGAGACCTGACCTGCGTCCGGGTCGTGGTTGATGGTCTGCGAGACGGCCAGCCCATGCAGGGCGGCGGCGATGCGCTGGCCGTGGTGACCGAGCACCACGACCGGGGGGTTCACACCAGCGCCTTCGATCGCGCGCAACAGGCGCAAGATCAAAGGCTCACCATCCAATTCGAGCAGGCACTTGGGCCGCCGACCCATGCGGGCCGCAGCGCCGGCGGCCAGCAGAACGGCGCCAACGCGCAAGTGGGGTGAGTCGGGGCGGGGTAGAGGGTGCATGGCTGTGCCGCGCGAGATTACCCTGTTCAGACCCATCGCATACACTTTCAGGTTGATTTTTTCGAGGTATTCCATGAGTCTCCAATGTGGCATCGTGGGCCTGCCCAACGTCGGCAAGTCCACCCTTTTCAACGCCCTGACCAAGGCCGGCATCGCCGCCGAAAACTACCCCTTCTGCACCATCGAGCCCAACACCGGCGTGGTGGAAGTGCCCGATCCACGCCTGGCCCAGCTCTCGGAGATCGTCCAGCCCGAGCGCGTCGTGCCGGCCATCGTCGAGTTCGTGGACATCGCCGGTCTGGTGGCCGGCGCCAGCACGGGTGAAGGCCTGGGCAACAAGTTCCTGGCCCACATCCGCGAGACCGACGCCATCGTCAACGTGGTGCGCTGCTTCGAAGACGACAACGTGATTCACGTCGCCAACAAGGTCGACCCGATCGCCGACATCGAGGTCATCCTCACCGAACTCTGCCTGGCCGATCTGGCCGCTGTGGAGAAAGCCTTGCACCGCGTGCAGAAGACCGCGCGTTCGGGTGACAAGGAGTCCATCAAGCTGGTGGCGATCCTGGAAAAGTGCCAGGCGGCGCTCAACGACACCAAGCCCGTGCGCAGCATCGACTTCAGCAAGGAAGAGTTGCCGCTGCTCAAGCAGTTTTTCCTGATCACCGCCAAGCCCGCCATGTTCGTGGCCAACGTGTCGGAAGACGGTTTCGAGAACAACCCCTTCCTGGACCGCCTGCGCGCCTTCGCCGAGAAACAGAACGCGCCGGTGGTGGCGATCTGCGCCAAGATCGAAGCCGAGCTGTCCGAGATGGACGACGCCGACCGGCTCGAATTCCTGAAAGAACTGGGCCAGACCGAACCCGGCCTCAACCGATTGATCCGCGCCGCCTACAAGCTGCTGGGCCTGCAGACCTACTTCACCGCCGGTGTGAAGGAAGTGCGCGCCTGGACCATCCACGT
>NZ_JADMKB010000086.1 GCF_018780075.1 Hydrogenophaga sp.
CCGGCTACGACCACGGCTACTACTTCATCAGCAGCTTCATCGACGACCACCTGCGCCACCACGCGCAGGCCTTGCTCGCTCGCTGAACGGATCAGGGCCGCAGCTGCTGGTACGACGCGTCGGCCAGCACCGCCAGCGTCTCGCGCGGCAGGTTGCCGCTGAGCGCGTAGCCCAGGTGCTGGTCGATCCAGTAGAAGGTTTCGGTCTCGCCCGAGCGGGTGAAGCGGAATGCGGCGGCCTCGGGCGCGGCGGCCGCATTCAGGGCCGAGACGTGCAGCGTGATGCGCTCGCCGGCGGTGTTTTCATACATGAACATCGCGCGGGCCTCGCCCTGCTGACCGGGCAACAGGCGGCCACCGACCAGCGAGAAGCCCTGCGCCTGCAGCAAAGGGGCTTTCAGCGGGGCGCCCAGGCGCCTGGAAAGCCACTGCACCAGATGGGCCTGCTCGGCGGCGCCGACCTCCACCGGGTGGCGTTTCTCGGGCAGGTAGACGACGTGGGCCACCCGAGCCTCCTGCACAAACCCCGGCAGCGCCTGCGCCATCGGCGCCGGCGAACGGTCCGGCGACTGCCACCACGACCCACCGGCAAACCCGATGGCCAGCAAGACGCTGGCGACCAGGGCCTGCGCCATGCCCCGCCAACGCTGTGGGCGGGTGGCGCGGGCGAGCGCGAGCGGCACCGGTTCTTCCAACACGCCCCGGTGCAACGCCTGCAGGCCCAGGCGCTGCGATTGCCAGGCCTGCACACGGCGCGCCTCTTCGGGGTGTGACAGCAGCCACTCCGCGACCGCTTCGGCGCGCCCGGGCGGCAGCTGCCCGTCGACCCAGGCGTGCAGGTCGGGGTCGCTGACAGGGGGGGTGGGGTCGGCGTTCATGGAGGGATGGTTTCAGTTGACGATTTTCAACCTGGGCGCAGACGTCAAGGGCGCTTCGCCACTGGTCAGCCGGCGCAATTGCTCGCGCCCGCGCGAGAGGCGCGACATCACGGTGCCGACTGGCACGCCCAGCACCTGGGCCGCTTCGGCGTAAGACAGTTCTTCCACGCAGACCAGCAGCACGGTTTCCCTCAGCACGGGGTTCAGCGCGGCGAGTGCCTGCTCCAGGTCGAGCCGCTCCGTGGTGTGCGAGAACGGATCGTGGCGCGGTTCGTTGCCTTCGTCGAGCTCCACCGACTGCCGCTCGTGCACCTGGTCGCGCACCTGGTTGAGGTGCAGGTTGTGCATCAGCGACAGCAGCCAGGCGCGCAGGCCTGTGCCGTCGGCACGCGGCTTCCACAAGGCCCACTTGTGGCACGCCCGCTCCAGCGTGTCCTGCACCAGGTCGTCGGCGCGGCTGGCGTCCCCCGTGAGCAGGCGCGCGTAGCGCCGCAGACGGGGGATGTGGGGCAGCGTGTCTTCGGGACCCAAGGGGGACCGCTCAGGGCTTGGCGACGCGCCACACGTTGTTGAAGCCGTCACCGGTCTTGTCGCCGGGCTTGGTGTCCTTGATCCAGTAGTACAGCGCCTTGCCCTTGTAGGCCAGCTGCTTGGCGCCGTCGTCGCGTGTGACCACGCTGTAGTCGCCGGAGGCGGAGGCGCCACCTGCCATCAGCGGGGGCCAGTTGGTGGCGCAGGGGCCGTTGCAGGTGCTCTTGCCGCTGCCGGCGGTGTCTTTGTCGAAGGTGTAGAGCGTCATGCCGTTGGGGCCGGCGAGCACGCCGTCGCTCGTCTTGACGCCGGCCGGAGCCGACATGTTGCCAGCGCTGGCGCATCCGCCGATGAGGGCGGCACTGAGGGCAAGGACAAGGGCGGTGGTGCGTGGTGTCATGGAAGGCTCCTGAAAAGGGGGGGAACACAAAGGGCTTGCAGACGGTAAACACCGCCACAAGCCCTTTTATTCCCTCCCGAGAAAAAAATGCACCGCTCGGTCGCTCAGCCCTTTTCCCAGATCACCGTCTTGCCACTGGTCTCCCAGGCCTCGTAGTGCTTCGCGTACAGGTCTTCGATGCGGTTGCGCTTGACCTTGAAGGTGGGCGTGATCACGTCGTTGTCCACCGTCCAGGCCGTGGTGGTCACCACCACGCACTGCAGCCGCTCGTGCGGGTCCAGCGTCGCGTTGATCGCCTTGACATGTTTGGCCAGCGAGGCCTCCAGCTCGGCGCGGCCTGCCGCGTCCCTGGCCTTGGCGGCGAAGTCGGCGTTGAGCATCACGATGCCCAGCGGCTGGCCGAGGTTGGCGCCGGTGACCACGCAGGCCTCCACCGCTTCGTGCATGACCAGCTTGTCTTCGATGGGCGCGGGCGCCACGTACTTGCCCTTGCCGGTCTTGAACAGGTCTTTCACCCGGCCGGTGATGCGCAGCAGGCCCTGCGCGTCGATGGCGCCCTTGTCGCCGGTCTTGAGCCAGCCGTCGGGCGTGAACACCTCGGCGGTTTTCTCGGGCTCCTTGTAGTAGCCCATCATCAGCGCCTGGCTGTGCATCTGGATCTCGCCCGTCTCGGGGTCCAGGCGGTGGGCCACACCGGGGTAGGTCGGCCCCACGGTGCCTTGCTGGTTCTGGCCCTGCACGGTGATGTGCGAGAGCGCGAGGTTCTCGGTCATGCCGTAGCCCTCGTTGATGTCCAGGCCCAGCTGGCTGTACCAGGTCAGCAGCGCCAGTGGCATGGGGGCTGCGCCGCCGGCCGCGAAGCCGCACTGGTCCAGGCCGAGCGCCTTCTTCACCTTGCGCCGAACGAGGCCACCGATGATCGGGATGCCCAGCAGCCGGTTGAGTTTGGCCGGTGGCATCTTGTGGTGGATGCCCTGCTGGAACTTCACCCAGAGGCGCGGCACCGAGAAGAACACCGTGGGCCGCGCGCGCTGCAGGTCGGCCGCGAAGGTGTCGAGCGATTCGGCAAAGTACACGTGCATGGCCGTGCGCAACCAGCCGTGTTCCACCAGCATGCGCTCGACCACATGGGCCAGCGGCAGGTAGGACAGCATGCGGTCATCGCCGCTGAGCGGGATGCGCTGGATGCCCCGGTCCAGCGCCCAGGCGAAGTTGCCGAAGGAGTGCATCACGCCCTTGGGCATGCCGGTGGTGCCCGAGGTGTAGATCAGGGTGGCCAGCTCGTCCTCGGCCCGCACGGGCGAGTCCTGCAGCGGTTGGGTGCGCGCGATGATCATGTCCCAGCCCTCGTGGGCGGCCACCGCGTCGTCCGGCGACAGCGGGTAGCTCATGCAGGGCAGGCCCGCGGGCACGCCGGGCTTCATGTGCGCCCAGCCGTCGAGCTTGCCGATGAAGCAGGCCTTGCTCTCGCTGTGCGTGAGGATCTGCGTGATGGTCTCGGGCGCGAGCGTGGGGTACAGCGGAACCGACACATAACCCGCCATCCAGATGGCCAGGTCGCTCATCATCCACCAGGCGCAGTTCTTCGAGAGGATCGCGACCTTCGAACCGGGTGCCCAGCCCTGCGCCTGCAGGTGGGCCGCCATGCGCCGCACCTGATCGCCCACCTGGGCCCAGGTGAAGTCCTGCACGGCGTTGCCACCCATGGGCTGGGTCAGGGCGATGCGTTGGGGGGCGGTTTTTTCCCAGTGGTACAGGCGCTGCAGGGCGAGGTAGTCGGGTGAAATCTTGGTCATGCGGGTCTCCAGGTGAATGCCGGAATCTACCGGGCCTGGCCGGTGTTCGGGCAGCGGGCTTTCCCGCGTGTTTTCTAGAGCGTGCACTCCAGTTTGGTGCGCGGCCCTGATCTGGATCAACGATGGCCCGGGCCGTGTGCCGGCCAGAACCTCAATGGTCTGGCGGGTTCGACAGGTACCGCTGGCAGACATGGCGGGCGGTCGCCACGTAGCGATGGCTGCGCTCCCGTGCGCCTTCTTCGCCCAGACGAGGCACGATCCAGCCGACGTAGGTCACGGCCCGCAACGCCAGGAACAGGTCGAGCGTGCGGGTGTCGATGGACCTGACGCTCAGGTAGCCCTGCAGCAGAGCCTCTTTCAACTGGGGGAAATGAGGCAGGTCCAGAAGCTTGAGCAGCGTGGTGGCGAGATCGAATACCCGGTAGCCCCATCCCCCATCGTCGAAGTCCAGGATCCCCATCCGCCCATCGCTGATCAGCACGTTTTCGCGAACGAGGTCGGCATGGATCAAGCCGCGGTCGAGGCCAGCGTCCATCTGGCGCAGGTCTTGCGCCGCCTGGTTTCTGAACGCCTCAAACAAGGCCTTGTCTTCGGCAGACAGCCCGGGATGCGCCCAGAAGCGCCCCCAGAGGGGTGCCTCCCCCACCAGCCCTTCGGCGTCCCAGGCGACGCGCGAAAACTCGGGCGGTTTGACCCAGGCATCGGAAGCCGCATGGAACAGCGCCATGTGCCGACCCAGGTGCTGGAACCACACTTGCGCGTCGGTGTCGGAGCAGCCGGTCAGCAGCGTGCCCAGGGTCTGGCCGGGCAGCCAGGTCAGCAGGTCGACCAGATGGCCGTCCACCTGTTCGAGCAACTGTCCCTTGAGCGAAGGAACCGGTCTCGGCACCAGAATCCCCGCCCGATCCAGTGCCGCCATCCACTGCAATTCGGATTCGAGTTCGATGCGGGTCCGGTAGCCCTGGCGCTTGATGCGCAGGGCATGGTCACCGGAGGCGTCGGTGACCCGGTAGACTTGGTTCTCCCGGCCAGCAACGAACTGCAGGCGCGCATGACCGAAGCCCCACCGGGCGGCGGCCTTCTGGGCAATGTCCATCATGACCGGGGTGCCAGCTCGGCCAGCACCTCATCCAGCGTCTGCACCAGCAGGCCCAGGTGGTCTTCCGAAAAGGTCATCGGCGGACGGATCTTGAGGGTGTTCTTGTGCCGCCCCAGCTTGGACAGCAGCACGCCCCGGTCGCGCATCGCCTCCACCACCTGATCCGCGCAACCGGAGGCGGGCTCCAGCGTGTGCTTGTCCTTGAGGAACTCGACGCCGAACACCATGCCGCTCTGGCGCACGTCGCCAATGACACCGTACTTGCTGGACAGTTCGATCAGCGCCTTCGCGGCCAGGGCGCCGATCTTGGCGGCATTCGCCTGCAGGTTGCGCTGCTGAATCTCTTCCAGCACGGCCATGGCGGCGGCGCAGGCCACGGGGTTGCCGCCAAAGGTGTTGAAGTACCGGTAGGAGCCGCGGAAACGCGCCATCACCTCCGGCCGCGTGACCAGACCCGCCACCGGGTAGCCGTTGCCCATCGGCTTGCCCATCGTCACCACGTCGGGCGTCACGCCCTGTCTCTGGTGCGCCCAGAAATGGCTGCCGCTGCGCGCAAAGCCCGACTGCACCTCGTCGCAGATCAGGAAGCCGCCAGCCTCGCGGACCACCTGTTCCGTCGGGCGCAACCAGCCGGGAGCCTGGGTGGGAAAGCCTTCGTTGAGGAACAGCGGGCACACGATCAGCGCAGCGAAACCGATGCCCGAGCGCTCATGCTCGGCAATCTGTTCCTGCACCTTGGCCGCAAACCGCAGCCCCTGGGGGTCATCGATCCGCAGGCTGTCGGGCGCCTCGACATGCCGCACGTACTGGCCGAGCCCGTAACCATAGGTCGGCGCGTTGCTGGTGGAGAGCTGGCTGACCAGGCTGGTGTTGCCGTGGTAGGTGGCGTCGGTGGCAATCACCCCCCGCTTGCCGGTCATGGCTTCGGCCATGCGCAGCGCGATGTCGTTGGCCTCCGAGCCGGTGCAGGTCAGCACGGCATTGGACAGTTCGCCGCCAAACGTGGACGTCAGCTTCTCGACGCAGTTCACCAGGTTCTCGTGCAGGTAGCGGCTGTGCACGTTGAGCTGCGCGCTTTGCGAACAGATGGCCTCCACCACCCTCGGATTGCAGTGCCCGACGTGGGGCACGTTGTTGTAGCAATCGAGGTAGCGGCGACCGTCCGCGTCCCACAGCCACACATCCTCGCCCTTCACGATGTGGACTGGCCGTTGGTAGAAGGTGGAGACGTTCGGTCCGAGCAGGGCCCGCCGCTTCTCCATCAGTTCGGTTTCATTCATTTCAGTGTTCCATCGAGGCAGTCAACCAGGAAAAACAAGTTCTGGCGCCCCCGGCGCCAGAACTTCTTCAGCGAATGCGTCCAGACAAGGACACCTTCAGGAGATCACGTCCTGGATCAGCTCTTTGTTTTCCTTGTGGCGTGCGATGGCAAAGAAGTAGCCCAGCACGAGCACACCAAAGGGCATCAGCGCCATGAACCAGCCCAGACCATTCATGGCCCAGGCCGTGGTCGTCGGGTCCAGGCCTTCGGCGACGGCCCCCGTCAGCAGGCCAAACCGCGCCAACAGGAGGTAGAGACCGACCGACAGGCCGACGGCGGCCAGCACCGGGGCAATCAGCGACTGGAAGAGGTTCGAGTCACCGGGCACACGGCGGAACCAGGCGATCACCGCCAGACAGACCAGGATCTCGATCAGCAGGATCGAGACCACCGCCAGACCGGAGAACCAGAAGAACATGTTGAGGATCGGGTCCAGGCCAGCCAACGCAAAGAGGGCAATGACCGCAGCGGTGATCACCGAGACGATGATCGAGCCGGCCGACGGTGCACCGCGCTGGTTGACCTTGGCCACTGCCGCGGGCAAGGTGCCGCCACGACCCAGGGCAAACAGGTAGCGCGCGGCGGAGTTCTGGAACGCCAGCATGGCGGCAAACAGACTGGAGAGCACCAGGCTCTTCATCAGCGCCGACAGCCAGTCACCCACGTACTGGCCCGCCAGCGTGAACAGCACATTGGCGGGATTGACCAGGGGCGCGCCGTCGACCGACGACAGCTCGACCACACGGTCCATCACCTTGTCAGCACCGAGGCCACTGACCACCGCGAACGAGGTGAAGGCGAACAGGACGGTGATCAGCACCACGGCGACATAGGTGGCCAGCGGCACGGTGCGCTTGGGGTTGATCGATTCTTCGCCGTAGATGGCGGTGGCTTCGAAGCCCACGAAAGAGGCGAACGCGAACGCCAGGGCGATGCCGGCGGAACCCGCCAGACCACCCGCCAGGATGTTGGCCGGGCTGAAGGACGCCGCAAAATTCCACCCCTCCGGTCCACCCTGCACGAAGATCGCCACCGAAGTGACCACCAGGCTCAGGAGCTCAAGCCCCATCAACAGACCCAGCACGTGCGCACCCACGTCGACGCTGCGCAGCGACAGCCAGGTCACGGCGGCCCATGCCACCAGTGACCATCCCCACCAGGGCAGCCCCCCGACCTGCTCGGCCATCAGCCCGCCGAAGAAGCCGAAGATCGACAGGTGAATGGCCAGGTAGGCCAGCAGGGACACGAAAGCAGAGCCCACCCCCAGGTGCAAGCCCATGCCGCGACCGATGTACGCGAAGAACGCGCCGGAGTTGGTCACCTGGTGGCTCATGGCGGCATAGCCCACGCTGAACAGCAGCAGGATCAGGCCCGCCAGCAGGTAGGCGCCCGGCGCGGCGGCGCCATTGCCCAGCAGGATGGCGGCGGGCAGTGCACCGGTCATGCCCACCAGCGGTGAGGCGGCGGCGACCACGAAGAAGACGATGCCGACCACGCCCAGGCGACCGGAACGCAGGGACTGCTCGGTGCCCGGGTCTGACCCGGACGGTGAAAGTGAAGTGGAGGCGGTTTTCATGGCTGTTCCTCGTCGTTGTGTCTGTGTGATCCGTGCCACCGGCCCGCAGAGCCAGGGGGTGGACGGATGCTAGGGACACACCGCCAATCGGGTTATCAAAACTGCGCACGATGTGGTCCGGGTTTCTCCCAATCGGCCTGGCTGCTGCTACGCTGCGCGCCATGAGCGACCCCATTGACGAGGCCCAAGAAGACGCTGAAGCGCCTCGCTGGGCACACTCCCTGCTGACCTTCGACATGGACGCCCACGCCCGGGCCCAGGGCGACTGGGCGTTGCATTACGAACAGCTTTCCAGCGGCCGCTTTCGTGGCGAACTGGCTTTGGTGCAACTCGATGGGGTGCGCCTGACCGAAGAGAAGACCAGCCTCGCGCTGCGCCAGCGCGGGCGGCTGGGCGAGCAGGTCTACGGGTTTGCGATGTCGGTGGCGCCCACCGGGGATGTGTACTTCGACGGCCGCAAGGTCCACCCGGACGCCATCCTCTGCGGCAGCGGGCGCGAGATCGATTTCGTCACGCCGCCGCAGCACCACCTGATCGCCTTGACGGTCGAGCGCAGCCTGCTCAACGGGCTCTGGGAGCACATGTACCAGAAGCCGCTGGCCACCTGGCTGGAGCACCAGGTCGATCTTTTGCCCACGCCGGAAAGCGCCGCGGCGCTGCGGGGAAAGCACCTGCAAGCACTGAAAGAGGCGCTGGCGCTGGCCCAGCATTTCACCGATGCCTCGCCCCTGAACCAGCTGCGTGACGACATCCTGATCGAATGGATCGAGGCGCTGCCGCCCAGCGTGGACATCTCGGATCTGGATTCGCTGGCGCGGCGCAAGCGCATGGTGGACAAGGCCTGCGAGCTGATGATGGCCAACCCCGACGAGCCGCCTTCGATCCTCGCCGTGTGCAGCCGTGTGGGTGCGAGCCGGCGCAAGCTCAACTACTGTTTCCAGGACGTGCTGGGCACCTCGCCCACGCAGTACCTGCGCGCGTTGCGGCTCAATGGTGTGCGGCGCGGCCTGCGCGAAGCCGCACCCGGTGCCACCGTGCAGGACGTGGCGGCGCGCTGGGGTTTCTGGCACCTGGGGCAGTTTTCGCTGGACTACAAGAAACACTTTTTCGAACTGCCGTCCGAGACGCTGGCCAGGGCCAGAAAGAACAAATAGCCCGGGCGAAAGGTTTTTATCCAGGGCACGCCGCGGAACCGGCTTCGCCGGGCCAAAGGCGTGGTCCCCTTGGGGGGACGCCGCGAAGCGACGCAGGGGGGGGTTCAGGGTAAACCCGTAAGCCAGGTTTGCGCATTTCCGATCACGCCGAACGGGCGGTGGCCGGCACAGTGCGCTGCATGACTTCTTCCTACCCTTTCCCGGCCCTGCACGTGGCCGGCCAATGGCTCACCCAGGCCTCGGGCGGCGAACGCCCGGTGATCAACCCGGCCGATGGCCGCGTGCTCGCCATGCTGCCGCTGGCCGGCCCCACCGAGCTGGCGGCGGCCGCCGAATCGGCCCGTCGCGGCTTTGAACAATGGCGCCGCGTGCGCCCACACGACCGCTATGTGATCCTGCGCCGTGCGGCCGAGCTGTTGCGCCATCGGGCCGGCGAGATCGCCACCGTGCTCACGCTGGAGCAGGGCAAGCCGCTCACCGAAGCGAAGCGCGAGGTGCTGCTGTCGGCCGACATCATCGATGTACAGGCCGAAGAGGGCAAACGCCTCTATGGCCGCACCGTGGCGCCGCGTGTCGAGGGCATCCTCTCGCACACCGTGAACCGCGTGCCGGTCGGTCCGGTGGCGGCGTTCACGCCCTGGAACTTCCCGGTCAACCTGCCCAGCCGCAAGCTGGGCAGCGCGCTGGCCGCGGGCTGCAGCGTGGTGCTCAAGCCGGCCGAAGAAACGCCGGGCAGCGCCATGCTGCTGGTGCGTTGTTTCCTGGACGCGGGCGTGCCCGCCGACGCGATCAACCTCGTCTGGGGCGACCCTGCCCAGGTGTCGTCGTTCCTGATCGAGCGCCCCGAGATCGCCAAGGTCTCGGTCACGGGTTCGGTCGCCGTGGGCAAGCTGCTGGGCGAGCAGGCCGCGCGGCATGTGAAGCGCTTCACCGGCGAGCTCGGCGGCCACGCGCCGGTGATCGTGTGCGACGACATGGCCGAGGGTGCGGGGCTGGACTTTGTGCTCAAGCAGTCGGTCACGGCCAAGTACCGCAACGCCGGCCAGGTCTGCGCTTCGCCGATCCGCTTCTACGTGCCGCGCGTGCAGCTGGCCACCTTCAGCGAACGCTTCGCCGCCGCTGCGCAGAACCTGCAACTGGGCTCTGGCCTGGACGCCGCCACGCAGATGGGCCCGCTGTCCCACGCGCGCCGCATCGAGGACATGGCGCGCTTCGTGGACGACGCCGTGGGCCAGGGCGCGCGCCTGCTCACCGGTGGCCACCGCGTGGCGCGGCCCGGCTTCTTCTTCGAGCCCACGGTGTTCGCCGACGCGCCGGCCAGCAGCCGCGTGATGCAGCAGGAACCGTTCGGCCCCATCGCCGTGATCCAGCCCTACGACACGCTGGACGCCGCCATCGAACAGGCCAACGCGCTGCCCTACGCGCTCGGCGCCTACGCTTTCACGCGCGACCTGCACACCGCGCACCGCCTGGGCGAAGGCATCGAGGCCGGCATGGTCGGCATCAACCACTTCGGCGTCTCGCAGCCCGAGCTGCCGTTTGGCGGCCACAAGGAAAGCGGCCTTGGCCAGGAGCAGGGCGCCGAGGGCATCACGCACTACACCGAGGTCAAGACCATCACGGTCGGACAACCATTCTGAACAGGGACACCACATGACCAACAGCACCGTACAACTCAAGGAAGACAACGGCCAGTTCCTCTGGCACCCCATGGCCCACCCGGCTGCGATGAAGAAGGCCAAGCCCGACATCGTCGCGCGCGGCGAGGGCTGCTGGATCTGGGATGTGGACGGCCACAAGATGCTCGACGGCGTGGGTGGCCTCTGGGCCAGCAACCTCGGCCACAGCACGAAACCCGTGCGCGACGCCATCGTGGCCCAGCTCGACGAACTGCCGTTCTACAACGTGTTCCGCGGCACCACGCATCCGCGCGCCATCGAGTTGTCGTCGCGCCTGGTCAAACTGATGGAGCCCGACGGTGTGTCGGCTGTGCTGTTTTCCAACGGCGGCTCCGACGCGGTGGAAGGTGCCTTGAAGATCGCGCGCCAGTACCACAAGCTGCGTGGCGAGAAGGACCGCTTCAAGTTCATCAGCCTGCGCCAGGGCTACCACGGCGTGCACTTCGGCGGCATGAGCGTCAACGGCAACACCAACTTCCGCCGTGCCTACGAGCCGCTGCTGCCGGGCTGTTTCCACATCGACACGCCCTGGCTCTACCGCAACCCCTTCACCGACGACCCGCTGGAGCTGGGCGAGATCTGCGCGGAGCTGCTGGAGCGCGAGATCGTGTTCCAGGGGCCCGACACCGTGGCCGCCTTCATTGCCGAGCCGGTGCAGGGCGCGGGCGGCGTGATCGTGCCGCCGGCGAACTACTGGCCGCTGGTGCGCCAGATCTGCGACAAGCACGGCGTGCTGCTGATCGCCGACGAGGTGGTCACCGGCTTCGGCCGCACCGGCCACCTGTTCGGCACCCGCCTGTGGGGCGTGAATGCCGACCTGTGGTGCCTGGCCAAGGGCATCAGTTCGGGCTATGTGCCGCTGGGCGCGACCGCCATCTCCGCGAAAGTCGCGAAGGTGTTTGACGACGACAAGACCGGCCAGGCCTCGGTCAGCCACGGCTACACCTACAGCGCCCACCCGGTGGCCGCCGCCGCCGCGCTGGCCACGCTGGACGAGATCGAACGCTTGGACGTGCCGGGCAACGCGGGTCGGGTCGGCGCCGTGATGCAGGAGCGCCTGCGCAAGCTGGAGAGCAGCTGCAGCTTTGTCGGCAATGTGCGCGGCGTCGGCCTGATGCTGGGCATCGAGATGGTGGAAGACAAGGCGCTGCGCACGCCCATGCCGCGCAGCAGCGACATCCCGGCGCGCGTGGCCAAAGAGGCCTACCAGCGCGGCCTGATGGTGCGCATCTCCGGTCCCAACCTCATCCTCTCGCCGCCGCTGGTGATCAGTGCCGAAGAGATCGGGTTACTGTGCGACACGCTGGAGGCGGCTTTCGCGGCGGTGGAGGCGACGCTGTGAGCAGCGCTCGGCAACCCGAAGCTGTTCAGCACCGCAGTGCGGAGCACGGAGGTGGTTCCGTTTTGTCGACGAAGTCGGGTCGCGCGCCGGTCATCCTGCTGATCGGCACGGTGGACACCAAGAGCGACGAGATCGCGTTCCTGCGCGAGTCGGTCGAACACTGCGGCGGCACGGTCCTGGTGATGGACGTGGGCGTGCTCGGCCGGGGCGGCTTTGCCCCCGACATCCTCAACACCGAGGTGGCGGCGGCCGCGGGCGTGACCCTGCAGCAGGTGATGGAGAGCGGTGACGAAAATACGTCCATGAAACTCATGGCCGAAGGCGCCGCGCTGATCGCCAGTCAGTGGTACCTCGAAGGCCGCTTCGACGGCCTGCTGGCCCTGGGCGGCACCATGGGCACCGACCTCGCGCTCGACGTAACCAACCGCCTGCCGCTGGGCTGCCCGAAGGTCGTGCTCTCGACCATCGCGTACTCGCCGCTGATCCCGCCCGACCGCATCCCGCCTGACCTCATCATGCGGCTCTGGGCCGGGGGGCTCTACGGCCTGAACCGCCTGTGCAAGGCGGCGCTGAGCCAGGCCGCCGGCGCGGTGGTGGGCGCCTGCCTGGCGCGCCAGGTCGATGCCGACCCGCGACCCGTGGTGGGCATGACCTCGCTCGGCAGCAGCGCGCTCTCTTACATGAAGCGGCTCAAGCCCGCGCTCGAAGCGCGCGGCTACGAGCTGGCGGTGTTCCACACCACCGGCATGGGCGGGCGCGCCTTTGAAGACCTGGCCCAGCGCGGCTACTTTGCCTGTGTGATGGACTTCAGCCTGCAGGAACTGGTGAACGACCTCGCCGGCAGCTGCGTCAGCGCGGGCCGCGACCGCCTGCTCGGCGCGGGCCGCGCCGGTGTGCCGCAGATCGTGGCGCCCGGCGCCACCGACATGGTCGACTTCGCTGCCTGGACGCGCTGCCCCGAGCGCTTCGCCGGCCGTGCCGTGCACGACCACAACCGCCTGATCGCCTCGGTCTGCGTGGACCACGACATGCGCCGCAGCGTGGCGCGCGCCATCAGCGACCGCCTGGCCGAGGCCACCGGCCCCACCTGCCTGCTGCTGCCCACGGGCGGCGTCGAGCAGTGGGACCGCCCGGGCGAAGCCCTGCACGACCCCGAGGGCCTCAAGGCCTTTGTGGACGAGATGGGCCACGTGATTTCGCCCGCCACCGGGTTCCAGCCGGTGCACGCCCACATCAACGACGAGGCCTTTGTGCAGGCCGCGCTCCAGGTGTTCGATGCCTGGGTGGCCGCCGGCCTGGTGCCGCCCGGCGTGATCGACGAAACCGCCATGAGGAGGGCCGCATGAGCCAAGCCACAACGGCCCAGGCCCTGGTGCTCGACTTCGGCGGCGTCATCAGCCGCATGCTGTTCGAGACCCACCCCCTGACCGAACAGGCGCTGGGCCTGCCGCCCGGCACGCTCATCTGGCGGGGCCCGTTCGACCCCGCTTCCGACCCGCTCTGGCAGGCCATGCAGGCGGACCAGCTGAGCGAGCGCGACTACTGGATGGCCCGCACCCGCGAGGTCGGCCGCCTGGTCGGTGAGGACTGGGATTCGATGGAAACTTTCGTGCAGCGCGCGCGCGGCGCCGATGTGGAGGCGGTGATCAGGCCCGAGGCCATCGAAACCATTCACGCAGCCAAGGCCGCGGGCAAGCGCCTGGCCATCCTCTCCAACGAGCTGGACCTGTTCTACGGCGCCGACTTCCGCAGCCGCCTGCCGTTGCTGCAAGACTTCGAGCTGATCGTGGACGCCACCTACACCGGCATCCTCAAGCCCGACCCACGCGCCTACGCGGCCGTGACCGAGGCGCTGGGGCTGCCGGCGGGCGAGTGCGTGTTCGTTGACGACCAGCAACGCAACGCCGACGGCGGCGTGCGCGCCGGCATGCAGGTGGTGCACTTTGATGTGCTGCGGCCGGCGGTGTCATTTTCGATGGCCCGGAAGCTGTTGGGGATCAGTCGCTGATCCACCGGGCGTGCGCGATGCGCCACTTGCCCGCCTCCAGCTTCATCGGCAGCGCGCTGCGGTTGAGCTGGTGCTGGCCGTTGGCGCCGACCTTGAAGGGCTGGTCCATCATGCCGCTGCGCCATGGGGGCATGGTCTCCAGGGCCTGAGACACGCTGGCCCGTGTGATGGGACCGCGCATGCCCTGCAGGGTGTGCACCAGTGCCTGTGCGGCGAGATAGCCGCCCTGCGAGAGCGAACTGGGATCGATCTGGCGTGCGATCAGCAGGCGCCGCCAGCCCATGATCTGCAGCGAGCCGCTGGACCACGGGTCGAATTCGGCCATGGCGTAGAGGCCATCGCCCGCCGCCGCCAAGGCCTGCGCGGCTTGCGTGGTGTAGACCGGCGTGAGCATCACGATGGGCACCTTGGGCATCGCCGGTCGGCTGGCCAGCACCCATTCGATCGCGGGCCGGCCGGGGCCGGTGTAGACCACCGCCTGGCACTGGCGTGCCGCCACCCGCTGCACCAGCGGTGACAGGGGTTCGCCCAACTGGTACATGTCCAGCGAAGGCGCGGGCGCCTTGGTGCGCTGCGTCCAGTCCCGGACTGCCTTTTCGAAAGCCTCGCTCATGCCTGGCAAGGCCGGTGAGACGACGCACAGGCGCTCGTGACGCAGCAAATGGTGCGCGAAGCTCAGGGCCGTGGCGGTGGCCACATAGGGGCCTGCGTTCACGGGTGCGATGTGCGTCGAGGCAAAACACGCGGGGTCGCCGCCGGCGCCCGGCAGGCTGTACAGCCCGGCCTGGGCGTAGCGCGCGTGGTTCACGCCGCACTCCAGCGCGCTGGACCCCCCGGCCAGGGCCACCGTGCGCGGGTCCTGGATCAGCTGGGTGGCGGCCAGGTGCGCCTGCTGCGGCAGCATCTGGTCGTCGATCACCCGGTATTCGATGCGCCGCCCCTGGATGCCCCCGGTGGCGTTGATGGCGTCGAAATACATGCGCGCCGCCTGGACGCTGGCGTCCGAGGCGCCCTGGCCGGTGAGGCTGCTGACCGCGCCCACGACGATGGGGGGCTTGCTGTTCTCCTGGGCCAGGAGGTGGGGGGTCCCGGTCGACGCCGCCAGCGCCGTGACCAGGGGCAGGAGCCGCGCGAGGTGGTTCATGGGGTCGCCTTTCGGGTGAAGGTCCGGGGGCGCAGGCCCATCAGGCCCCGCGGTGCGTACAGGCTGACCAGCACGGCCACGGCGCCCATGGCGATCAGGTACCAGCCGCCCGACAGGCCCAGCGTCGTGGCCAGCAGCTCCCGCAGGCCGAACCAGATCAGCACGCCGATCACCGGGCCGCCGAGGGTGCCGATGCCGCCGATCAGCGTGGCGAACAGCATCATCACGACCCAGTTGACGTCGAAGGCCGAGCTCGGCACCAGGAACATGCCGCCCATGAAATACACCGCGCCCGCCAGTGCGCTCATGCCGCCGGAGATGACGAAGGCCACGAGGCGCACGCGTCGCACGTCGATGCCCACGCTGCGCGCGGCCACCTCGTTGTCGCGCACCGCCGTCATGGCCAGACCCAGGCGCGAGCGCATCAGCAACTGCAGTCCGGCCACCGAGACGATGCCCAGCGCGCAGGCGAGCCAGAAGCTCATCTGCCCGAACAGCTCGATGTCTTCCAGCGCCGACATGTCCAGCGTCAGCCCGGCGTTGCCGCCGAGCGCCGCCGTCTTGGAGACGAGCAGCGCCACGATCTCGGCCACCACCCAGATGCCGATGGCGAAGTAGGCGTCGCGCAGGCGGAACAGGGCGGGCGCGATCAGCGCCGCGCACAGCGCGCCGGCCAGGCCGGTCGCCGGCAGCAGCCAGAAGGGCGAGAGGCCGGTGCGCTGCGCCAGATCGAACAGCGCATAGGCCCCGACGCCGATGAACAGCTGGTGGCCCAGCGACATCAGGCCGCCGTAGCCCGCCAGCAGGTTCCACATCTGCGCCATGCAGATGGCCAGCAGCACCTCGCTGGCCAGGCGCATCAGGCCCGCGTCCAGCCAGTGCGGCGCCAGCCAGGCGGCCACGGCGCAGGGCAGCGTCCAGGCCAGGGGGTTCAGGGTGGACGTTTTCATGCGCGACCTCCGGCCAGGCCCTTGGGCAGGAACACGAGCGTGACCAGGAACAGCAGGTGCGAATAGAGCGAGCCGGCGTTGGAATCGATGCGTTGGCCAAACAGCTGGGCCACACCCAGCACCAGACCGCCGGCGATGGCGCCCCAGAACGAGCCCAGGCCGCCGATGATCACCACCTCGAACGCCACCAGCATGCGCTCCATGCCGGAGAACGGCGTGAACAGCGTGCGCTGCGCGAGCAGGTAGCCCGCGCCCATGGCGAAGGCCGCCGCCAGCCCCATGACCTGGCAGAACACGCGCTCGGGCTTCACGCCCATGAGCCGCACCACGTCCGGGAAATCGGCGGTGGCGCGCACCGTGCGGCCGAACCCGGTGTGCCGCAGCACCCACTGCAGGCTGGCGAACAGGGCCAGCGCCAGCAGCAGCATCAGCACCGGGTACACGCCCACCGAGATGCCGAACAGGTCCATGCTCGCGCTGCCCAGCGCGCCAGCGTCCACCGCGCGCGAGTCGGCGCCAAACACTTCCACCATGCCGTTGCGCAGCAACACCGAGAGGCCGAAGGTCAGCACCAGCGGCGTGAGCACATTGCCCGAACGCACCGCGCGGTTGAGCAGCGTGGCCTGCAGCAGCCAGCCGAAGGCGTAGCCGATCAGCACCACCGGGATGAGCATGGCCCACACCGGCACCGCGCCGAACCAGCCCACCAGAAAGAAGCCCGCGTAGGCACCCAGCACGATGAATTCGCCGTGCGCCAGGTTCACCACCCGCATCACGCCAAACACCAGCGCCAGGCCCAGGCCGAACAGCGCGTACAGGCCGCCGAGCAGCAGGCCGTTGATCAAGGTCGATAGCCAGTCCATGTCATTCCCCAAAATAGGCCGCGGTCACTTGCGCGAGCTCGATGTCCCGGCTGGCGCCCTGCAGCGTGGCCTGGCCCTTGAGCAGGCAGGTGACCTGGTCCGACACCGCGCAGGCGCGGGCCACGTCCTGCTCCACCAGCACGATGGACAGGTCCGCGCCGCGGATGCGCTCGAAGGTGCGGTAGATCTCTTCCACGAGGAGCGGCGCCAGGCCCAGCGAGAGCTCGTCGCAGATCAGCAGGCGCGGGTTGCTCAGCAGCGCGCGGCCGATGGCCACCATCTGCTGCTGCCCGCCCGAGAGCTGCATGGCGTTGCGCTGGCGCAGCTCCTTGAGCACCGGGAACACCTCGTACACGGCGTCCAGCGTCCAGATGCCGGAGCGGCGGGTGAGTGTGCCCATCTGCAGGTTCTCTTCCACCGTGAGCGAGGGGAACAGCATGCGGCCCTCGGGCACCATGGCCATGCCCCGGCGGGCCAGGGCTTCGGCGGGCAGGCCGGTGACGTCGTCGCCGTCGAAGCGGACGCGGCCCGCGCGCGGTGGGTGCAGGCCGGTGAGCGCGCGCAGCAGCGTGGTCTTGCCCGCGCCGTTGGCGCCGATGAGGGCGAGCACCTCGCCCGCCGCCAGCGACAGGCCCACGCCCGAGATGGCCTGGAAGTCGCCGTAGAAAACGTCCAGCTGTTGAATGTCAAGCAGCGGCATTGGCGGGCACCCCCATGTAGATTTCGCGCACGATGGCGCTGTCCATGACCTCGGCGGGGCTGTCCTCCAGCAGCTTGCGACCGAAGTGCAGCACCATGATGCGGTCGGCCACCGCGCGCAGCGCCTGGGCGATGTGTTCGATCCAGATCACCGCGTAGCGCTGCTTGAGTTCGCCCACCAGGTCCACCATCTGGTGCACCTCGCGCTCGGTCAGGCCGCCGGCGACCTCGTCGAGCAGCAGCAGGCGCGGCTGCGAGGCCACGGCCTTGGCCATCTCCAGGCGCTTGCGGTCCAGCAGCGGCAGGGCGCCGGCGGTCCGGTCGGCCGCGGCGGCGAGCCCGCACAGGCGCAGCGCATCGTGGGCCGCCTGCTCGGCGGCACCGCCGCGCAGACCGCCCGCGAAGCTGGCGGCGGCCAGGGTGTTCTGGAATACGCTGAGGTTGCCGAACGGCTGAGGCACCTGGAAGGCGCGCGCCACACCGAGGCGGGCGCGACGGTGGGCGGGCAGGCCCGACAGCGCCTTGCCGTCCAGCGTGATGTGGCCCGCGTCCGCCGCCACGGTGCCCGTGAGCAGGTGGAACAGCGAGCTCTTGCCGGCCCCGTTGGGACCGATCACACCGAGGCACTGGCCCACCGACAGATCGATGTCGATCCGGTCGGCGACCACCACCTGGCCGTAGGCCTTGCACAGGCCCCTGACTTGGAGTGTCATGCTGGGGTCTTCACTTGATCTGCGACAGCAGCTCCAGCTTCCCGCCCAGGGGAATGGCCGGTGCCAGCGTGTTGTTCACCACCACGAGTTCGTAGGGGTGTTTCGAGCCCGCCGCCGAGCGGCGCCACTGGCCACCGGCCAACGGGGTCTTGGCCACGCTCTTGATCGGGCTGTTCTTGAAATCCACCTTGCCGACGACGGTGTCCAGCGCCATGTTCTGGATCGTGTCGCGCACGCCCTTGCGGTCGAACGGGTCGCCCGCGGTCTTGAGCGCGTTCAGGCCCACCTCCCACAGGGCGTGCACGTAGCCCAGGGGCTGCGTCCACTGGTTGCCCGTGCTCTTCTCCCACTCGGCGGCCAGGTCGGCCGCGCTCTGGCCGGTGAGCGACGAGCTGTATGGGAAGGTGGGTGTCCACCACACCTCGGTGGACATGCCGTTGCCCGCCGCGCCCAGCGCCTTGAGCGCGCTCGGGAACAGGAAGGCCGCCGCCACGGTGCAGACCTCGGGCTTGAAGCCTTGCTGCTGCGCCTGCTTCCAGAAGGTGGCGAAATGGCTCTCGTACATGAAGCCCGAGACGATGTCGGCGTTGGCCTTCTTGAAGGTCGCGATGGGGTTGCTGAAGTCGTCGGTGGCGACCTTGAAGAAACCCCCGGTGGACTCGCGGTAGCCGGACTTGCGAAGGGCCGGTGGCATGCCCATCAGCGGGTCGGCGAAGGCGGCGCCGGGCGGGTTGTCGATGTAGAGCGTACCGACCGACTGGGTGGTCTTGACGCTGTCCCAGAGCGCGGTGAAGGTCTTGACCACATCGTCCGCGCCCCAGAAGAAGTGGAACGAGAACGGGAAGCCCTTGCTGACCTTGCCGTTGCGTGCGAACAGGAAGGCCTGCCAGGGCGACATGGTGCTGATCATCGGGATGCCGTGCACGTCGCACATCTGGCCGGCGGGTGTGGAGGCGTCGCCGTCTTCCACCAGCATCAGGTCCACCTTCTCGCGCAGCACCAGCTCGCTGGCCACCTGCACCGAGCGGTTGGGGTCGGACTGGTTGTCGCGCAGCAGGATCTCCACCGGCACGCGCTTGCCACCCACCTCCAGGCCGTTCTTGAGCAGTTCGCGCACCTTGGCCAGGTGCCACTGGTCGGCGACGCCGAAGGGCGCGCGCGGGCCGGACAGCGCGGTGATGTAGCCGATGCGCAGCGGCTTCGTCTGGGCGATGGCGAAGCCCGGCAGGGCGCTGGCGGCGGTGAGCGCCACCGAGGTCTTCAGGAAATCGCGGCGGGGTTGGGCCAGGGCGTGCGGGTCGGTCGGGTGGGTCATGGCGGGCTCCGTGGAACGTGGTGAGATGGGGTGAAGGTCAGAGGGGCGAGGGCGTGGCGTGGGCGCCGGTGAATTTCAGGAGGGTGCTTTCGATCAGCTGGCGCTCCAGTCCCTGGGTGATGAAGACCAGGCGCGAACGGCGGTCGGCGTCGGGCCAGGCGGGCAGGGGCACCGGCGGGTGCACCAGGTGCTGCGCGGCGTGCACCACCAAGGGGTGGTCGGGGTCTTCGGCGATGTGGATCAGGCCCTTGAAGCGCAGCAGGCGTTCGCCGCGCAGGGCGGTCAGCAGGCCGAGCCAGTGCTGGAAGGCCTCGGTCTCGAACGGCGTGTCCACCGTCAGGCAGTGGGCCTGGATGTCGCTGGCATGGGGCCGGGGCGAGCGCATGAACACCGATTCGGAGCGCGTCCCCGTGCCCTGTCGCAGCCAGGTGGTGCCGCTGCCGGGCGTCCCGTGGGGCCGGCTCAATGGCGACAGGAACGGGTTCTCCAGGCAGAGCAGGTGCTCCGAGCGCAGCACGCCTTGGGTCACGCGGTGCTGCGGTGCGCTGGGGTTGAGGCGCGACAGGCGCTGCTCCAGCCGTTCCAGCGCCGCCGGTGGTGTGAGGTCGGTCTTGGCCAGCAGCAGCGCGTCGGCCACGGCGACCTGGCGCCGGGCTTCTTCGTGCTGGTTCAGCGTGGCGAAGCCGTTGTGGGCGTCCACCACCGTGGCCACGCCGGCCAGCCGGAAATGACGCGCGGTGTCGGGGTGCGTGGCCAGGGTGTGCACCACCGGCATGGGATCGGCCAGGCCGGTGGTTTCCACCACCACGCGCTCGAAGCGCAGCTCGCCGCGCTCGCGCCGGGCGTGCAGGTCGGCCAGGGTGAGGGTCAGGTCCTCGCGCACCGAGCAGCACAGGCAGCCGCTCTTGAGCAGGCGCACGTGGGGTGCGACGTGCTGCACCAGCAGGTGGTCCAGCCCGGTCTCGCCCAGCTCGTTGATGATGACCGCCGTGTCCTTCCACTCGGCGCGCTGCATCAGGTGCTGCAGCAGCGTCGTCTTGCCGCTGCCGAGGAAGCCGGTGAGCACGATCACCGGAAGACGCGGGTCGTGGCTCATGCGCCATCACGGTATACGCAGCGGCCCTCGAACCAGGTTTGAAGCACCCGCGTCTGGCCCAGTTCGGAGGCTTCGATCTCGAAGAGGCGGCGGTCGAGCACCGCGAGGTCGGCCGACTTGCCGACTTCGATCGAGCCGGCGCGATCGACCAGCCCGATGGCCTGGGCCGCGTTGGCGGTGTAGGCGCGCAGCGCGTCTTGCACGCCAATCGCCTGCTCGGGGCAGAGCGCGCCCTCCAGCCGACCGGTGGGATCGCGGCGCGTCACCATGCCCTGCATGGCGGGCCAGGGGCTGGGGTCGGGCACCACGGGCCAGTCCGAGCCGCCGGCGATGAGCGCGCCGGCGTCGAGCAGCGAGCGGATCGGCGCCATGCGGTCGACGATGGGTTGCGCCACCGTGGTGCGGATGGCTTCGATGATCACGCTCGGGAACCACAGCGGCGGCGAGAGGTCGGCCACCACGTTGAGTTCGGCGAAGCGCGGAATCTCGGCCGGGTCGATGAAGCTGGCGTGGGCGATGTGGTGTTGCAACCCCGGGCCGTTGAAGCTGCGCAGCACGTCGATGGCGTCGAGCGCGGCGCGCGTGGAGGCGTCGCCAGTGCAGTGGATCTTCACGCGGGTGCCGCGCCGCTCGCAGTCGGCCAGCACCTTGGCCAGCTGCGGCACGGTCAGCGTGGTGCCGCCGCGGAAGCAGCAGCCGTGCACCGCGTCGGGCAGGTAGGGCTCCAGCATGGCGGCGGTGCGCGAGGTGGGCACGCCGTCGAGGAAGATCTTGCCGGCGTCCGGCAGGAAGTGCCGGGTGCGGAAGTCGTCCCGCAGCGCCTGCAGTTCGTCCGGCATTTCTCCGGGCGCCAGCGGGGCTTCGGTCATGGGCAGCGAGCCCACCACCCAGGCGCTCAGGCGCCCCTGGTCGTCCAGCGTCTTCAGGGCGCGCATCACGGCACGCGTGGTCAGCGCTTCCTGCATGCCGGTCACGCCGCAGGCGTTGAGGCGCTTCACTGCGTGGGCGGCGGCTTCGACGTCGAGGTGGGGCGTGGCCTCCAGCGCGCGCGCCAGGGCCAGCTCCACCAGGCCGCAGGCCGCCTCCAGCAACAGGCCGGTGGCTTCGCCCGTGGTCGCGTCGCGCACGATGCGGCCGTTCAGCGGATCGGGGGTGTGTTGGTGGATGCCCGCCGCAGCGAGCGCTGCCGTGCTCACGAAGCGGTTGTGCTGCGAGTCGTCGCGCAGCATCACCGGGCGCCCGCCAGCGGCGTCGTCCAGGCGCTGGCGGGCGGCGGCGTCGATCTGGCCGATCAATGAGGAGCCCCACATGCCGCCCACGATCCACTCGCCGGGCGCCTTGCGGGTGGCGGTGTCGCGTACCGCGTCGAGCACCTGGTCGAGGCTGAGGATGGGGGGCACGAACATCTCGTAGAGTTCGGCCCGGCCGGCCCAGACGAAGTGGTTGTGAACGTCCAGCAGGCCGGGCACCACCATCTCGCCGGGCAGCGCCACCACGCGGGCTTCGGGCAGGGCGGCGCGGGCGTCTGCCAGTGTGCCCACGGCGACGATGAGGCCATCGCACACGGCCAGGGCCTCAACCCAGGGCCGTTCGGGGTCCATGGTGCAGATCAGGGGGTGGTGCAGGATGGTGTCTGGCATGGCGTTTGCTGTGAAGTTCAGGGTGTTGAAAAAGGGCATGCGGGCAGGGAATTCACCGTTGCTCTCCGCCCGCTGCCCGCTAACCTTGTTGCACCATGTCGATCGACCCCTCCGCGTACCTGAGAAAACCCGACGAGCTGCTGCTGGACCTGTACGCCAGCGCCGCGCAACCCGCCCGGTGGACGCAGTCGATGGACCGCCTGTGCAGCCTCACGGGTGCGCAGTCGGCGGTGGTGCAGGCCTTCCGGTTCGAGGGCGGTCGGGCGCAGGTGCTCTGGTCGGCGCAGGACTCGCAGACCGGCATCACGAGCGCGGTGCAGTCGCCCGATCTCGCCGCGGGCGACAACCCGCGCATGGAGCAGCGCCGTGTGCTGCGGGGCCTGGACCGCGTGGCCAACGACGAGCTGCTGTTCGACCCTGGTGACGAGGCCCGTCCCAGGCTGCAGCAGCGGCTGGCGACGCTGGGCCTGGGGCGCTTTATCGGCACCCTGCAGGATGTGGGCCGGGGGGTCTACCTCGGGCTGGCGCTGCACCGCTCGGTGCACGACGCCCACGATTTTTCCGGCGAACACGTCAACCGGCTGGCCGATCTGGCGCCCCATCTCGGGCAGGCGTTTCTGCTCACCGACCAGCTGCAGGCCTCCATGCAGCGCGACGAGCGCCTGCGCGGCCTGCTGGACAGCCTGCGCCTGGGCATCGTGCTGTGCAGCGCGGACGCCCGTGTGCAGTGGGTGAACCGCCAGGCCACCGCCATGCTCGGCCAGGACGCGGCCCTGTGCCTGCAAGGCGAGCACCTGCACGGCCGTTCCGCTGCAGAAACCCAGGCCCTGCTGGCGGCACTGTCCGGCGCCTTGCGCGAGGGGCCGCAGCGCGTGGGTTACCTGCGGCTGGGCGGCGGCGACCGCGCGCTGCACGTGGCGATCCGGCCGGGCGACGACCGGGCGTCGCTGATGCTGGTCGTGTCGTCTGCCACACAGGCACTCGATCTGCCTGCGGGCGCGCTGGAGAGCCTCTTCGGCCTCACGCCGACCGAGGCCCGCCTGCTGGGCGCCATCGCCACCGGCAGCACCGTGGAGGACTACGCCCTGCAGCGCGGTGTGTCGGTGGGCACGGCCCGGGTGCAGCTCAAGCAGATCCAGACCAAGACCGGTCAGCACCGGCAGTCCGACCTGGTCAGGCTGGTGTTGTCTTCGGCGGCAGCGCATCTGTCGGGCTCCGGTCAGGTCTGGGGTCACTGAACTCAGAAAGTCCAGGCCGCGCGCACGGCGAACTGGGTGCCCTGGCTGCGGTTGCGCGCACCGAACTCCTTGTAGGCGTGGGCCCAGATCAGGGGCCAGTCCGAACCCAGCTCGAAGAAGCTGATCGCCGGGCCCAGGGCCATGACTCGCGAGCGGTTGCCGTCCTGGAATTTCGTGCCGTTCTGCTTGTCGTCCGCGAGCTGCTGGTACAGGTAGCCGCCGACGCCGAGCGTCCACGGGCCGACGTGTTGACCGATGGCGAACTCGTGCTGGTATTCCGCGCCGGACTGGTACTGCGTGTCCTTGTTCTTGCCGTGGAAGTTGATCTGGATGTTGGAGGACACCTCCAGCCCGGCCGGGCTGATCCAGGTGAAGGCCATGGCGGGCGAGGCGGTCCAGTGGTTGGAGCCGCTGTTGATCAGGCGGTCGGCCCGGTAGGAGCCCGTGGGCAGTTGCAGCTCCAGGCGGCCGTTGACGAACAGGCCGGGCGAGGGGGCCCACTTCACGATCACGGGTGCGATGGTCACGTCGCCGACGGCGGCGTTGGTTCCCTTGAGCGGCAAGGGGCCGACCGGGGTGGGAATCGTGAGCTTGTTGCTCATGTCCAGGTAGGGCACGACCGCGGAGAACGCGTAGGTGCCGCCCAGCAGGGGAACGTCGGTGGACTTGATGATGGCCAGGGCCGCGCTGTTGACCTTGAGCTTGATGCCCACCGGTGACACCTTGCCGCGGGTGTCGCGCAGTTCGCTCGCGCTGTAGGCCGCCGCACGCATGCCCACGGTGGCGACGTCCGAAGGTGGCGGCAACATGCCGGCCCCGAAATCAAAGACGCCGAACGGTGTGATGGGGGCGCCGCTTTCAACGCTGTGCGCCGCACCCGCCAGGGTGAGGGCCGCGGCCGACACCAGGATTTTCGGGATGCTCAGGGATGTGGGGGACATGAAGGCCTCTCGTGGGTCAGGGGTTGGAAAAACTCTGAGCCACAAGCGTAGGGATCGGGGGGCCATGCTTCGCCTCCCAAACGGGATAGGCCCCCACGGGGGTTTGTACGGGGGTGCGGCGGGCCCCGGCGCCGAGCGCGTGCAGCGCCCGTGTCGCGTTATGCTGGCGCCATGAGCCCGAACCCCTCCATCCAGCTTCGCGAATTCGTCACCGGCGGTGACCCCGCCGCGCCGCCCGCGGCCAGCATCATCGTGTTGCACGGCCTCGGCGCCGATGGCAGCGACTTCGTGCCGATCGCGCAGGAACTCGACCTGAGCGCCATCGGCCCGGTGCGTTTCGTGTTCCCCAACGCGCCGGTGCGGCCGGTCACGATCAATGGCGGCTACGAGATGCGCGCCTGGTACGACATCCACCCGCCGGGCACCGACCCCGCCGTCCCGCGCCAGGAAGACGAAGCGGGCCTGCGCGGTGCCCAGGCCATTGCGCAGGCCCTGATCGACCGCGAGACCGGGCGCGGCGTGCCGCCCGAGCGCGTGGTGCTCATGGGCTTTTCACAGGGCTGCGTGGTCACGCTCATGGCCGGGCTGCGCGCGCCGCAGCGGCTGGCCGGGCTGGTGGGGCTCTCAGGCTACCTCGCCCTGGCCGAGCACACCGCATCGGAAGTCCACCCCGCGAACCGCGCCACGCCCATCTTCCTGGCCCACGGCGAAGACGACGACGTGGTGGATATGGCGCGCGGCACCGCGGCGCGCGACGCGCTGACCTCGCTGGGGTATGCCGTGGACTGGCACAGCTACCCGATGGGGCACTCGGTGTGTGCTGAAGAGGTGGCCGACCTCAACGCCTGGCTGGTGGCCCGCCTCGGCGCCTGAGGCGTTTCCGTCCTGCACCAGGCATCCACCGGGTCCGCAGGACCGTGCGAGGAGCGCGTCCGGTCGACGCGGCCATGACTGTCCAGAAGAAAAAGCACCAGGTCGCCGCCGCTCATCGGTCCTTCAGTTGGGTCCGGGTTGACCGATATTGGGTGTTCCCCATTGTCTTTTCAACTCCGCCATGACCACTCCCTCCCGCCGCGCCGCGCCTGCCCTGGACAGCTGGTCCCTCACCACCAAACTCACCGTGGCCTCGGTGTTGCTGTGTGTGCTGTGTGTGACCGCCACCAGCGTGGTCGTTGGCCTGCAGGCCAGCACCCGAGCCCAGACGGCCGCCAACGCCCAGGCCAACGAAGCGGCCGACCTGGCTGCCGCCCGTGTGGCCAGCGAGCTGGGCAGCAGCTTTTCGGCCGTGAACACCCTGGCAGCCACCCTGCAAGGCATGCGCGCCGCCAGCCATCCGCCCAGCCGGGACCAGCTGGACGACATGGCCCGGCAGGTGCTGCAGCAGCGCACCGAGTTCGTCGGCACCTATTCCATCTGGGAACCCAATGCACTGGACGGCAGGGACGCCGAATTCGCCAACAAGGGGCCGACCTACGATGCCACCGGCCGATACATCGCCTACTGGAACCGCGGCAGCGGCCAGATCGCGGTTGAAGCGCTGCTGGACTACGAAAAAGAGGGCGCCAACGACTGGTACGCCACGCCCCGGCGCACCCTCAAGCCCTCGCTGATCGAGCCTTACGTGTACCCCGTGGGGGGCAAGGACGTGCTCATGACGACCATGGTCACGCCGATTCTGGTGGACGGCAAGTTCGTGGGCGCTGCCGGTTCCGACCTGCCGCTGTCGGGCCTCTCGGAGCAACTGATCCAGCTGGAGCCGGTGCCGGGTGGCCGGGTTTCGCTGTTGTCCAGCAGCGGCTTGTATGTGGCGCACGCCGACGCCGCGCGCCTGGGCAAGAAGGCCGATGACCTGCCGGCCGACGCGTTGACCCAGGTGGCCAAAGGTGAGCACCACGGTTGGGAAGACGGGCAGGGCTGGGTGCACCTGGCTGCGCCGGTGAAGGTGCTCGATGGCATCGCGCCGTGGAGTGTGGTGGTGTCCTACCCGCGCGCGATCGCCGCCGCCGCTGCCCAGCAGCAGCTGTACGCCGCCATCACCGCGGCCGCGGTGGCCTGCGCTCTGGCGGCCATCTTCATGACGCTGCTGGTGCGCTCGCTCATGCGCCCCCTGCGCAACCTGGGCAGCACCATGGACGCGCTGGCCGCGGGCAACACCGACCTGTCGGTGGAGTTGCCGGTGAAAGGGAACGATGAGCTGACCGTGATCGCCCGCGGCTTCAACGCCTTTGCGCGCAAGCTGCGCGGTGCTTTCGGTGAGGTGGGCGAGGTGTCCACGGGGGTGGCCGCAGCCTCGCGCGAAATCGCCAGCGGCAATGCCGACCTGTCCGTGCGCACCGAGCAGCAGGCCACCCATCTGCAGCAAAGTGCCAGCGCCATGCGCGACCTCTCCCAGGCGGTGGCACACAGTGCCAAGTCTTCCGATCAGGCGGCCCGACTGGCCCGCGAGGCGGTGGTGCAGGCGCAGACGGGCCAGCAGGTCATGCGCGAGAGCAGCGCCGCCATGGACAAGATCAACGAGTCCAGCCGCCGCATTGCCGACATCACCAGCCTGATCGATTCCATCGCCTTCCAGACCAACATCCTGGCGCTGAACGCGGCGGTGGAAGCCGCGCGCGCGGGTGACCAGGGTCGTGGCTTTGCGGTGGTGGCCGGCGAGGTGCGCACGCTGGCACAGCGCAGTGCGGAAGCGGCCAAAGACATCCGCAAGCTCACCGTGGACTCTGAGGAACGTGTGGCCTCCGGGGCCGCGCTGATTCGCCAGGCCGAGGTCACCCTCAACGGACTGGGCGACGCGGTGCAGCAGGTCGACCAACTGCTGTCCGAGGTGAGCGTGGTCACGCGCGAACAGTCGGGACGGATCCAGTCCGTCACGCACGCCATCGGCGAGCTAGACCAGAACACCCAGCAGAACGCGGCCATCGTCGAACAGGCCGCCGCAGCGGCCGACCAGCTGCAGCAACAGTCGGCGCGCCTGGTGCAGACGGTCAAGCAATTCGTGGCCTGATCAGGCAGCTGTTTGTGAAAGCTGCATCCGGATGCAACGCCGGAGCGGCTGGGTGTCAGTTTCGTTTCATCTGTGTCCGGCGGGCGCTTATGCTGGACCAATGAACGCGCCAGATCTTTTACGCCAGTCCGTCGAGTTGCAGGAATTCGTGACCGGGCGCGACCCGTCCGCCACGCCGGTGGCCAGTGTCATCGTGTTGCACGGCCTGGGCACCAACGGCGGTGACTTCATCCCCCTGCTTCGCGACATGGACCTGTCGGCCGTGGGGCCGGTGCGTTGCGTGTTCCCCAACGCGCCCCTGCGCAGCATCAGCCTCAACGGCACGGACATGCACGCCTGGTACGACGCGGCGCCGGTCGAGACCCGGCGGCACGCCACGCAGCCGGCGGACGAAGCCGGCCTGCGCGACTCCCAGCGCCTGGTCCAGGCGCTGATCGAACGGGAGGAGGGGCGGGGCATGCCCTCCGAGCGCATCGTGCTGATGGGCTTCTCGCAGGGCGCCGTGCTCTCGCTGCAGACCGGCCTGCGTGCGCCCCAGCGCCTGGCGGCGGTGGTGGCGCTCTCGGGCTATTTGCCGCTGAACGCCCGCACCCTGCAGATGGAGTCGAACATCGCCAACCAGCGCCTGCCCATCTTCCTGGGGCACGGCGAGCACGACGAGGTGGTGGGCCTCGACCGCGCCCGGGCCGCCCGCACCGTGCTGCAGGTCATGGGCCACCTGGTGGACTGGCACCTCTACGACATGGGCCACGAGGTGAGCGACGCCGAGCTGGCGGACATCGGCGCGTGGCTGACAGGCGTGTTGAGCGTGGTCTGAAACCGTTCGGTCTCAGTCTTCACGGCTCCGGAACGCGCACCCCGAGGCATGAAGTGCCCCCGCCCAGGGCACCGCCGGGCCGGCTCCGCCGGACGGCCAGTGCCGCCCCCCGGGGGGTAGCGCGCAGTGCTGCGGGGGGGATCATCTCTCCGCGATGTAGTGCGACATGTGCGGGCTCTCGCCGGGCGCCAGAAACTCTCGCACCTCGGCTTCGAGCGCGTGGTCGGCCACGGTGGCGCGGGCGCGCTGGTGCAGGTAGTCGGCCCACGAGGTGACGATGAAGCGCTCGACATAGCGCGAGGGTTCGCCCAGGTCCTTGTAGATGCGCCAGAAGGTCGCGCCATCGCGGCGGCGTGGCGCTTTCATGCGGCTGATGGTGTCGAGGAAGGCCTTGTCTTCGCCGTTGCGGATGCGGTAGCCCACCTCCACCGCCACCGGGCCGGCCTCGGGGCTGGGTTCGGCCTCCACAAACAGCTCGTCCCAGGGCGTGCCCTGGGTCACCTCGTGCGCCTCGCCCACGCGCAGCGGGAACGGGCGCGCCAGCAGCAGGCCCGCGGCCATCAGGGCCCCGGCGGCGACCAGCGCGGAGGTGAGGCCGGCGATGTCGGACACCGCGCCCCAGAACGCCGAGCCGATGGCGAACGCGCCCAGCGAGGCCACGATGTGCAGCGCCACCGCGCGCGAGCGCACCCAGGGCGGGGCGCTGGCCTGGGTGGCGGTGTTGAAGGTGGACATGGCCGCCATCCAGGCCGCGCCGCCCACCATCATGGCGGCGTACACCAGCGCCGGCACGCGCACCCAGGCGGCCAGCAGCATGACGGTGGCAAACGCCACGCAGGCCGCGGCGATGATGGCGTCGAGCCCGAAGCGGCTGCGCAGGCGCCCGATCACCAGGCCCGAGGCCACCGCGCCGGTGCCCATGCAGCCCATCAGCAGGCCGAAGCCCTGCGCGCCCGTGCCGAGCTGGCGCTGCGCGATCACCGGCAGCAGCGCCCACAGCGCCGAGCCCGCCGAGCTGTAGGCCATCACGCGCACCAGCTGCGCCAGGATGATGCGCGAGTGCCAGGCAAACCGCAGGCCGCTCAGCGTGCCGCCCCAGAGGCGTTCGGCCGGCAGGCGCGAGGGCGGGTGGGCCTTCGGGGGCCAGCGGCGGATCGACTCCCACATCACCGCCGTGGTGAACACCGTGACCACGAACACCCAGCCCGCGCCGAGCATCGCAAACAGCAGGCCGGCCAGCGTGGGGCCGATGGCGCGCGCCGCGTTGTAGGCGATGCCGATGGCGGTGATCGCCTGCGGCCACTCGTCGCGCGGCACCGGGTCGACCACCGACGAGTTCCAGGCCGGGGTCAGCACGGCCGTGCAGCAGCCGCACACGAACACCAGGAACAGCACCGTGGCCGGCCCGCCCCAGCCGCCGAGCACCAGCCCGGCCAGCAGCACACAGGCGCCCACCTGCGCGATGAGCGCGCCCGAGATCAGGCGCCGTCGGTCGGTGGTGTCGGCCAGCACGCCGGCGGGCAGCGCCAGCAGGAACATCGGCAGGAACACCGCGGTCTGCACCAGCGCGGCGAGGAAGGACGAGCCGGTGAGCTCGATCATGAGCCAGGCCGCCGCCATGGTCTGCATGCCGTTGCCGATGAAGAACACGGCGCCACAAAGCCACAGCCCGCGGAAAGCGGGCTGTCGCAGGGGGCTCCAGATGGAGGCGGAGGGGGTCATCGGGCCATTGTCCCGCAGAGGCTCAGGCGGCGCGTGCCGCGCCGGCCAAAACCCTGGCCAGCTGGTTGTGCCGCTCCACCAGCGGCCCCAGGTCCACCGTGGTGAGCCGGCCTTCGCGCACCACCACGCGGCCGTTGACCACGGTGTACGCGGCGGGCGGGCTGGCGCAGAGCAGCAGGCTGGCCACCGGGTCGTGCACCGCGCCGCCGGCAAAGCCCAGCGTGCGCAGGTCAAACAGCGCGAAGTCGGCGCACATGCCCACCGCGAGGTGACCGACGTCTTTGCGCCCCAGCACCTGCGCGCCGCCGCGCGTGGCGATGTGCAGGGCGTCGCGCGCGGTCATCTCGGCCGGGCCGAGGTCGCAGCCGAAGAAGATGGTGCCGTCGCGGGTCTCGGGCGGCTGCAGCGCACGGCCCACGCGGGCGAGCAGCAGCGCCTGGCGCGCCTCGTTGACCATGTGCGCGGCGTCGTTGCTGGCGCTGCCGTCCACCCCCAGGCCCACCGGCACGCCCGCGTTCAACATGCGGCGGATGGGCGCGATGCCGCTGGCCAGGCGCATGTTGCTGCAGGGGCAGTGCGCCACGCCGGTGCGCGTGGCGGCGAAGAGGGAGATGCCTTCGTCGTCGAGCTTCACGCAGTGCGCGTGCCAGACGTCGTCGCCCAGCCAGCCCAGCTCCTGCGCGTACTGCGCGGGCGTCATGTTGAAGGTCTCGCGGCTGTAGGCGATGTCGTGGTCGTTTTCGGCCAGGTGGGTGTGCAGGCGCACGCCTTGCCCTTTGAAGCTGCGGGCCAGTTCGGCGCTCTGTGTCATCAGCGCCGGGCTCACCGAAAACGGCGAACACGGGGCCAGCGCCACCTGCACCATGGCGCCGTGCGCGGCGCTGTGCCAGGTCTCGATCAGGCGCTGGCTGTCTTTCAATATCGCGTCTTCCTTCTCCACCACGCGGTCGGGCGGCAGGCCGCCCTGCGATTGCCCCACGCTCATGCTGCCGCGTGTGGCGAGGAAGCGCATGCCGATCTGCTGTGCCGCCTCGATGCTGTCTTCCAGCCGCACGCCGTTGGGGTAGATGTAGAGGTGGTCGC
>NZ_JADMKB010000115.1 GCF_018780075.1 Hydrogenophaga sp.
CTGATGGTCGACGAGCTGCTGGGCCAGCAACAGGTGGTGATCAAGAACCTGGAGTCCAACTACCGCAAGGTGCCCAACGTGTCGGGCGCCACCATCCTCGGCGACGGCAAGGTCGCGCTGATCCTGGACACCTCGGGTCTGGTGCGCCGTTCGCGCCACTGAACCGCTGACACCCTTTTCCTCCGCCGTCAAAGGACGCACCCGATGCTGCAGCAGACCCGACCGAGCACGCCCCGTTTCGCCGCGTCCACGCTGGACCTGCCGGCCGTGGACGACGGGCCGATGGCACAGGGCCGCGAGTTTGTCTGGTCCGACGCCGACTTCACCCGCATCAAGGCCCTGATCTACAAGAAGGCCGGCATCAGCCTGCACGACGGCAAACACGCCATGGTCTACAGCCGCGTGTCGCGCCGCCTGCGCGAGACCGGTCACGCCAGCTTCAAGAGCTACCTCGACGCGCTGGAGCAGACCGACGGCCCCGAGTGGCAGGAGTTCATCAACGCCCTGACCACCAACCTCACGGCGTTCTTCCGCGAGCAGCACCACTTCGGCATCCTGCACGACCTGCTGGCCGCCAAGCGCAGCCACCCCTGGCGCATCTGGTGCTCGGCCGCGTCCACGGGCGAAGAGCCCTACTCGATCGCGATGACCGCCACCGAGGCGCTGGGCACCTCGGGCAGCTTCAGCCTGGTCAACAGCGACATCGACACCAAGGTGCTGGCCACGGCGGCACGCGGCGTCTACAAGACCGACGGCGTCAAGGGCCTGAGCCCCGAGCGGCTGCAGCGCTTCTTCATGCGCGGCAAGGGCGCCAACGCCGGGTTCATGCGCGTCAAGCCCGAGCTGCAGAAACACCTGGAGTTCCTCACCGTCAACCTGATCCAGGACCTGCCGTTCCGGGAACCCTTCGACGCGGTGTTCTGCCGCAACGTGATGATCTATTTCGACGCCGCCACCCAGCGCCAGGTGCTGGAGCGCATCCACCGCGTGATGAAACCCGGCGGCATGCTGTTCGTGGGTCACGCGGAAAACTTCAGCGACGCACGCAGCCTGTTCGTGTTGCGCGGAAAGACGGTCTATGAGCGCATTTGACGCCGCCCTGCCCAGCCACCGGGCCCGCCCCCTGATGCCCCCGCTGGGCGCCGTGACCGCGCCCGCTTCGGCGCTGGCGCGCGGCAGCCGGGTCGACGCCCTCAAGGCACGGCCCCCCAAGCCCGGCGAGGCCTCGTTCTTCTACCGCGACCACCACTTCGCCACCGACACGGTGAAGGTGCTGCCCGGCGAGTACTACGTGACCACCGACGACATGATGATCATGACGGTGCTGGGTTCGTGCATCGCCGCCTGCATCTGGGACCCCAAGGTGCGCGTGGGCGGCATGAACCACTTCATGCTGCCCGACGGCGGCGCCGACACCTCCGGGCGCTACGGCTCCTACGCGATGGAACTGCTGATCAACGAGATGATGAAGCTCGGCGCCCGGCGCGAGACCATGCAGGCCAAGGTGTTTGGCGGTGGCCAGGTGATGCACACCTTCACCACCATGAACGTGGGCGAGCGCAACACGCAGTTCGTGCTGGACTACCTGCAGACCGAGCGCATCGCCGTGATTTCCAAGGACGTGCTGGACATCCACCCGCGCAAGGTCTGCTACTTCCCGGCCACCGGCAAAGCCATGGTGAAACGGCTGGCGCACTCGCACCCCGAGACCATCGAGACGCAGGAGCGCAAGGGCAACGCGGCGGTGGTGGCCACCGCCACCTCCGGTGGTTCTGTGGATTTGTTTTAACCCCCCGCGCCGACGCTGCGCGTCGTCACCCCCCAGGGGACAACACCAGCGCCCCGGCAAAGCCGGTTGCGCGGTGTTTCTGGATCAGGCACGCAAGGCCAACAGGAGGATTGAGATGGCAAAAATCAAGGTGGTGGTGGTGGACGATTCGGCGCTGGTGCGCAGCCTGCTCACCGAAATCATCAACCGCCAGCCCGACATGCAATGCATTGGCGCGGCGGCCGATCCGCTGGTGGCGCGCGAGATGATCCGCGAGCTCAACCCCGACGTGATCACGCTCGACGTGGAAATGCCGCGCATGGACGGGCTGGAGTTCCTCTCGCGCCTCATGCGCCTGCGGCCCATGCCGGTGGTGATGGTCTCCACGCTGACCGAACAGGGTGCCGACATCACCCTGCGCGCCCTGGAGATGGGCGCGGTCGACTACGTGGCGAAACCGCGCATCGGCATCAGCAGCGGGCTGAACGAGCTGGCCACCGACATCGTGGACAAGATCCGGGTGGCCGCCAGCGCCCATGTCAAACGGCTGGGGCCGGCGCCCGCGGCGGGCGCGACCCCCGCGGCCGCGAGCACCGCCGCAACCGACACCCCGCGCGCGCCGCTGCCCCGCCTGTCCACCGAAAAAATCATCTGCATCGGCGCCTCCACCGGTGGCACCGAGGCGATCCGCGAGGTGCTGGTGCCCTTGCCGGCCGATTCGCCGGCCATCGTCATCACCCAGCACATGCCACCCGGCTTCACCACCAGCTTCGCCGCGCGGCTCGACACGCTCTGCCGCATCCGCGTGGAAGAGGCGCGCCACAACCAGCGCATCCTGCCCGGCCACGCCTACATCGCCCCCGGCGGGCACCACCTGCGCATCGACCGAAGCGGCTCGAACTACATCGCCGTGGTCGAAGACACCGAGCCGGTCAACCGGCACCGGCCGTCGGTCGAGGTGCTGTTCAAGTCGGCCGCGCGGGTGCTCGGCCCCAACGCGATCGGTATCATGCTCACGGGCATGGGCGCCGACGGCGCGCAGGCCATGCGCGAGATGAAGGACGCCGGCAGCTACAACTACGTGCAGGACGAGACCAGCTGTGTCGTCTTCGGCATGCCGCGCATGGCGATCCAGTGCGGTGCGGCCCACGAAATCCTGCCCCTCACGCAGATCGCACCGGCCCTGCTCAACCGCCTGGCCAGCAACCCGGCCCTGGTGCGACACCGCATCTGAGCCCCTGCCCCCTTTTTTCCCCACGGAGTGTCCCCATGAATGCCCCTCGTTTCCTCCAGGCCGGTTTGCTGATCAGCGCCCTGTTCTTCGCGGGCGCCTGCATGGCGCTCGATGCCCCCAAGGAGCGCCCCATCCTCCAGGTCACCGGCAAGATCACCGAGAAGAACGCGGGCGAGAGCGCCCGCTTCGACATGAAGATGATCGAGGCCCTGCCGCAGCACACCTTCACCACCAGCACCCCCTGGTTCGACAAGCCGGTCAAGTTCACCGGACCGCTGCTGTCGGATGTGCTCGCCGCCGTCAAGGCCAGCGGCAGCACCGTGAGCGCCGTCGCCATCAACGACTACAAGGTCAGCATCCCCGCCACCGACGCCAGCAAGTTCAAGGTCATCGTCGCGCGGTTGATCGACGACAAGCCGATCCCTGTGCGTGAGAAAGGCCCGCTGTTTGTGGTTTATCCTTTTGACAGCAGCGCCGAACTGCGCACCTCGACCTACTATGAGCGCTCTATATGGCAGCTCAAGGCACTGGACATCCAATGACATCAGCGTGGGCGAATCTGGCCCGTTGGCAAGGTCGGCAATGGGCCATGGCCCTGTCGCTGCTGCTGGCCGTCACCCTGGCACCGTTGGGCTGGATCCAGTGGAAGCAGTACCGCCTGCTGGACGACGTGTCGACCAACCAGGTCGACTCGATCATGTGGCAGGCCTACCAGCTCGAACGCGAAATGGGCCGGCTGGAACACGCGCTCATGGAAGCCGCGAGGTCGCCCACGCCAGTGGACGGCTTCGAGTTGCTGGAGCGCTACGAGGTCTTTCTCAGCCGCATCGACCTGCTGACAAAGATCCCGCGCCGCGACCTGCTCGAAACGTCGTTTGAGTACACGGCGGCCCTCGACAAAATCAAGATCTTCACAACGCTCGCCGACCCCTTGTTTGCCGACCCGCAGGCCCTCGCGGCCAGCCCTGGCGACCTCAACCGGCTGGACGCCGCGACCGAACCGCTCAAGCCCGTGCTGGGTGAGCTCACGCGCGAGGCCAACCGGGCCGTCGCCCGCTTTCTGGACGAGCGCAACGCGCAACTCCGGCAGCAGGGCGTGCTGGTCATCAGCCTGGCCACCGCGCAGATCGTGGCCATGCTGCTCTTCGTGGGCCTGCTGGTGCGCCAGATCCGGCGCCAGCAGAAGCAGTACACCGAGCTGCAACAGCTCAGCGAAGCGCTGGTGGTGGCGCGCAACCAGGCCGATGCGGCCAACCACGGCAAGAGCATCTTTCTCGCCAACATGAGCCACGAGATCCGCACGCCCTTCCAGGGCCTGCTGGGCATGTTGAACCTGCTCGACGACGCCTCGCTCTCCAGCCAGCAGCGCGACTACCTCGACACCGCGCGCGACTCCGCGCTGCACCTGCTGGGGGTGCTCAACGACATCCTCGACGTCTCGACCATGGAGTCGGGCACGCTCAAGCTGTCGGTGGCCCCGATCCACCTGCCGGGCGTGCTCGGTGAAGTGGACGGCCTGATGCAGGTCGCCGCTCGCGACAAGGGCCTGACGCTGGACATGTACCCCGCGGCCGACCTGCCCGCCTGGGTGATGGCCGACGCCACGCGCCTGCGCCAGATCATGTTCAACCTGATCAACAACGCCATCAAATTCACCCACGAGGGCGGTGTGATCGCCGAACTCACCCGCGCCCCCCAGGGACAGACGGGCGTGGTGCTCACCGTGCGCGACACCGGCGTGGGCATGGACCAAGCGACGGTCCAGCGCCTGTTCACCCGCTTCTACCAGGCCGACAACTCCCTGCGCCGGCGCATCGGCGGCACGGGCCTGGGGCTGGAGATCTCGCGCAACCTCGCGCGCATGATGGACGGCGACATCGAGGTGCAAAGCCAGCCGGGCGTGGGCACGGTGTTCACCGTGCGGCTGCAGCTGCCCGAGGCCGAGGCGCCGGTGGACGACCAGGTCGGCACCGGCACGGACGGCAGCACGCGCCGACTGCGCGTGCTGGTGGCCGAAGACCACCCGATCAACCTCAAGTACATGAACATCCTGCTCGACAAGATGGGGCACGAGGCCACCTTCTGCGAGAACGGGCAGGAAGCGCTGCAACTGCTGGCGCAGGGCAGTTTCGATGTCGTGCTGCTGGATTACCACATGCCGGTGCTCGACGGCCTGGCCACCACCGAGGCCATCCGCGCGCTCAAGACCCCGGCCGCCGACGTCAAGGTGATCCTGGTGACGGCCGACGTGGTGAACGACACCCGCAAGCGCGCGCTGGAGGTGGGGGTCAACGAATTCGCCAGCAAACCGCTGCAGGCCCAGGACCTGCAACGCGCGCTGGCGCGTTGCGGACTGCTCGACGACGCGCCCCCCGCACCCGGCGGCTTTGCCTCGGCCCTGGCCCCGCTGGGGCCCCGCAGCATCAGCCCGTTCCCGGTGTCGTCCTACGAGATGCCGGTGCGCCTGCCCGACCCGGTCACCGCGGTCTCGAACGTGATCGACGCCGAGTCGTACGCCGAGATCCTGTCGATGATGCCGGACGACTCGCTGGGCGAGCTGCTCAAGACCGTGTTCGAGCCGCCCGAGGGCACGGTGCACGTGCTGCTGCAGGCCATGCTCGACCAGGACCGCCAGGCCATCGGCTACAACGCCCACAAACTCAAGGGCACCGCCATGTTGCTGGGCTTCCGCGCGCTGGTGAAAACCTCGGCACAGATCGAGCACCTCGCCACCCAGACCGACGACCCGGTGAACCCCGAACTGGGCCAGCAGCTGCTGCGCGACACCGCGCTCACGCAAAAGGCCCTGCAGCAGTTCGCCCTCACCCAGGCGGCCTGATCCCTGGCCCCTCGCCGGGGCCAAGGGTCGGTGAACGATCCATGGAAAAAGGCAGGTGGATCACCTGCCTTTTTTATCGGGGGTCCGGGCCTGCGCGCCCGCCCCTCTCAGACGCGCTGGTTGAACAGGCTGCCGGACTCCAGGGGCGCCCAGCTGCTGGTGCCCTGCTCGGTGTACATCAGCGGTTCCTCGTCGCGCCGCACGGCCGCCGACAGGTCGGCCACCTGGGCGACCTCTGCGGTTGCGAGCACCTGGTCGTTGGCGGGGGAAGCGCTCGCCAGCGGCGGCAGGGCGGCGTCCGCCGCCTGCGCCGCCGCCACCGAGGCCGCCTCGCGACCCAGCACGACGTCCACCACCGCGGCGCTGGCCTTCCAGACGTTGCTCAGCACCTCCTGCAGCTGGAGTTTCTGGGCCGCCTGCTCCAGGGCCTTCTTCTCGTCTTCCTTGCGTTGCTCGGCCCTCGCCTCGCGGTCCCGGGCGGGCGAGGCGCCCGCGTCGTCGGCGCGCCCGCGGGGCAACAGGGGCGCCGCCTGTGCGGCGGGCACCCCGGACGCGGTGTCGCCGGCGGCCCTGGGCACGCCGGGGGTCACCCCCCCCTGGGCGCCCTGGCCCTGGCGGCCGGTGTCGGTCTGGCTCTCGCGTGGCGACGCCTGCACCGCGGTGACGCCGGGCACGGCGGCCACCGGCGCCACGGCGGCGGACGGCGCAGTCGGCCAGCTCACCGACGGACTGGAACTGATGATGCTCAACATGACAAACCCCTTCCTGACGGGTTCAGCGGCGTCAGAGATTGCCGCTGTTCCCCAGGGTTTTCGACCGTTTAAAGGCCGACTTGAGGGGTTTTCACCCCCCAATTTCAGATTCAAGTGGGCGCGAACTCTTTCTGATGCATCCAGGCGGCGTGTTTGGGCGCGCGTTTGGTCCGGTCCCACTCGTTGAGCATGTCCCACTTCACCTCGTCGAGCTTCCTCATCATCTCGGGCGTGGCGGTGTTGGCGGCCAGCTCCAGACGGTGGCCGTTGGGGTCGAAGAAGTAGATGCTCTTGAAGATGGTGTGGTCGGTCAGGCCGATCACCGGGATGCCGGCGGCTTCGAGCCGTGCCTTGGTGGCCTCCAGCTCTTCGACCGTGTCCACCTCCAGCGCGATGTGCTGCACCCAGTCGGGTGTGTTCGGGTCGCGGCCCATCTCCGGCGCGTTGGGCAGCTCGAAGAAGGCGAGGATGTTGCCGCCGCCCGCGTCCATGAACAGGTGCATGTAGGGGTCGGGCGCGTGGGTGGACGGCACCTGGTCTTCGGCGATGGCGAGCACGAAGTTCATGCCCAGGTGCTTCTGGTACCACTCGACGGTGGTCTTGGCGTCCTTGCAGCGGTAGGCGACGTGGTGGATCTTGCGGATGTTCATGACGGTCTCCTTCGGGTGAATGGGGTCAGACGCCCTGGCGTGCGATCGCCAGAGCCTGTTTGAGCACCGTGATGTCGCCCACTTGGTTGGCCAGCAGCAGGATCAGCTTGGCGTTGAGCAGCTGGCTCTGTTCATCGCTGAGGTCGCGGTGGGTCTCGATCAGGGCCTCGTAAAAATCGTCGCCGGGCGTGAAGTCACGGAAGTAGCGCTGGCCGGGTTCGGCGAGGTTGGGCTGGAGTTGCAGGGGCATCTCGGTCTCCTTGGTTCTGTTTCAGGCCGGCACGGTTTCGGCGGCGGTCTGGGCGGTGGCGCGGGCCAGCGCGGCGCGCACGCCGGCCACGTCGAAACGGCGCCAGCGCGCGGCCACGTGCTGGTCGGGGCGGATCAGGTAACAGGTGCCGGGGCGCGCGTCCATGCGCTGGGCCAGCAGGCCGTCGCGGTCGTGCAGGGTCGTCAGGCCCGCGGCTTCACCGGCGTGCGCCGTGACCAGCACCACCTCCACCGGAATGGCGCCACCCGCCAGCGCCGCGGCCTGCGCGCGCACCACCGGGTCGAGCTGGTCCACGCTGTCGGCAAAGGCCAGCAGCTGGAAGCGGTTGCCCAATTGATCAAGCAGCCAGGCGTCCTGCCCGGCCACGCGCACCGGCGCGTCGTCCAGCGGCGCGCCCGGCACCATGTCGCCCTCGAAGGCGTCCACGTCCGGCGTGTTCAGCGCCGAGTGCACCAGGAAGGCCGGCACCGAGAGCCGCCCCGAATTCACCAGCTTGCGGGCAAACGGCTGCGTGCGCGCCAGCTCCAGCGCCGCGTTGCGGAACAGCTTGCTGACCGCGCTCTTGGGCGTGATGAAGTCGGTCGAGCGCGTGGAGTTGCGGATGTTCTCGTCGGCGGCGTAGGTGCGGTCGGCGTCGTAGGTATCGAGCAGCGCCTCGGGCGCCTGGCCCTGGATCACCAGCGCGAGCTTCCACAGCAGGTCGTCGGTGTCCTGGAAACCGGAGTTGGCACCGCGCGCGCCGAACGGCGAAACCTGGTGCGCCGCGTCGCCCACGAACAGCAGGCGGCCGTGGCGGAAGTTCTTCATGCGCCGGCACTGGAAGGTGTAGATGCTGGCCCATTCGAGCGTGAACTCGCGCTCATCGCCGAGCATGGCTTTCACGCGCGGGATGATCTTCTCGGGCTTCTTCTCTTCTTCGGGGTCGGCGTCCCAGCCGAGCTGGAAGTCGATGCGCCAGACGTTGTCGCTCTGCTTGTGCAGCAGCACGCTCTGGTTGGGGTGGAACGGCGGGTCGAACCAGAACCAGCGCTCGGCCGGGTAGTCGGCCTTCATGATCACGTCGGCGATCAGGAAGCGGTCCTTGAACACATGGCCCTCGATGTCCAGGCCGAGCTGGCGCCGCACGTTGCTGCGCGCGCCGTCGGCCACGATCAGCCAGTCGGCGTCGATCTCGAACGGGCCGTCGGGCGTTTCCACGCTGACGCGGGCGCCGTCTTCAAGGGGCAGCACGCTGGCCACCTTGTATTTCCAGCGCAGGTCCACGCCCAGCGCTTCGGCGCGGCGCACGAGTGCCTCTTCGAGGTGGTACTGCTGCAGGTTGATCATGCCGGGGCGCTTGTGGCCGGCGTCGGGCACGAGGTTGAAGCGGTAGACCTCTTCTTCCTTCATGAAGGTGCGGCCCACGTTCCAGCTCACACCTTTGTCCACCACCACGTCGCCCACGCCGAGGCGGTCCAGGATTTCGAGCGAGCGCTTGGCGTAGCAGACGGCGCGCGAGCCGAAGGAGACGCTGTCTTCTTCGTCGAACAGCAGCACGTCGAGGCCCTGCAGACGGGCGTCGATGGCGGCGGCGAGGCCGACCGGGCCGGCGCCGATGACCACCAGCGGCCGGCGCTGCGGGGCGGACGCCATGAGGTCTTGCGGACCGGTGTACAGGAAGGTGGGGTAGGTGTAGGTGGCCATGCCAGCGGTGCTCCTTCGTTGTCGTCGGCGCTCGAAAAAGCGGCGGCGTTGTCTGGGCAGGACTGTAGCCGATAATTTCTTATTGGTAAATACGTTTCTCTAAACGTAATTTTTAAGCCACCTAACCGCCAACAGGAGATTGCCCCCTTTATGGCGGGCTCTGGCTTTTCTTGGCGGGCGTTTGGTTTCGTTGCGAAGCGCTCAGACACCTCGCGGGCACGGCGGTGCATGGCGCTCTGCTCCGCTCATGTCCCCCGGGACGGGCTGCGCCCGTCCCTCCTCCTTTACTTCGCTGCGCAAAGCGCCATGCACCGCCGTGCGAACAGAAGCGGGCGCGCCACCGTGGGCACACCCGCACGCGGGCGCGATCCAGCGTTCGGGTGGCCGACGCAGCGAAGTAAAGGAGGAGGGGTTTGCACAGCAAACACCGGGGGACATGAGCGGAGTCGGCCACCCGGGCGCTGGATCGCAGAGGGGGAGCTCAAAGCGCCCCCGAAGAAAAAACTCAGTCGTCTGAGTCTGACAAAGACACAGGCTCCCGAACCACCGTCACCGGCACCGGCGAGTGGTTCACCATGTGCTGCGGCACCGAGCCCAGCTCGCCCTCGCCCGAACCCGCCGCCATGATCACCGCGTCGCACCCGTGCCGCTCCACGATATCGATCAGCGTGTGCGCCGGGTCCCCGGTGGCCACCTCCTGCACCACCTTCAGCCCCGCGGCCTCCAGCAACGCCATCGCCGGCCGCATCAGGTCCAGCCCCGCCGACTCGTTCACCCGCTCCAGCACCTCCGGATCGTGCGCCACGACCAGCTCGTACAGTGTGGCCGTCTCCTGCACATTCGCCAGCACAAACCGCGCCTTCAGACCCGCATGCACCAGCCGCACCGCGTGGTGCACCGCCAGCAGCGCGTGGGAAGAACCGTCGACCGGGATGAGAATGTTCAGCATGATGGTTGCCTCCGGTGATGTGATGAGCCCGCACGCAAAGTGCGGCCTTCGTGGTTCATGATGCCACGCCCGCACCACCACGCACAGCCTTTTTCACCCCCTCGCCACACCCGCCGCCACGCCCCTTTTCAACGCCCGACATGACCTCCTCCACCGACACCGCCGACTTCATCGTGATCGGCGCCGGCATCGCCGGCGCCTCGGTCGCCCACTGGCTCGCACCCCACGGCCGCGTGACCGTGCTCGAACGCGAGCCCCAGCCCGGCTACCACTCGACAGGTCGCTCCGCCGCGCTCTACATGGCCAGCTACGGTTCGGCGCAGGTGCGCGCGCTCACCCGCGCCAGCCTCGCCTTCTTCGACTCGCCCCCCGCCGGTTTCAGCGAACACCCCCTGCTCTCGCCACGCGGCGCGATGATGGTCGCCACCGAAGAGCAGATGCCCGAGCTCGACGCCCACTGGGCCATGCTCGCGCCGCTGAACCCGCAGGCGGTGCGCCTCACGGGCGCCCAGGCCTGCGAACGGGTGCCCGCCCTGCGCCCGGAGCAGGTGGCCGGCGCGGTGTACGAGCCCGACGCCGCCGACATGGACGTGCACGCGATCCACGGCGGCTTTCTGCGCGGGGTGCGACGGCACGGCGGCGAGATCGTCTGCGATGCCGCGGTGGACGCGGTGCGCCGCGTGGATGGGCTGTGGCAGGTGCACGCGGCCGGCCGCTGCTGGCAGGCGCCGGTGGTGATCAACGCCGCGGGCGCCTGGGCCGACGCGGTCGGGCAGATGGCCGGCGCGCGCCCCATCGGGCTGGTGCCCAAACGCCGCTCGGCCTTTGTGTTCCACGCGCCCAAAGACCAGGTGGTGGCCCACTGGCCGCTGGTGTTCGGCGCGGCGGAAGACTGGTACATCAAGCCCGACGCGGGCGTGCTGCTGGGCTCGCCCGCCAACGCCGACCCGGTGCCGCCGCAGGACGTGCAGCCCGAAGAACTCGACATCGCCATGGCGATTCACCGCATCGGCGAGATGACCACGCTGGCGGTCAACCGCCCGATCCGCACCTGGGCCGGCCTGCGCTCGTTCGTGGAAGACGGCGGTCTCGTGGGTGGCTTCGACCCGTTGGCCGAGGGCTTCTTCTGGGTGGCGGCGCAAGGGGGCTACGGCATCCAGACCGCGCCCGCGATGGGCGAGGCCTGCGCCGCGCTGGCGCGCGGCCTGCCGATCCCGCCGCACATCGCGGCCGAGGGCCTGGACGCCGCGCAACTCGGTCCGGCCCGCCTGCATCGGCCACAATCGGCGTGACGCAGAGGCCCCTGCCTGTCCCGGTCGCCCAGACCCACTGGTCACCCGTGGCGCCCCTGGAACCCCTGACACCCTGGGCACGGGCCCCCATCCCCGCAAGGCCGAAGGCCGCTGGCCACCCCGCCTCACTCACTCCACCCACACCACCCGCCCACCCGTGAGCACCGAACCCAGCTTCGACACGTCCCTGCAGGCCGAACCCGGCCACCTGATCCGCCGCGCGCACCAGCTGGCGGTGTCGAGTTTTCACGAGACGCACGGCCGGCAGATCACGCCCGTGCAGTACGCGCTGCTGCGCGCGCTGCAGGCCTCGCCCGGCATCGACCAGGTGACCCTGGCCGACAAGGTGGCGCTGGACACGTCGACCACCGCCGACATCGCCACCCGCCTCGAAACCAAGGGCTGGATCGTGCGCGAGCTGCTGCCCCGCCGCCAGCGCAGCCTGCGCCTCACCGCCGAGGGCGAAGCGGTGCTGGCCGACATGCTGCCGCGCGTGGCGCCCATGTACCGCGCGCTGCTCGCCCCCATGGAAGCGGCCGAACAGGCCGAGTTCCTGCGGCTGCTGCGCAAGTTCGTGCAGCTGAACGAAGGCACATTGCCGTCGCCGGATTCGGGTAAACCCGAAGTCTGACCCCCTGTTGCGCCGGCCGATCCTTCCGTACAATCCGCTTCATTCAGTATGCTGAATGAAGCGGATTGACCACCACAAGGAGACGCCCCATGTTCCCCACCAACACCTGGTATGTGGCCTGCACGGCCGACGAGATCGACGAAAAGCCCCTGGGCCGCATCATCTGCAACCAGCCCATCGCGTTCTACCGCGCGCTGGAGGGCAAGGTCGCGGCGGTGGAAGACTTCTGCCCGCACCGCGGCGCCCCGCTCTCGCTGGGCCAGGTGTGCGAAGGCAAGCTGGTCTGCGGTTACCACGGGCTGGAGATGGGTTGCGACGGCAAGACCGTGGCCATGCCCGGCCAGCGCGTGGGCGGCTTCCCGGCCATCCGCAGCTTCCCGGTGGAAGAGCGCTACGGCTTCGTCTGGGTCTGGCCGGGCGAGAAAGAGAAGGCCGACCCGGCGCTGATCCCGCACATGGAGTGGCACAACAACCCCGAGTGGGCCTACGGCGGCGGCCTGTACCACGTGAAGGCCGACTACCGGCTGATGATCGACAACCTGATGGACCTGACGCACGAGACCTACGTGCACGCCACCAGCATCGGCCAGAAAGAGATCGACGAGACGCCCTGCAAGACCACGGTCAGCGGCGACACGGTGATGACCAGCCGCTTCATGAGCGACATTCCTGCCCCGCCCTTCTGGAAGGCCGCGCTGCGCGCCAAGGGCCTGGCCGACGACGTGCCGGTGGACCGCTGGCAGATCTGCCGCTTCACGCCGCCCAGCCACGTGATGATCGAGGTGGGCGTGGCCCACGCCGGCCACGGCGGCTACGACGCACCGGCCGAACACAAGGTGTACAGCGTGGTGGTGGACTTCATCACCCCCGAGACCGACACCTCGATGCACTACTTCTGGGGCATGGCGCGCCAGTTCAACCCGCACGACAAGGCGCTCACCGCGCAGATCCGCGAAGGCCAGGGCAAGATCTTTTCGGAAGACCTGGAGATGCTGGAGCGCCAGCAGCGCAACATCGACACCCACCCCGGCCGCAAGCTGCTCATGCTCAACATCGACGCGGGCGGCGTGCAGTCGCGCAAGGTCATCGAGCGCGTGATCGCGGCCGAGCAGGGCGCCACCGCCTGACCGCCCCGGACCCACGATCATGAGCGACCCCCAAACCCCCTTGCTGGTGCGCGTGGCGCGCAAGCACACCGAAGCGCTGGACATCTGCAGCCTGGACCTGGTGGCCGAGCCCGGCCACACCCTGCCCGCCTTCAGCGCCGGCGCCCACATCGACGTCGCCCTGCCCAACGGCCTGGTGCGCCAGTACTCGCTGTGCAACCCGCCCGGCGAGACCGGCCGCTACCAGATCGCGGTGCTGCGCGACGCCGCCTCGCGCGGCGGCTCGCAGGCGGTGCACGACGCCGTGGCCGAGGGTTCGACCCTGCGCATCAGCGCGCCGAAAAACCACTTCCCGCTCGCCACCGAGGCGGCGCACCACCTGCTGCTGGCCGGCGGCATCGGCATCACGCCGCTGCTGGCGATGGCCGAGCGGCTGACGGCACAGGGTGGCTCCTTCGAGCTGCACCACTGCACCCGCTCGCGCGAGCGCACACCGTTTGTCTCGCGCATCGCGGCCTCGGCGTTCGCGCGCCACGTGCAGCACCACCACGACGACGGCGACGCGGGGCAGCGGCTGGACCTCGCCGGCACCCTGGCCCGTGCGCCACAAGGCACGCACCTCTATGTCTGCGGCCCCACCGGCTTCATGGACGCCGTGCTGGCCGCCGGCCGCGCCGCCGGCTGGCCCGAAGAGCGCCTGCACCGCGAGTATTTCGCGGCCGCGCCGGTGGACCACGCGAACGACGGCAGCTTCGAACTGGAGATCGCCAGCAGCGGCCGCGTGATCCCGGTGCGCGCCGAGCAGAGCGCGCTCGCCGCCCTGCTGGCGGCCGGGCTGGACATTCCCATGTCGTGCGAACAGGGCGTGTGCGGCACCTGCCTGACCGGCGTGAAGGCCGGCACGCCCGACCACCGCGACCAGTACCTCACGCCCGAAGAGCGCGCGGCGAACAACCAGTTCCTGCCCTGCTGTTCGCGCGCCAGCAGCGCGCGACTGGTGCTCGATCTCTAGACAGAGTCGACCCACGGCATCGGCAGCGCGGAGCCCTTTCCGGCGCGAAATGACCCAGCCCAGAGATACCGTCGGGCCGGCTTTGCCGGACGACTGGTATCGCCCCCTTGAGGGGGTCGCGCGAAGCGCGGCGGGGGTGCTTCCTAGCCCGCGGGCACCGGTAGTACCGTGGTCTCGAAGACCTCCTTCAGACAGACGAAGGTGCGCACCTGGCGCACACCCGGCAGGCCGATCAGCTGGGCGCTGTGCATGTCGTTGAACGAGTCGATGCCCTGGATGCGCAGCTTGACGAAGTAGTCGAATTCGCCGGTCACCAGCTGCACCTCCAGGCAGCCGGTGAGCTTCGCCGCCGCCTTCTCGAACGCGGCGAACGAGTCCGGCGTGGACCGGTCCAGCACCACACCGATGATCACCAGCCCCGTGTAGCCCAGCGCGCGCGGGTCGGCCAGCGCCACCGTCTTGCGGATCACCCCCGAAGCCCTCAGCCGTGCCACCCGCCGCGAACACGCCGGCGGGCTGAGGTGGGTGCGTTCGGCCAGCTCCAGGTTGGGCAGGGAGGCGTCCTGCTGCAGCAGCTCCAGCAGTTTGCGGTCGATGCGGTCGAGCGGCGTTTCCATGGCTGAAACCTTCTTTTATTGCGTTGAAATCCCATTTCACACCATCTATTCGATGAACGCCATCGAATAAGCATTCATGGCCGATTTTGAAGAGTCAGTTTGCAATTCGTAGCAGCGCGCCGGTTCTACGATGAACCTCGTTTCCACCCCACCGATGTTCCACCCCATGCCCTCGTGTTTTGCCGCCATGACGCTGTACGCACCCGGGCTGCAACCGCTCCTTCAAGCCAGGACCCCCGCCATGACCACCTCACCCGCCCGCGCCCTGAACCTGCAGAAATTCCCCCGCCACCCGCTCACCTTCGGCCCCAGCCCCATCCAGCCGCTCCAGCGGCTGAGCGCCCACCTCGGCGGCAAGGTGCAGCTCTATGCCAAGCGCGAAGACTGCAACAGCGGCCTGGCCTTCGGCGGCAACAAGACCCGCAAGCTCGAGTACCTGATCCCCGAAGCCATCGCCGGCGGCTACGACACGCTGGTGTCCATCGGCGGCATCCAGTCCAACCAGACGCGACAGGTCGCCGCCGTGGCCGCGCACCTCGGCATGAAGTGCGTGCTGGTGCAGGAGAACTGGGTGAACTACTCCGACGCGGTGTACGACCGCGTGGGCAACATCGAGATGAGCCGCATCATGGGCGCCGACGTGCGGCTGGACGCGGCCGGCTTCGACATCGGCATCCGCCCCAGCTGGGAACAGGCCATGGACGACGTGAAGAAGGCCGGCGGCAAGCCCTTCCCCATCCCCGCCGGCTGCTCCGAGCACCCCCATGGCGGCCTGGGCTTCGTGGGCTTTGCCGAAGAGGTGCGCCAGCAGGAAGCCGAGCTGGGTTTTCAGTTTGACTACATCGTGGTCTGCTCGGTGACGGGCAGCACGCAGGCCGGCATGGTGGTGGGCTTCGCGGCGGACGGCCGCGCCCGCAAAGTGATCGGCATCGACGCCTCGGCCAAGCCCGAGCAGACCCATGCGCAGATATTGCGCATTGCGCAGAACACCGCGCAACTGGTGGAACTGGGCCAGGACATCAGCGCCGACGACGTGGTGCTGGACACGCGCTACGGCGGCCCCGAATACGGCCTGCCCAACGAAGGCACGCTGGAAGCCATTCGCCTCTGCGCCCGGCAGGAAGGCATGCTGACCGACCCGGTGTACGAGGGCAAGTCCATGCACGGCATGATCGACAAGGTGCGCCGCGGCGAATTCCCCGAAGGCTCGCGCGTGCTCTACGCCCACCTGGGCGGCGTGCCGGCGCTCAACGCGTACAGCTTTCTGTTCAGAAACGGTTGAACAGCCGCCGTGCTTTAAGCGACCTCAAACAGCGGTGGGCCGTGCCTTCGCTCCCTCCCCCCGCTGGCGGAGGGTCGGAGTGGGGGCCACGCCTGCACGTACAGAACTTCAGCTTGAACGCCCGCTGCCCCCAATTGCGAACTGGTGCTCTCGACCCACTACTGCCCGTCGCTAGACCTAGCCGGTCACCCTAGAGCGGGCGTTCAGCGACTGACCGACTAGACTCAATTGGGTAGGGAAGCCAGGAGGAAAAATGCTCGGTTCCGCAGACATCAAAGTTCGGCCGCTCAAGTTAGCGCTCATGGTCGACCCGAACAGCCCCACACAGGTTCGCGAAGCCATCCGCTTGGCTTGCACTCAGTGGGGTGGCATGTTCTTTCCGATCATCCCGGTGCATAAACGTATGCCAGCCAGTTGGCGTGACGGGCCATTGAAGCCTCCTCCGGCACAGACCGTGGTGAAGGGATACCTCGACGGATTTGATCCAGACATACTGGTCCAGTTCGGAAAGGAGCTTCCCAAGTACGTCCTCGACTCGAAGCTGGAGGTTCTCAAACCGGGTGATATCTGGCGCGGCGATCGAGACAAAGATGCGAACGAACCCACTTACGGGATTGGTGTTCTCGATGTTCTGCTGGACATCTACAAGGAGCACTTCAAGTTCAAGGCAAAGTATCCGCCTAAGGCCATCGTTCCCGTCATACCCAAGACGTTGGGGTTGTTCTGGGCCAGCGTCTTCGGCGAGTACCCAGCGCACATTGCCGAAGCCATCGACAGGGAGTTTGCGGACGCCTTGGAACTCACGAAGCCGGAAGTACGCGCGGACAAGTTTCGCGAGCTTACCGAAGGGGACGTTCTCTTTCCGAGGCGTGTCACTCAATGGGCGACACGTGTGCAAGGCGGGGTCGGCTATCGCAGAAGCGCCTCGGTATTTTTCATGGACGCTTCGAAAATCGAGGATGTTATCGACTATTGGAACCTCAGGGCCTCCGGACGTCCAGTGCTCCCGTTGCCAAAGCAGTTCCTCGCGGTGGAGTCGTTTAAACAGGTCATTGTCGAGTATCTCGACGAGCATCGTCGTCCTTGGGAGAAGGGCAGCCGTGGCTTCGATGTCGCAAGCTTAGTTCGTAGCCGCCACAGCTCGATGGACGAGATGCAAGCGTTTGCGAAGTCCCTCGCGCCGCCATCAGCGGATGGCCAGCAGGGTGCCGCGACGCAACGGATGTCTCTTCAGCATTGGTATCCAAGGCTGTGGGACGAATGGGCGCGGGGCAAGGATGGCGGCGTTGCCGACGTATATGGCAAGGACGACGAAACCATCGACATCGCTGGAGAGGGGGATTTGTCCATTCGGCTCAAATCTTTGATTCCGTCATTCGGTCGCGAGAACTGGTTCTGGAGCAATGGTCGATGCGTAAACGAGTTCGACTTACGCCTCTACGGCGCTGACGAACATCTGGCTGAGGTCTATCCAAAGGTCGAGGGCGACCAACTCCTGCATGCCATTACCGGCAACATCGGGGGCTTTGGTGAGTGGCGCGTAGGCCGTCATGGCCTAGTCCGGATCGTCCGCAGAGTGTCGGGCGAGTCTCGCAAGGCCCCCGAGTCGGAGAAGATCTTTTTCGCTTGGCTGAAGGATCGCGGATGGGAGGCGAAGCTCTCTAGTCCAGGCATTCTTGCCAAGCAGATATACAAACGCCTAGGCGGCGCGGTCGGCATGCTCGCAGACAAAGAAGTTCTTGCGCTAATCGAGCACATGAACGGCGGAACGATCAGCAGGGGGGGCGCGCAGAAGGATGACAGGGTGGGCGCCGAGCGGCAGGCCTCTGTTGCCGAGGTCAAGAGAAAGCTGAACGGTCATCGCTACGAATGGTTTGTTCAGAAGGGTATTTTCAAGCTTGGCCTGCAGACGAAGTGTCCCAACTGCCAGCGGAACAGCTGGTTTGGAATGACGACGCTGAAGGAGGAGTTCGACTGCCCAAAGTGCTTGAACACGTTTCGCGCCGCAGGAAATATTGATCAGGGGCGAAGTGGCTGGTTCTATAGGACGGCCGGTCCGTTCAGCGTACCGAACTTTGCGGACGGTGCGTTCTCAGTCTTGCTGACGCTGGAGGCCCTTGCAGGGCACGTGACCTCATCGCGTCGGAGCACCTCCGTTCCGAGTTTTGAGGCGATGGCACCGGGCAAGGTGGCCCTTGAGGCTGATCTCGCTATGTTCTGGCGAGACGGGAGCTATGGCGATGACACCGCCGGGATCTTGTTCGGCGAATGCAAAAGCTATGGGCTCTTCAAGCCTAAGGACTTTCAGCGCATGCGTTACCTCGCCGAGACCTTCCCCGGGGCGATACTGGTCTTCAGTACGCTACGCGAGAGTTTCACCAAGGGGGAAATCGCGGCACTCACTCGCCTCGCAAAGTTCGGGCGCAAGTACTGGAAGGCGGAGCGACCCGTAAATCCCGTGCTGATCCTTACTGGTGCAGAGTTGCTGACGTGGGAGCGCCCGCCTCGTTGCTGGAGTGAAGAACTGCAGAAGCGATTCCGGAACGTGCATTCGCTCATGGAGCACTGCAATGCCAGCCAGCCAGCAGATATACCTTGGGCTGCCGCCGTGGCATGAAGACTGGGAGGCCGCGTTTGACCGACGCCGGCGAGCGCGTGAGAAGAAGAGCGAGGGTTAGGAGTGCTCAGAATTGTCAGGGCTGACCGCGATGCGGGTCTCGGGCGACGAAGACAACCTGCCCGAAAACTGCCCATCGCGACCGGCAGCTCATGGCCGGCAGCGTGAGTACAAGGCAGCGCCATGAAGCAGACCTTTGGTGGTTGCATGCCCCACCCCAGCCCTCCCAGAGGGGGAGGGGTTCGTTGCTCAAGCCGCATGCAGCGGCAGCGCCGTCTTGTAGCGCACCTGCTTCAGCGCAAAACTGGAACGGATCTTCTCCACCTGGGCGATGGGTGAGATCTGCTCCAGGATGAAGCGCTCCAGCGCCGGCATGTCGGGCACGGCCACGCGCAGCAGGTAGTCGGCGTCGCCGGTCATGAGGTAACACTCCATCACCTCGTCGCGCAGGACGATGCGCTCTTCAAACGCCTGCAGCGTCTCGCGGCTCTGCTGCTTGAGGCTGATGGAGATGAACACGTTGAGGTGCAGGCCCAGCTGCTTCGCGTCGAGCAGCGCCACGTACTGCCGGATCAGGCCCCGCGCTTCCAGCGCCCGCACCCGCGCCAGGCAGGGCGAGGGTGACAAATGCACGCGCCGGGCGAGCTCCACGTTGGACAGGCTGGCGTCGATCTGAAGTTCTTCCAGAATCCTCAGATCGGTCGCATCGAGGTGGTTTGTGCTTTGAATGCTCATTTCAGCGGCATTTTATGGGCCACATCGGCCCGTCAACCCCACACATCCACACCAACTGCGCGCCGCTTGTGCCTACAGTCCGGGGATCAGGAGACTATCGCCATGAACAACATTGCCAACCCGCACGGCCTCGCCCCGCAGAGCGCCGCCGACACCAACCCCGGTGAGACCGCCGAGTGGCGCGACGCCCTGCTGTCGCTGGCGGCCAGCGAAGGCCCGGCGCGCGTGCGCCAGATCCTCGACGAGCTGGCCCGCCTGGCGCGCCAGCAGCGCATCGGCTGGCAGCCGGAGCTGAACACGCCCTACATCAACACCATCGCGGTCGAAGACCAGCCCGCCTTCCCCGGCGACCTGGCGGTGGAAGAGCGCCTGGCCTCGCTGATGCGCTGGAACGCGCTGGCCATGGTGGTGCGGGCCAACCAGGCCTACGGTGAACTGGGCGGGCACATCGCCAGCTACGCCAGCGCGGCCGATCTGTTCGAGACCGGGTTCAACCACTTCTTCCACGCGCGCAGTGAAAGTCATGGCGGTGACCTCGTGTTCTTCCAGCCGCACAGCGCCCCTGGCGTGTACGCGCGCGCCTTCCTCGAAGGCCGCCTGAGCGAGGCCGACCTGTTGCACTACCGCCAGGAGATCACCGCCCCGGCCAGCGGCGCGCGCGGTCTCTCCAGCTACCCACACCCCTGGCTGATGCCGGACTTCTGGCAGTTCCCCACCGGCTCCATGGGCATCGGCCCGATCAGCTCGATCTACCACGCGCGCTTCATGCGCTACCTCACGCACCGGCAGTTGTTGAACTGCGAAGGCCGCAAAGTGTGGGGCGTGTTCGGCGACGGCGAGATGGACGAGCCCGAGAGCATGAGCGCGCTCACGCTGGCCGCGCGCGAGAAGCTGGACAACCTGGTCTGGGTGGTCAACTGCAACCTGCAACGCCTGGACGGCCCGGTGCGCGGCAACGGCCGCATCATCGACGAGCTGGAAAAGCTCTTTGCCGGCGCGGGCTGGAACGTGATCAAACTCGTCTGGGGCAGCGACTGGGACGGCCTGTTCGCGCGCGACACCACCGGCGCCCTGGTGCGCGCCTTTGCCCACACGGTGGACGGCCAGATGCAGACCTTCGCCGCGAAAGACGGCCGCTTCAACCGCGACAACTTCTTCGGCCAGAACCCCGAACTCGCGGCGCTGGCCCAGGGGATGACCGACGAGCAGATCGACCGCCTCAAGCGCGGCGGCCACGACCTGGTGAAGATCCACGCCGCGTATGCAGCCGCCGCCGCGCACACCGGCCAACCCACCGTGATCCTGGCGCAGACCAAGAAGGGCTACGGCATGGGCGCGGCCGGTCAGGGCAAGATGACCACGCACAGCCAGAAGAAGTTCGACGAGACCGACCTGATTCAATTCCGCAACCGCTTCAACCTGCCGCTCACCGACGAGCAGGCCAAGGGTCTGGCCTTTTTCAAGCCCGCCGAGGACAGCGCCGAGATGCGCTACCTGCGCGAGCACCGCGCGGCGCTCGGCGGCGCCATGCCTCGGCGCGAGACTGCGTGCGCCGTGGTGCCGGTGCCGGCCATCGAGGCCTACGCCACCTTCGCCCTGCAGGCCGACGGCAAGGAGATGAGCACCACCATGGCCTTCGTGCGCATGCTCGGCACGCTGCTGAAAGACCCGGCGCTCGGCCCGCGCATCGTGCCCATCGTGGCCGACGAGGCGCGCACCTTCGGCATGGCCAACCTGTTCAAGCAGGTCGGCATCTACAGCAGCGTGGGCCAGCGCTACGCGCCGGAAGACATCGGCTCGGTGCTGAGCTACCGCGAGGCGCTGGACGGGCAGATCCTGGAAGAAGGCATCAGCGAAGCGGGTGCGCTGGCGAGCTGGACGGCCGCGGCCACCAGCTACAGCGTGCACGGCCTGGCCATGCTGCCGTTCTACATCTACTACTCCATGTTCGGCTTCCAGCGCGTGGGCGACGCCATCTGGGCCGCGGCCGACCAGCGCTCACGCGGTTTCCTGCTCGGCGCCACCTCGGGCCGCACCACGCTCGGCGGCGAAGGCCTGCAGCACCAGGACGGCAGCAGCCACCTCGTGGCGGCCACCATCCCCAACTGCAAGGCCTACGACCCGGCGTTCGCGGGCGAGCTGGCGGTGATCGTGGACGCGGGCATGCGCGAGATGCTGGTCGAGCAGAAGGACGTGTTTTATTACGTCACGCTCATGAACGAGAACTACGCCAACCCCGACCTGCCCGAGGGTGCGGCCGAGGGCGTGCTCAAGGGCGGCTACCGCTTTGGCCGTTACGGGCCGGCGGATGCCGCACAGCGCGTCACCCTGCTGGGTTCGGGTGCCATCTTCACCGAGGTGGTCCAGGCCGCGCAGCAGCTGGCCGCACAGGGCGTGGGCGTGGACGTGTTCAGCATCACCAGCTGGAGCGAGCTGGCGCGCGATGGCGTGGCGAACGGCGAGGGCTCGCACCTCACGCGCCTGCTGGCCGACAGCCGTGGCCCCATCGTGGCGGCCACCGACTACGTGCGCACCGTGCCCGAGAGCGTGCGCGCCTTCGTGCCCGAGGGCCGGCGCTTCCACACCCTGGGCACCGACGGCTTCGGCCGCAGCGACACGCGCGCGGCACTGCGCGCGTTCTTCCGCGTCGATGCCGCGAGCATCGTGCAAGCCGCGTTGGGCACCTGAGGGCGCGCAGCGCCCTGGATCACGTCACCAGGCCGAACTTCTTCGCCCGGTAGGACACGGTCGCTCGGCTGACCCCGAGGTCGCGTGCCGCGGCCGAGAGGTTGCCCCCGCAGCGCCGGATGGCCTGGCGCAGCAGGGCCAGCTCGGCCTGCTCCAGCGGACCGCCCTGCGTGGCGGCAGACGCGGAGCCCGCCGCGTCCCGGGCGGGCGTCGGGCGGGCGCCCAGCAGGCTCAGCGTGGCCGGCCCACCGTCGCGCCACGCCAGCGAGAGCACGTCCTGCGCCAGCGACTCGCCGCTGCTGAAGAGGTGGTGCACCTCGATCGCCTCGCCGTCGCCCACCAGGATCACGCCGCGCTCCACCAGGTTCTGCAGCTCGCGGATGTTGCCCGGGAAGCCGTAGTTGTACATGGCCTTCACGGCGGCCTGGCTGAAGCCCGCCACGCTGCGGCGGTGCCGCTTGTTGTAGTGCGCGAGGAAATGCCCCATCAGCAGAGGGATGTCGTCGCGCCGGTCGCGCAGCGGGGGCAGGTGGATGGGGAACACGTTGAGGCGGAAAAAGAGGTCTTCGCGGAAGTGCCCCTCGCGCACCGCCTGGCGCAGGTCCACGTTGGTCGCGGCGATCACGCGCACGTCCACGCCGATGGTCTTGCTGCCGCCCACGCGCTCCACCTCCCCTTCCTGCAGCGCGCGCAGCAGCTTGCCCTGGGCGACGAAGCTCAGGGTGCCGACCTCGTCGAGAAACAGCGTGCCACCGTGGGCCCGCTCAAAGCGCCCGGCGCGTGAGGCGCCCGCGCCGGTGTAGGCGCCGCGCTCCACGCCAAACAGCTCCGACTCCATCAGGGTCTCGGGGATGGCCGCGCAGTTGATCGCGACAAAGGGCTGGGCGGCGCGCGCGCTGATGCGGTGCAGGGTGCTGGCAAACATCTCCTTGCCCACGCCCGACTCGCCGGTGAAGAGCACCGTGGCCGTGGTGGGCGCCACGCGCTGGAGCATGTGGCAGGCCGCGTTGAACGCGGACGAGGCGCCGACCATGGTCTGGTCCGGGCCGGGGTTGGCGGCCGCGTAGGCCTCCAGGTCGGCCACCGGCACCACGCCGTCCTCGGGCGCCGCGGTGCCGCCGACGAAGGACTGCGCGTTCAGGTAACGCAGGTCTTGCTGCACGTCGTCCCAGAGGTCGGCGGACTTGCCGATCACGCGGCAGTGGGCGTCGCCGGACGAGCGGCAGTTCACCTCGCGAAACACGACCAGGCGGCCGAACAGGGTGCTGACGTAGCCGGTGGCGTAGCCCACCTGCATCCAGCAGGCCGGCGATCCGCCCACGCCGTAGGCGGCGATGTGCTCGTCGTCCTCGCTGGAGTTGTGCCAGAGAAACTCGCCCTCGTACGCGCCGGCGGCCGCGTCGTAGCTGGCGTGCACCAGCTCCACCTTGACCACGCCCTCCAGCGCGTGCAGGCGCGTGCCCGCCATGGCGGCGGCGCTCGGGTCGGCGTCGGGCCACTGCTTGCGCACCAGTTGCGCGTCGCGCGCGCCGCTCACGTAGCCCGCGCGCGTGAGCAACCCGCGCGCCTTGTCCAGGCCGATGCTTTCGATCAGCTCCCGCCGCAGCGAGCCCACCGCCTCGGAATGCAGCAGCACCATGCGCTGGTCCTGCAGCCAGATGCGGCCATCGCCCGGCGAGAAGAACAGGCACTCGCTCAGGTCGGCCACCGTCGGATGGGCCTGCTGGCTGATGGCGCTGGCGTCAAAACCCGCCAGCGGCAACGGCCCCCGGGCCCGCCCGGATGCCGCCGGATGGGCGCTCGCGAGGCGGGCCAGATCGGCCAGGGAGATCCGTTGTTTGGGCATGGCGTTGAGATGAATTTTTTGATGACTGGTGAAAACAGGCACATCAAATTTAGTTACTCATCATAAATAAATGACCTGCTTCAGGCTAGGTGACCCGGCCTGTTTTCGCCCTAGGGAAAGTCCTGATCTTTCCCTCTTGGGCACCCACCCTCCACGCCATTCCAACGGCCCTGCGAAGCGCCGCCTGGTACGCCCGTTGCACCACCTGTTGCAGCCACCGTGTGGTGTGCACGAACGATCAACAGGAGCAAAACAATGGGTGTTTCCGACAATCTGGCCTGGCTCGACAGCCGCCTCACTTCCGGCAAAGCCTTCGACGGCACATGGTCCACCACGCTCGCCAGCGTGCGTGACGTGAAAGAGCCGGCCACCGGCCAGGTGCTCTCGCAGGTGGGCATCGCCAGCGCCGCCGACATGCGCGCCGCCATCGACCGTGCGCATGCGGCCCAACCGGCCTGGGCCGCCATGGGCCCGCGCGAACGCTCGGCCGTGTTCCACCGCGCCGCCGCGCTCTTCCAGCAGCACTTCGCCGAGCTGGCCATGACCATCGCCCGCGAAACCGGCGGCATCGTGCCCAAGGGCCAGCACGAGGTGAACGAGTCCATCACGCTGTGCCACCTGGCCGCTGCCCTGCCCATGCAGGCCCAGGGCCATGTGCTGCCCGCCGCGGCCGGCCGGCTGTCGTTCGCGCGGCGCGTGCCGCACGGCGTGGTGGGCGTGATCTCGCCCTTCAACTTCCCGCTGATCCTGAGCCTGCGCGCGGTGGCCCCGGCGCTGGCGCTGGGCAACGCGGTGGTGCTCAAGCCCGACACGCGCACCCCGGTCAGCGGCGGCTTCATCATCGCCCGCGTGTTCGAAGAAGCCGGCCTGCCCGCCGGTGTGTTGCAGGTGCTGCCGGGCGACGCCGAAGCCGGCGAGGCGCTGGTGACCGACCCGCGCGTGCCCATGATCGCCTTCACCGGCTCGCCCGCCGTGGGCCGGCGCATCGGCGCGCTGGCCGGTGAACACCTGAAGAAGGTGTCGCTGGAACTGGGCGGCGCCAACAACCTGATCGTGCTGGAAGACGCCGACCTGGACGCCGCGGCCAGCGCGGCCGCGTTCGGTGCCTGGTTCCACCAGGGCCAGATCTGCATGGCCTCCAACCGCATCCTGGTGCACGAGTCCATCGCCGAAGGTTTCAAGGCGCGCATGGTCGGCAAGGCCACGCACCTGCCGGTGGGCGACGGGGCCAGTGGCCAGGTCGCCCTGGGTCCGATGATCGACGCCAAGCAGTTGAAGCACTTCGATGACGTCATCCAGGACAGCATCAAGCAGGGCGCCGTGCTCGAAGCCGGCGGCACCTTTGAGGGCCTTTTCTACAAGCCCACCGTGCTCTCGGGCGTGAAGCCCGGCATCCGCTCGTTCGACGAAGAGCCCTTCGGCCCGGTGGTCAACCTGGTCACGTTCCGCACCGACGACGAGGCCGTGCAACTGGCCAACACCAGCCAGGGCGGCCTGGCCGCCGCGGTGATCAGCCCTTCGATCGGCCGCGCCCTGGCCATCGGCCAGCGCCTGCGCGCCGGCATGGTCCACATCAACGACCAGACCGTCTGCGACGAATGCACCAACCCCTTCGGCGGCCCCGGCATCGGTGGCAACGGCGGCAGCGTGGGCGGCCCGGCCGACATCGACGAGTACACGCAGTGGCAGTGGATCACGGTGAAAGACGCGCCACCGGCGTTCCCGTTCTGACCCCGCCCCCCAACCACCGGAGACAAGACACATGCCACTCGCCAACAAAACCATCGTCGTCACGGGCTGCGGCTCGGGCATCGGTTCGGACTTCGCCAAACTCGCCCGCCTGCAAGGCGCGCGCGTGATCGGTGTGGACCGCAACGACCCCATGCTCACCCTGGACGGCTTCGTCAAGATCGACCTGGGCAACCCCGCCGCCATCGACGCGGCCATGGCCCAGTTGCCCGCACACATCGACGCGCTGGCCAACATCGCCGGCGTGCCCGGCACGGCGCCTGCCGAGCTGGTGGGACAGGTCAATTACCTGGGCCTGCGCCACTTCACGCAGCGCGTGATGGAGCGCATGGGCGAAGGCGGTTCGGTCGTCAACATCGCCTCGATTCTGGGCGCCGAATGGCCGGCCCGGCTGGAACTGCACCGCGAACTGGCGGCCACCCCCAGCTATCTGGAAGGCGCCGCCTGGCTGGCTCAGCACCCGGTGCCGCAAGACACCTGCTACCAGTACTTCAAAGAGGCGCTGATCGTCTGGACCTATACCCAGTCGCAGAAGGTGTTCCTGGAGCGCGGCATCCGCATGAACTGCGTCGCGCCCGGCCCGGTGTTCACGCCCATCCTGGGCGACTTCGTGCAGATGCTGGGCCACGAGCGCGTGGAAAAAGACGCCCACCGCATGAAGCGCCCCGCCTTCAGCGACGAGGTGGCACCGGTGATCGCCTTCCTGTGCAGCGACGCGGCGCGCTGGGTCAGCGGCATCAACCTGCCGGTCGACGGCGGCCTGGCGTCGACCTACATCTGACCCCGAGCAGGGGCATCAACGCCATGCCCCGACCGACCACCCTTCACCACAACGAGGAGACCCGCATGCAAAGAAACTTCACCCAACACCGGCGCCATGCGCTGGCCCTGGCCTGCGGCCTGGCCTGTGCATGGCCCGCCTTCGCGATGGAACTCGCGTCGGACGACCCCGACACCAAGATCCGGCTCGACTTCACACCCAAGTACAGCCTGGCCTACCGGCTCAAGGACCCCTCGGCCCTGCTGACCTCGCCCGCGGCGCGTGGCGACGGCGGTGTGACCAACGAGAACGACGGTGACCTCAACTTCGGCAAGGGCGTGGTGTCCAACCGCCTGGACCTGCTCAGCGAGTTCGACTACAGCCGAGGCAACTGGGGCCTGCGCTTCAGCCATGCGGCCTGGTACGACTCGAAGTACCTGGGTCGCAACGACAACCCCGGCACGATGGGTGTGAGCAACCAGCCGGGCCAGCCGGCCAACGAATTCATTCCGTCCACGCGCAGCCGGCACGGTCGGGGCGACGAGGTGCTCGATGCCTTTGCCTACGCCAAGGGTTCGGTGGGCGGACTGCCCGGCTCCATCCGCATCGGCAAACACGCGTTGCAATACGGCGAGAGCCTGTTTTTCGGACAGAACGGCATCGCCAATGCCCAAGGCCCGGTGGACGTGGCCAAGGTCGTCTCGGTGCCCAACTGGCAGTTCAAGGAAGTGCTGCTGCCGGTGGAACAGGTCTCGGGCAGCCTGCAGGTGGCCGAAGGGGTGACCCTGGGGGGCTACTACCAGTTCAAATGGCGCGCCAGCAAGATCCCGGGCGTCGGCAGCTACTTCTCGAACCAGGACTACATCGGGGGTGGCCAGGTGTTCTTCGGCCCGCCGCTGCCACCGGTGCTGGTGACCGACAACAGCAAAGACCAACGGCCCCCTGACAGCGGGCAGTTCGGCGGACAGTTGCGCTGGTCGCCCGCGGGCAGCGACTACGAGTTCGGCTTCTACGCCGCGCGCTACCACGACAAGACGCCCTCGGTGCCGGTGTTCGACCTGGTCAACGGCAACGTGCACCAGGTCTATGCCACCGGCATCAAGACCGTGGGCGCCAGCGTCACATCCTCCATCGGTCAGCTCAACTGGGCGCTCGAAGGCTCGGTGCGCACCGACGCGCCGCTGGCCAACGACCCCGCCGTGATTGGCGGCGCGCCCTTCATGCCACCGGTCAACTGCAACGGCTCCGCCGGCAACCCCTGCTACGCCACCGGCAAGACCGCTCACCTGAACCTCTCGGGCATCTACGTGCTCAACAAGTCCAGCCTGTGGGACGGCGGCTCGCTGGTCGCCGAACTGGCCTGGAACCGGCTCATGAGCGTGAGCAGGAACCCGGGCGCGGTGGGCTTCGGCGGTCTTGACCCCAACACCACCCGCAGCGCGATGGCGTTCCGCATGATCTTCGAGCCACAGTACTTCCAGGTGCTGCCGGGTCTGGACCTGTCGATCCCGATCGGCCTGGGCTACAACTTCGGCGGCCGTTCCTCGGCCATCTTCAACTTCGCCGGCGGCGCCAGCCAGTCGGGCGACATCAGCGTGGGCATCAAGGCCAAGTACCAGAACGACTGGAACGTCGGCCTGAGCTACACGACCTTCTTCGGCAAGGAGAACACCTTCACCGTGACCGATCCGCGCACCCCCTCGCGGATGCTGTCCTTCGGCCAGACCCTCAAGGACCGCGACTACATCGCGCTCAACGTCTCCCGGACCTTCTGAACCGACTGAACACCCCCCATGAAAACCGCACAACACTCCCTGATCCTGGCCGCCGTGGTGGCCGCCTCCCTCCCTGCCCTGGCCGCGGTCGGCGCCGACGAAGCCGCCAGGCTCAAGTCCAGCCTGACCCCGGTGGGCGCCGAAAGAGCCGGCAACAAGGCCGGCACCATTCCGGCCTGGGACGGCGGCCTGACCAAGGCGCCTGCGGGCTACCGCAACGGTGACGCACGCCCCGACCCCTTCGCCGCCGACAAGCCCACGCTGTCGATCAACGCGAAGAACATGGCACAACACGCCGACAAGCTCACGGACGGTGTGCAGGCGCTGATGAAGAAGTACCCGGACTTCCACATCGACGTCTACCCCACACGGCGCAGCGCTGCCATGCCGGCGTTCGTGTACGACAACACCTTCCAGAACGCGACCCGCGCCAAGGTCGTGGACGCGGGTCATGGTGTCGAGGGCGCCTACGGCGGCATCCCCTTCCCCATCCCGAAGGACGGCTACGAGGCCATCTGGAACCACCGCCTGGCCTGGCGCGGTGGCAACTACACCATGCCGGTGCGCGTGTGGGTGGTGACGGCCGATGGCCAGCGCAACATGGCTTCGGGCGGTGTGCAGACCATCAGCCAGACCTACTACGACAAAAGCGGAAGCCTCGACAAGTTCGACGGCTTCTACCAGTACGGCAAGTTCGTGGCCAACGCCCCGGGCTCCAAGGCCGGCGAAGCGATCCTGGCGCACGACGGCGTCAACGCCTCGGCGCCGCGCGGCCTGTGGCAGTACCTGGTGGGTCAGCGCCGCGTGCGCAAGGCCCCCTCGGTGGCCTACGACACGCCCGACTCCGTGACCTCGGGCATCGGCCTGTTCGACGAAGCCTTCAACCTGTTCGGCCCGATCGACAAACACGATCTGAAGCTGATCGGCAAGAAGGAGATCTACATCCCCTACAACAACAACCGCGCCGCCGCCGCCAAGGTGGATGACCTGGTGACACCGGGCACGCTCAACCCGGCCCAGGTGCGCTGGGAGCTGCACCGGGTGTGGGAGGTCGAGGCCACGCTGGCGGCAGGCAAGCGCCACGTGGTGCCCAAGCGCAAGTACTACATCGACGAAGACTCGTGGCAGATCGTGTTGCTCGACGGCTGGGACGCCAAGGGCCAGCTCTGGCGCACCAACTACTCGCTGATGCTGACCGCGCCGGACATCCCGGCCGTGAGCAGCTTCGTGATGTGGGGTGGCTATGACCTGCAGACCGGCGCCTACTACCTGAACATGTCGTCCAACGAACTGCCCAGGCAGTACGAAGTGAAGGAGCCCATCCCGCGCGCCTTCTTCAGCCCTGAGTCGCTGTCCAGCGAGGGCGGACGGTGATGACGCCCCCCCGAAGCGCCTTCGGCGCCTCTCCCCCAGGGGGGCGCCACCAGCGGCCCGGCGAAGCCGGTTCCGCGGTGGCCCTGGTAGCGGATGCGCGCTCTGGCGTGTCGCGGAGATCGGCGCTGGTGGGGTTGGCCGGTGGCGCGGTGGCCGGGCTGCTGCCGCTGGACGCGGTCGCCGCGTCGGCTCCCGCGGTGCTCTCGCGCCCGGCCCTGATCACCCCCAAGGCGCTGGGCGCTGCGATGCTCGCGGTCACGCGGGCCGGCGGCCGGCTGGTGGCCGTGGGTGAGCGCGGCACGGTGCTGCTGTCGGACGACCACGGCCAACACTGGCAGCAGGCGGCAGTGCCGGTGCAGGTGACGCTGACCTGCGTGACCTTCGCCGACGCGCGCCACGGTTGGGCCGCCGGCCACCTGGGCACCATCCTGCACAGCGACGACGGCGGCCAGACCTGGCGCAAGCAGCTCGACGGCATCGCCGCCGCCGCCAGCGTGGCCGAGGCCGCGCGCGCCTCGGGCGACGCCGCGGCGCTGGCCGACGCCCAGGCCCTGGTGGACGAAGGCCCGGACAAACCCTTCTTCGACCTGAGCTTCATCGACACACGGCGCGGCTTCGCCGCCGGCGCCTACGGCCTGCTGTTCGCCACGGTGGACGGTGGCCAGCACTGGCAACCGCTCTCGGCGCGGGCGGCCAACCCGCAGGGCCTGCACCTCTATGGCCTGCGCGCCACGGCCAGCCAGCTGGTCGTGGCCGGCGAACAAGGTCTGCTGATGCGTTCGGTCGATGGCGGCACCAGCTTCTCGGCCCTGCCCTCGCCCTACAAGGGCAGCTTTCTCGGACTGCTGCAAACCCCGGAGGGCCAGCTGATCGCCCACGGACTGCGCGGCTCGGTCTACCGCGCCGACGCCGACGCACAGCGCTGGGAGCGGCTGGAGAGCCAGACCACCGCCACGCTGGGCGCCAGCGCCGCGCTGCCCACCGGTGGCTTCGTGCTGGTCAGTCAGATCGGCGAAGTGTGGGTCGCGCCGCCCCATGCGGCCACCCTGCGCCGCCTGGCGGTGCGCGAAGCCGTGCCCATCGCCGGCGCCGCCCTGGCCGCCGACGGCGCCCTGGTCCTGGCCAGCCTGCGCGGCATGCGCCGCCTGGCCTCTTTGCCCACCGAGTGAACCCGTTCCCATGGACCTTGATTCCCCCCTCGACGCCCAACCCGTCGTCACGCGGCTGGCGGACTTTGACCCGGCATCGGGCTCCGCCATCGAACGCGCCTTCTTCAACCACCGGCCCTGGGTGCTGCTGCTGAGCCTGCTG
>NZ_JADMKB010000042.1 GCF_018780075.1 Hydrogenophaga sp.
CGTCTTTCCAGACCGACTGGTGCACGTGCATGCCGGAACCGTTGTCGCCAACGATGGGCTTGGGCATGAAGGTGGCGGTTTTGCCGTAGGCATTGGCCACGTTCTGCACCACGTACTTGAGCATCTGCGTCCAGTCGGCGCGCTGCACCAGCGTGCTGAACTTGGTGCCGATTTCGTTCTGGCCAGCGCCCGCCACTTCGTGGTGGAACACTTCAACCGGAATGCCCAGCGATTCGAGGATCAGGGCCATCTCGGCGCGCATGTCCTGCGTGCTGTCGACCGGGGGCACGGGGAAGTAGCCGCCCTTGACGGTGGGACGGTGGCCGCGGTTGCCGCCTTCGAGCTTGGCACCCTTGTTCCAAGGGGCTTCGTACTCTTCGATTTCGTAGAAGGTATGGCCCGGGGCGGTGCTCCAGCGCACGCCGTCGAACAGGAAGAACTCGGGTTCCGGCCCGAAGAAAGCCGTGTCGCCCAGGCCGGTCGACTTGAGGTAAGCCTCGGCGCGCTTGGCAATGGAACGGGGATCGCGATCGTAGGCCTTGCCGTCGGCAGGCTCCAGCACGTCGCAAGTCAGGATCAGCGTGGTCTCTTCGTAGAACGGGTCAATGTTGGCCGTGTTCGGATCGGGGATCAGCTGCATGTCGGAGGCTTCGATGCCCTTCCAGCCAGCGATGGAGGAACCGTCAAAGGCGTGACCCGAAACGAATTTGTCTTCATCGAAATGCGACACGGGCACGGTGGTGTGCTGCTGCGCACCGCGGGTATCGGTGAAACGGAAGTCAACGAACTTGACGTCGTTGTCCTTCACCATTTGCATAACGTCTGCGACGGTCTTTGCCATCAAAAGCTCCTGTAGCGGGTGGGTGGAAGTGAAAAAACCAACATGGGAGATAAGCAGTTTTTGTGCCACAAGCAGACCGCCTGATCCGTCCGACACAGCTGACTTGCGCACTCGCACGGATTATGGCGCAGCACCTTGGCGACTCAAGGCCACAGCCGAACGGAAAAGGTGCCGATGCGTTGGTGTATGCCCAAGAACCGGATGGAGTGCATCAACAAGGTGCACAACGATTTGCACCATATAGGTGCAATCTCTTATCGCACCATTTCGGGGCCAAGTTCGGCACCAAAACCCTTGAGTCCCGAGATCAGCACTTGAAACGCGGTGGCCACCTGTGCCGGCTCCCCCTTGACGCCCAGCTCGATGTGGCGCCCGTGCTCAGGGTGGTCCACGCTGGGCAGGCTGAACACCTTCACCGGGTGCTCGCGCTCGATGCGCTCCATCAGCGGCGTGAGCGCGGCCTCCATCGCACCCATGACCACGACCGAACGCTCCTGCCAGAGGCCCTGGCGGTGCCAATGGGCGTAGGGGCCGTCCAGCAACGACTCGATCATGGGCCAGGCCATCACGGGAAAGCCAGGCACAAAGTGCACCGTGCTGCCACCCGCCCCGACGCAACTGAAGCCCGGAATCTTGTTGTAAGGGTTTGGAATGATGCTGGCGCCCAATGGAAACACGCCCATGTTCAGGCGGTGCACGTTGTCCGAGCGGTCAGGGTCGTGGACTTCACCGCGCTCGGTGGCGACATCGCGCATGCGCTGCTCGATCAGCTCACGCGCCTGCGGATGGAGGGCGAGATCCACCCCGAGCGCCGCTGCGGCGCACTGGCGGGTGTGATCGTCGGGTGTGGCGCCGATGCCGCCGCAGCAAAACACCACATCGGCGCCGGCAAACGCGTCGTGAAGGGCGGCCGTGATGCGGGAGCGGTCGTCGCCGATGCAGCGCGCCCAAGCCAGCGAAAGCCCCCTGGCCTGCAGCAGCTCAATCACCTTCGGCAGGTGTTTGTCAGCGCGTTTGCCCGAGAGGATTTCGTCCCCGATGATGATCAGTCCGAAATGAGGAGTTGTGGTGTCCATGACGCAACGAGATCAGTGACCAGGCGGCAACCCGGCGGGAGACGAGGTTCCGTCCACCGCTTCCACCAGCAGCGGGTGTGGTGGTGCACCAGCGCTGGAAACCGGGTCCAGTACCTCGACCGGCTGTGAAGCACGCAGGCGCTGCAAGGCCGCCAGGGTGAAGTGGGCGAACCACAGCGATGCGAAGGCGAACACAAGGGTGTAGATCCAGATCGCCACCGGGACGAGCAAGGGTGCCAGTGCCACCAACATGGCGCCCGAGGCCCAAAGCAGGCTGGGCGCAGCGCCGAGGTAGCCGCTGAGCACCCCCATCAACAGCAACGTGCCCCGATGCTCGCGAAGAATGGTCTTGCGCTCGGCGCTGTTGGCGTGCTGAGCCAGAGCGTCAAAAGCGAACACACGGTACGTGAGCCAGCCCCAGATCAAGGGAGGCAAGATCAGCACCAGGGGCGGAATCAGCCACAAAGGCATGGACATCACCAGCGCCAGCAAGGCAACGATCGTCGAACCCAGCGACCAGAAAATGCTGGCCAGCAGCGACCCTCCGCGTTTGCGCTCCAGCTGTGCAAAACGACGTTGGCCGACCAGCTCGATCATCGCTGGCGACATGAACAGCGCAACGAGCAGAAGACACAGCAGCACGATGACCGGCGTGGCCAGCACCAGCACCACCAGCGGCGCGAACACGGTGCGCAAGGACCCCATGCCCATGCGCTCCAGCCAACCGAGGAAACCCTGGACCAACTCGTAGGCCTCCAGCGTGGACGCCACCGAAGCCACCGCAGTGTCCCAGAAGAAATAGCCCAGACCGAAAGACAGTGCCACCATCAGCACCAGTGGCAGAAACGACAGGCCGATCACGCGTGGATGCATGCAATAGGCCACCGCGCGCCAGAAGGAATCGAACATCAGACTCATGTGAACAGAATACAGGTTTTCAATCCCCACCGATGCCACCTGTCCGTCAGAACCCCGCCATGAATCGCACAGACATACACGGCATCGAACTTGAAGTCGCCCACATTCCCGGACCGCCCGAACGGCCACCGCTGGTGTTCCTGCACGAGGGACTGGGCAGTGTGTCGATGTGGTCCCAGCGCGACCGCGACTGGCCTCGCGAATTGTGTGCCGGCACCGGACGCGCGGGCTGGTTGTACTCGCGCCGTGGATATGGGCATTCGGACCCCGTCGCCGACGTGCGCGGCGAACCGCGGGGTGGCGCTTTCTGGCACGTCGGGCGCCATGCACCCGACTACATGCATCGGGAGGCCTGGCAGGTGTTGCCCGAGTTGCTCCAACGGCTGGGCATTGATCGACCGGTGCTCATCGGTCACTCCGACGGCGCGAGCATCGCCCTGCTGCATGCGAGCCGCTACCCCGTCGCGGCCTGCGTGGTCATGGCGCCGCACGTCTTTGTCGAAGACATCGCGATCCAGGCGATTGACGAGGCCCGCCGGCTGTACGAAACCAGTATTGCGGAGCGAGGACTGCGACAGCGCCTGGCTCGTCACCACGCCGACGTGGACAACGCCTTCTACCAGTGGAACGACATCTGGCTCAGCCCGGCGTTTCGACGATTCGACATCCGTGCAGACTGCAGCGCCATCCGCGCCCCCTTGCTGGCAATTCAGGGACTGAACGACGAATACGGCAGTCTGCAACAACTGCGCGAAATCGAAGCGCGTGTTCCCGGCGTCCAGACGCTCGAACTGGCCGACTGCGGGCACAGCCCGCACCGAGACCAGCCCGAACAGCTCACCTCCGCCATCGTCGGATTTCTGAGCAACGTGTACTGAATCCCCCATTTGCGGGATGTTCGAAGCGCTGCTGCTTGGGCACAATCTGTTGTTGTCACTGCCAAGCGACACAACGCTCACGGAATCACGGCTGCGCCGACCCCAAGGCCCCCTGCACCGGGCCTGCGCACCGTGCCCGAAACCCACCTGTCTGATCCATCGAAGGGCCGGCAACAGAGACCGGCACCTCAAGCGCTGCCTGCAAGTGCCCCACAAACCCCAAGAAATTCACGTTAGTGACGTTCCAGAAAACGACAAGAGCACACCTTTTCCAGAGCAATTCAATACATTAGGTTACATTCCACCCGAGTTTTTCGATGAATCTTTGGAACGAACCATGGCTGTTTGCCGTGCTGGTGCCCGCTCTGCTGGCCCTCGGCGCGATGCTGCACCGCGCCTGGGAAGACCGGAAAGCACGCGCGCGCCGGCGCATCCCCAAACAGTGGCCGCTGGACACGCGGGCAGTGACCAACAGTGAAGAACTGCTGGTCTGGCACTGGCTGTCCCGGGCGTTCTACGACCATCACGTGATGATCAAGCTGCCTGTGACCCGCTTCACCCTCCCCAGGGAAAAGGAGGAGGGCATGGACTGGTACCGGCTGCTGGGCGGGGTGTACTGCACCTTTTCGGTCTGCAAGGCCGACGGGCGGGTGGTAGGTTGTCTGGACGTGCCAGGACGCACGGGCATCCCGCGCAGCACCCGACAGCTCAAACACTCCCTGCTCACCCAATGCGGCCTGCCCTACTGGGTCGTGCGATCCAACAGCCTGCCCACCGTCTCCGAGATACGGGGTGAGTTTCTCGGAGAAGTGCCGACGCCTGAAACCCTGCGCGACCGGGAACAGGAAGAGCGCGCCATGATCGCGGCCCAGACCAACTTGCGCTCGGCTTTGACCCGCCAACGCAGCAACCGCCACAGCGACTTCAGCCCTTTGTCGACATGGCCGGGCAGCACCACCGGCGACTCCAAGGTCAGCGACTTAGGTTCCCAGTGGCAGGACAACTCGTTCCTCATGCCGCTCGACAGCCGCAAGGGCGACCTGCTCTGAAGTTGTCCCCTGCGCTCAGGCGGATTTAATCGCTTTCTGGGTCAATGACCCGACCTCCGCCGCCGTCAACCAGCGCCACTGCCCTGGCAACAGGCTCTCAGACAATGCAATGGTCCCGACAGACGAGCGGTGCAAACCCTCCACACGGTTGCCCACGGCGGCCACCATGCGCTTGACTTGGTGGTATTTGCCTTCGGTGAGCGTCAACTCCAGGTGATGGGTGTCCACAGCCCGGCAGTTGGCCGCCCTGACAGGCGCCGGATCGTCGTCGAGCACCACACCGTGACGCAGGCGTTCCAGCTGAAGGTCGTCCAACGCATGTTTGACCTGCACCTGATACACCTTGGGAACATGGTGGCGGGGCGAGGTCATGCGGTGAATGAACTTCCCATCGTCCGACAGCAGCAACAGCCCCGTGGTGTCCTGATCCAGACGCCCCACGGCCTGCACACCCCCCGCCGCGCCACCGCCCCGGTTGCGCAACGGGCCAGGCAACAGCGTGTAGATGCTGGGGTAGGTGCTGGGCTTCTGTGAGCACTCAGTACCCGCTGGTTTGTGCAGCATCAGGTAAGCGAGGACGTGGTATTCCCAACGCTCGCCCTGTACCCAGAACACAAGCCCCTCCTCGTCCACCCCTTCGGTCGGGTCGGTACAGGGAAGCCGGGACTCACCCAATTGCACCAGACCTTGCTGAACGAGGCCATAGCAGACGCGTCGTGTGCCAAAGCCCTGAGAAAAAAGAATGTCCTGCAACTGCATCATTTGAAATCAATTTTTTGCCAGCACTGCGCTGTGTGGCCGCTAGAAAAAAGCCCCGGAGCAGTGACGCTTCGAGGCCTTTTCTGTTGAAGTGGTGGGCTGGGGTCAATCGAAGGTTCGCCCGACACCCGCATGAATACATCTCATGAGAAGGGCTGCATTGCACTCCCCCACTTGTACCCCTAGGATCCTAGGATAGGTAACGATTACGCAGATTTATATTGCCTATTTTAACTGAGCCGTGAGATCTCCCCCGAAGTCCGGACTTTTCAAAACTTGAGGTGCGGTTCCTTTACGCCCAGAACACTCTTGAGCGCGTGCATGTCGAGGTGGGCCTCGGTCAGCAGCCGTTCGAGCTTGGAGTTCTCAGATTCCAATTCGCGCAGGCGCTGGGCCTCAGAGACCTGCATGCCGCCAAGCCTGGTACGCCACTTGTAGAACGTCCGTCGCTGAAACCGCCATTGCGGCACAGCTCCCTGAACGGCATGCCGGCCTCAGCCTGCTTCAGAAAGCCGATGATCTGTTCCTCGGTGAATCTGCTGTTCTTCATGCTGTCATTCTCCGGGTGGTTTATTGAAGCCAACCACAACAGGCAAACAATGCTCCCCAGAAAGCCCAAACCCCCAGGTACACGAGGTACGAGGGGGTTTGGGGGGCT
>NZ_JADMKB010000177.1 GCF_018780075.1 Hydrogenophaga sp.
AAGCGGCGGCGTTGTTCGATCAGGTATTGCGTGAGGGTGAAGCGGCGGCGCGTGGTCATGGAAGGCTTTCGGAGGTTCAGGAATTCGATGCGTTCTGGCGAAGGGTTTTCATCACCGTGCGGTAACCACCGTCGTTGTCGGGCGCACCGAACACGGCGCTTCCCGCCACCAGGGTGTCGGCACCGGCGGCCACGATCTGCGCGATGTTGTCCACCTTCACGCCACCGTCCACCTCCAGCCAGATGGGCTGGCCGCCGTGGGCCACGTGGGCGTCGATGCGGCGGCGCGCCTCGGTCAGCTTGGGCAAGGTGGACGGGATGAAGGCCTGCCCGCCAAAACCGGGGTTCACGCTCATGAGCAGCACCACGTCGAGCTTGTCCATGACGTGGTCCATCAGGCCCAGCGGCGTGGCGGGGTTGAACACCAGGCCGGCCTTGCAGCCGTGGTCGCGGATCAGCTGCAGCGTGCGGTCCACGTGGCGGCTGGCCTCGGGGTGGAAGGTGATGATGTTGGCGCCGGCCTTGGCGAACAGCGGGATCAGCGCGTCCACCGGCTCGACCATCAGGTGCACGTCGATGCCGATCTTCACGTGCGGGCGGATCGCCTCGCACACCAGCGGGCCGATGGTGAGGTTGGGCACGTAGTGGTTGTCCATCACGTCGAAGTGCACCAGGTCCGCGCCGGCGGCTTCGATGGCGCGAACCTCTTGGCCCAGGCGTGCGAAGTCGGCGGACAGGATGGAGGGGGCGATGCGGAGGGTCATGAAAGGCCTGGGACAGTGGAAAAAAATTCGGGGGGAGCGCGTCAGCGGTTGTGCCATTCCTTCAGCCGGGCCACCGAGACCTGGCTCAGGTCGGGCACGATCCGCAGCGCGCCCGTGAAGTCGTGGTGGGCGGTGAAACCGTTGGGTGTGATCACGGTGTCCAGCCCCGCGGCGCGGGCGGCGCGCAGCCCGTTGGACGAGTCTTCGAAGGCCACGCAGTCCGCCGCGCGCAGGCCCAGCTCGGCCAGCACCTTCATGTAGACCTGCGGGTTCGGCTTCTTGACGGGGGCGTTGCTGGCGTCGCCGATGGCGAGAAAGTGCGAGCGCCAGTCGGGGCCGATGGCCGAGCGCAGCAGCGCGGCGATGTTGACCGGCGAGGTGGTGGTGGCGATGGCCAGTTGAAGGCCCTGGCGGCGCGCCTCGCTCATGAGCGCCAGCACCCCCGGGCGCAGCGTCACCGCGCCCTGGCCGACGGCGCTTTCGTAGTACGCGGTTTTGGTCTCGTGCAGGCGGTGGATGGTGTCGTTCACCGCGCCCGCCCCGACCTCTTTCAGCGCCGGTTCCACTGTGCGCCAGTGGTGCAACAGACGCTCCTTGCCACCGGAGATGTCGAGCAGCCGGGTGTAGTGCTCCACCGTCCAGTGCCAGTCCAGCCCCTCGACCTTGAAGGCGTGGTTGAAGGCGTCCAGGTGCACGCTCTCCGTGTCGGCCAGGGTGCCATCGACATCAAAAATCAGTGCGTTCAACATGGGCGTTCACCTGGCTTCATGACCCGGGAGTCGGGCAGATGGACGGACTATAGGGATGGCTTCAAATAAGGTAAATTCACGATTAGTAAGGCTTCAATTAAGTGATTACTGAATGAGAAACGCCACCTTCCGCCAGCTCAGGGTGTTCACCGAGGTCGCCAGGCACCTCAGTTTCGCGCGCGCAGCCGAGGTGCTGCACCTCACGCCGCCGGCCGTGACCATGCAGGTGAAGGAGCTGGAGGGCCATGTGGGGCTGCCCCTGTTCGAGCGCACCGGCCGCCAGGTGACGCTGACCACGGCGGGCGAATACATGCTGGTCTACGCGCGCAAGGTGATCGCCACGCTCAAGGACGCCGAGGACGCCGCCGCGCGCCTGCAGCGGCTGGAGACGGGCACGCTCACCATCGGCATGGTCAGCACCGCCAAATATTTCGTGCCCCGCCTGCTGGCCGAGTTCCAGCACGAACACGAGGGCGTGGAGATCCGGCTCGCCGTGGGCAACCGCGAGCAGCTGGTGAAGATGCTGCACGGCAACGAGGTGGACATCGCCATCATGGGCCGCCCGCCCAAGGAGCTGGCCACGCGCGCCGAGCCCTTTGCCGCGCACCCCCACGTGTTCGTCGCCCCCACCGACCACCCCTTGCTCAAGGTCGGCCACCCCACGGTGGAGTCGCTCAAGCCCTACGGCTTCATCCTGCGCGAACGCGGCTCGGGCACGCGCGCCGCGATGGAGAAGTTCCTGGAGAAGTCGCGCATGGAGCCGCGCGTGGTGATGGAGATGAGCAGCAACGAAACCATCAAGCAGGCCGTGATGGCGGGCATGGGCATCAGCTTCCTGTCGCTGCACACCATCGGCCTGGAGCTGGAGCACGGGCTGATTGCCACGCTCGACGTGGAAGGCACGCCCATCGTGCGTGCCTGGAACGTGGTGCACACGCTCTCCAAGCTGCTGTCACCCGCGGCCGAGGCGTTCCGCTATTTCATGCTGGAGCGGGCGGAGGGCCACATGGCGGAAAAATACGGGCGCTTGCTGCGCCTGCAGCCAACGGCCTGAGGCGGTTGCCGCGCCCGGACCCGCGAGGAAGCGGGGGTGCCCCTCTCAACGGCCCCAGCGCAGGACCATCGGGTCCAGTCGTTTCGCAGCGTCGAGCAGCCCGGCGCGCACCTCGGGGTGCATGGGCGGGAAGGGGTGGCGAGAGGCCTCAGAGGCGATCACGCCGCCGGCTTTCATGAGCGCCTTGGCACTCAGGATGCCGCCCTGGCGGTTCTCGCAGTTGATCAGCGGCAGCCATTTCGCGTAGGCCGCCACCGCGGCCTCGCGGTCACCGGCGAGGTAGGGGTCGATGATGGTGCGGATGCCGTCGGGGAAGGCGCCGCCGGTCATGGCGCCGGTGGCACCGGCGTCCAGGTCGGCCAGCAGAGTGATGGCTTCTTCACCGTCCCACGGGCCTTCGATCGCGTCGCCGCCGAGGCGGATCAGCTCGCGCAGCTTGCTGGCCGCGCCCGGGGTCTCGATCTTGAAATAGCTCAGCTGCTCGATCTCCTGCGCCATGCGCGCGAGGAAGGCGGCGCTCAGCACGGTGCCGCTGGCGGGCGCGTCCTGCACCATGATCGGAATGGAGATGGCGTCGGACAGCCGCGCGTAGAACTCGAAAATCTGTGCCTCAGGCACGCGGAAGGTGGCGCCGTGGTAGGGCGGCATCACCATCACCATGGCGGCGCCCATGTCCTGCGCGCGGCGGCTGCGCGCCGCGCACACGGCGGTGCCGTAGTGCGTGGTGGTCACGATGACGGGCACGCGGCCCGCCACGTGCTCCAGCGCCGTGCGCGTGATGACCTCACGCTCCTCGTCCGACAGCGAAAACTGCTCGGAGAAGTTGGCCAGGAGGCACAGCCCGTGGGAGCCAGCGTCGATCATGAAATCGAGGCAGCGCTTCTGGCTGTCCAGGTCCAGCGAACCGTCCTCGAAGAACGTGGTGGGCACCACCGGAAACACGCCCGTGTAGCGTCGTTGCATGGCGTTCACTCGGTGATGGTGAACTGGTCGAGGTAATCGGGGTTCATCGTCAGGCCCAGGCCCGGCACGTCGTCGCGCAGGTCGACGAAGCCGTTCTCTGCCACCGGCTCGCCCTTGAAGATGTAATAGAACAGCTCGTTGCCCACCTCCACGTCGAACTGCGGAAAGTACTCGCTCATGGGCGAGGCCAGCGTGCTCATGGTGAGGTGGTAGTTGTGCATCTGACCGGCGTGCGGGATCACCGGCACGCTGTAGGCCTCGCACAGCGCGTTGATCTTGTGCGCCGCCGTGATGCCACCCACGCGGTTGGTGTCGTACTGCACCACGCTCACGGCTTTCTTGTCGAGCAGCTGCTTGAAGCCGTAGAGGCTGAACTCGTGCTCGCCACCCGAGATCGGGATGTCGGTGAGCTGGTTGAGTTCGGCGTAGCCGTCGATGTCGTCGGCAATCACCGGTTCTTCGAGCCAGCGCGGCTCGTACTTCACCAGCTTGGGCAGGATGCGCTTGGCGTACTCCAGGTTCCAGCCCATGTAGCACTCGAGCATGAGGTCGTTCTCATAGCCGATCACCTCGCGCACCGCTTCCACCGACTTGAGGTTCTCCACCACGCCCTGCTGGCCGTGGCCCGGGCCGTAGCCGAAGCGCATCTTGAAGGCCTTGAAGCCCTGGTCCTTGTAGGTCTGCGCTTCTTCCTGCATGGCCTTGAGGTCGGTGCGGTAGAGCTTGCTGTAGTAGCAGGGGATCTTTTCCTTGGTGCGGCCGCCCAGCAGTTTGAACACCGGCTTGTTGACGCTCTTGCCCAGGATGTCCCAGATGGCCAGGTCGACCGCCGAGATCGCACCCATGGTCACGCCCTTGCGGCCCCAGGCGTGCGTGGCGCGGTACATGCGCTGCCACAGGTACTCGTAGTCCCACGGGTCCTGGCCGATCACCAGCGGCGCGAGGTATTCGTCGATGATGGCCTTGGCGATCTTGGGCGCCAGGGCGACGTTGCCCAGGCCGATGATGCCGTCGTCGGTCTCGATCTCCACCACCGTCCAGGAGTGGAAACGGAAGGTGCTCATGGTCTCGGCTTTCGAGTACAGCAGGTCCATGGCGTTGGAGCAGAAGTTGCCTTGTGGCGGCACGGTCTTGCCTTTCCACTCGAACACGCGGGCGCGGACGGATTTGATCTTCATGACGGTGATGGGTTGGAGGTGAAAGGGTTCAGGCCAGGCGCGCGGCACCCATGCGGGCGGCGATGCGCAGAGCGTTGTAGGTGGCGTTGACATCGGCGCGGCCCTGGCCGGCGATGTCGTAGGCGGTGCCGTGGGCCGGCGTGGTGATGGGCACGGGCAGGCCGCCCTGCACCGTCACGCCTTTGGAAAAGCCCATCAGCTTGATGGCGATCTGGCCCTGGTCGTGGTACATGGTCACGATGGCCTGGTACTCGCCATCGCGCGCCTTGAGAAAGATGGTGTCGGCCGGGAACGGCCCCCCCACCGGCACGCCTTCGGCGCGCAGTGCCTCGCAGGCCGGGGCGATGATCTCGACCTCTTCGCGCCCGCAGGTGCCGCCGTCGCCGCCGTGCGGGTTGAACGCCGCCACCGCCACTTTGGGCTGTGCCACGCCGGCGGCCTGCAGCGAACGGTAGATCAGGCGCGTGGCGTCCTTGATGCGGTCCTGGCTGAGGTGGCTGGCCGCGTCCTTGAGCGGGATGTGCGAGGACACGCGCGAGGTCCACAGATCGCCCAGGGTGTTGAACTCGCAGAAGTAGCCCGTGACGCCCAGGTGCTCGGCGAAGTGGTGCAGTTCGTCCTCGTGCTTCAGGCCGCCCTGCTTCATGGCGAACTTGTTGAGCGGCGCGAAGCAGATCGCGTCCACCTCGCCGCGTTTCGCCGCGTCCATGCAGGCGTCGAGCACCCGCAGCACCGAGGCACCGCCCGGCGCCTGGGCCAGGCCGCGTTGCACCTGGGCGGCGTCCACCGTGTCCATGGGCAGCCAGGCGGGTGTTTGCACAGCGGCGCGCCCCCGCACCTCGGCGAAGCTGTGCACCGGCGTGGTGGTCACGTGCACACCCGCCACGGCCTGGCCGTCGGCCCAGAGCCAGGGGTCACCCACCAGCACCAGATTGGCGTGCTGGGCGGCGTCGGTCTGGCCCAGCAGGCGGGCGATCAGCTCGGGGCCGATGCCCGCCGGGTCGCCCAGGGTCAGGGCCACGACGGGAAGTTGGTTCGGTTTCAAGGGGGTTCCTTCAGGCAATCGGATGGGCTTGCGGCCGTCGCTCAGTCGAGCTTGATGTTCTTCTTGCGGATCAGATCACCGTAGCGCTTGTTCTCGGCGGTGTGAAAGGCCTGGAAGGCGTCGGGCGTCATGGGGGTCAGGTCCGCGCCGATGGCCGACAGGCGGGCCTGCGTCTCGGGCATGGCGATCACCTTGTTGACCTCGGCGTTGACCCGTTCGATCACTTCTTTCGGCGTGGACGCCGGCATGTAGATGCCGTACCAGGCGCTCATCTCCACGCCCTGCACGCCGGCCTCGGCCATGGTGGGCACGTTGGGCAGCTGCGGGTTGCGCTTGGCGGCGGCCACCGCCAGCGGGCGGATCTTGCCGTTGCGGATGTGGCCGATCACCGAGG
>NZ_JADMKB010000050.1 GCF_018780075.1 Hydrogenophaga sp.
GGCATGCAGCCCATCATCGCCACGCTGATCCTGATGGTGGCGGGCCGGGGCATCGCCCAGCTCATCACCGACGGGCAGATCATCACCATCTACTACAAGCCCTTCTTCTTCCTCGGCGGGGGCTACCTGCTCGGCCTGCCGTTCTCGGTGTTCATCGTGGTGGCCGTGTTCGCCGCGCTGTACCTGGCCGTCACGCGCACGGCGCTGGGCCTGTTCGTGCAGGCCGTGGGCATCAACCCCACCGCCGCGCGCGTGGCCGGCGTGCAGGCGCGCCGCCTGATCGTGGCGGCCTACGCCTTCTGCGGCGTGTGCGCGGGCATCGCCGGCCTGCTGATCAGCTCCAACGTGAAAAGCGCCGATGGCAACAACGCCGGCCAGCTGCTGGAGCTCGACGCCATCCTGGCCGTGACCCTGGGCGGCACGGCGCTGACCGGCGGGCGCTTCAGCCTGGTGGGCAGCGTGATCGGCGCACTCATCATCCAGACCCTGACCTACGCCATCTACTCGCTGGGCGTGCCGCCCGAGATCAACCTGGTGGTCAAGGCCGTGGTGGTGTTCGTTGTGATGCTGCTGCAGTCGCCCGAGTTCCGGGCCGAGGTGGGTGTGCTGGTGCGCCGGCCCGGTGTGCAGGGAGCGTCGTCTTGAACACGGCTTCGCTCAACACCGCCGCGGCGCCCCTGCCGCCGACCGTGGCCACGCGCTCGCGCCTGAACCCGAAGTTCCTGCCGCTGATCGCCACGCTCTCGCTGTTCGTGGCCATGGCCACGCTGGGCTCGGTGCTCTACAACGGTTTCTTCTCGGCCCAGGTGTTCCTCAACCTGCTGATCGACAACGCCTTCCTGATCATCGTCGCGGTGGGCATGACCTTCGTGATCCTCTCGGGCGGCATCGACCTCTCGGTGGGCTCGGTGGTGGCGCTGACCACCATGGTGCTGGCCGCGCTGGTGGAGCACCGGGGCTGGAGCCCGGCGGTGGCGATCCCGCTGGTGCTGCTCATGGGCACGGCCTTCGGCGCCTTCATGGGTTTCCTGATCCAGCGCTACCGGCTGCAGCCCTTCATCGTCACGCTGGCGGGCATGTTCCTCGCGCGCGGCCTGTGTTACCTCATCAGCATCGACTCGATCAGCATCACCAACGAATCGTTTTCCGAGCTGTCGCAGTGGCGCCTGCCGCTGTGGGAAGACGCCTCGCTCTCGCTGGGCGCGGTGATCGCCATCGCGGTGCTGCTGGCCGCGATCTTCATCGCGCACCACACGCCGTTTGGCCGCGCGGTCTACGCCGTGGGCGGCAACGAACACTCGGCCGTGCTGATGGGCCTGCCCGTGCGCCGCACGCTGGTGGGCGTGTACACGCTCTCGGGCTTCTGCTCGGCGCTGGCGGGCGTGGTCTTCACCTTCTACATGCTCTCGGGCTACGGCCTGCACGCCACCGGCATGGAGCTGGACGCGATCGCCGCCGTGGTGATCGGCGGCACCCTGCTCACCGGCGGCGTGGGCTATGTCGCCGGCACGCTGTTCGGCGTGCTGATGCTCGGGATCATCCAGACCCTGATCGCCTTTGACGGCACGCTGAGTTCCTGGTGGACCCGCATCGTCGTCGGCGTGCTGCTGTTCGTGTTCTGCCTGTTGCAACGCCTGCTGACGCACCGCACGTCGCGGCCCTCCTGACTCCCCTCTGAGCCCACCCACCATGACCACCCCCAAGCGCAAACTCCGCTCCACCGAATGGTTCGGCACCGCCGACAAGAACGGCTTCATGTACCGCAGCTGGATGAAGAACCAGGGCATCCCGGACCATGAGTTCGACGGCCGCCCCATCATCGGCATCTGCAACACCTGGAGCGAGCTCACGCCCTGCAACGCGCACTTCCGCAAGATCGCCGAACACGTCAAGCGCGGCATCTACGAGGCTGGCGGCTTTCCGGTCGAGTTCCCGGTGTTCTCCAACGGCGAGTCCAACCTGCGTCCCACCGCCATGCTCACGCGCAACCTCGCCAGCATGGACGTGGAAGAAGCGATCCGCGGCAACCCCATCGACGCGGTGGTGCTGCTGGTCGGCTGCGACAAGACCACGCCCGCGCTGCTGATGGGCGCGGCCAGCTGCGACGTGCCGGCCATCGTGGTCACCGGCGGCCCCATGCTCAACGGCAAGCTCGAAGGCAAGAACATCGGCTCGGGCACGGCCGTGTGGCAACTGCACGAATCGCTCAAGGCGGGCGAGATCAACGAACACCAGTTCTTCGCGGCTGAAAGCGGCATGTCGCGCTCGGCCGGCACCTGCAACACCATGGGCACTGCCAGCACGATGGCCTGCATGGCCGAGGCGCTGGGCACCTCGCTGCCGCACAACGCCGCCATCCCGGCCGTGGACGCGCGCCGCTACGTGCTCGCGCACATGTCGGGCCAGCGCATCGTCGAAATGGCGAAGGAAGGGCTCACGCTGTCCAAGATCCTCACGCGCGAGGCGTTTGAAAACGCCATCCGCACCAACGCCGCCATCGGCGGTTCGACCAACGCGGTGATCCACCTCAAGGCCATCGCGGGCCGCATCGGCGTGCCGCTCGACCTGGAGGACTGGACGCGCATCGGCCAGGGCACGCCCACCCTGGTGGACCTGCAACCCTCGGGCCGCTTCCTGATGGAAGAGTTCTATTACGCTGGCGGCCTGCCCGCCGTGCTGCGCCGCCTGGGCGAAAACAACTTGCTGCCACACCCCGGCGCGCTCACCGTCAACGGCAAGAGCCTGTGGGACAACGTGCGCGAGGCGCCGCAGTACAACGACGAGGTGATCCGCCCGCTGGACAACCCGCTGATCGCCGACGGCGGCATCTGCATCCTGCGCGGCAACTTGGCGCCGCGCGGCGCGGTGCTCAAGCCCTCGGCCGCCTCGCCCGAGCTGCTCAAGCACCGGGGCCGCGCCGTGGTGTTCGAGAACCTGGAGCACTACAAGGAACGCATCGTCGATGAGAACCTGGACATCGACGCCAGCTGCGTGATGGTGCTCAAGAACTGCGGCCCCAAGGGCTACCCCGGCATGGCCGAGGTGGGCAACATGGGCCTGCCGCCCAAGCTGCTGCGCCAGGGCGTGAAGGACATGGTGCGCATCTCGGACGCGCGCATGAGCGGCACGGCCTACGGCACCGTGGTGCTGCACGTGGCGCCCGAGGCCGCCGCCGGCGGGCCACTGGCCGCCGTGCGCGACGGTGACTTCATCGAACTCGACTGCGCACAGGGCCGCCTGCACCTGGACATCAGCGACGCCGAACTGGCCGAGCGCCTGGCCGCGCTGTCCTCCAGCGATCAAGGCGGGCGCGGCGGCTACCAGCGCCTGTATGTGGACCACGTGCTGCAGGCCGATGAAGGCTGCGACTTCGATTTCCTCGTCGGCTGCCGCGGCTCCGCAGTCCCACGCCACTCCCATTGAGATGCCCCCTGCGCCGCTTCGCGTCTTCCCCCGGAGGGGGACGCTCCCTGTGGCCCGGCAAAGCCGGTTCCACGGGAGCCTTGGATAGACCTGGGCATGCGAAGCGCTTTTTTGTCCTCCATTCCTGACCGCCCATCTCACCATGACTTCTTCCGCTAGTTCGCCGCGCTACAGCGGCATCTTCCCCGTCGTGCCCACCACCTTCCACGAGGACGGCACGCTCGACCTGGAGAGCCAGAAGCGCTGCCTCGATTTCATGATCGACGCCGGCTCCGACGGGCTGTGCATCCTGGCCAATTTCTCCGAGCAGTTTTCGCTGTCCGACGAGGAGCGCGAGACGCTGACCCGCGTGTCGCTGGAGCACGTGGCCGGGCGCGTGCCGGTGATCGTGACCACCACGCACTACGGCACCGCGGTCTGCGCGGCGCGCAGCAAGCGCGCGCAAGACATGGGCGCGGCCATGGTGATGGTGATGCCGCCGTACCACGGCGCCACCTTCCGTGTGCCCGAGCCGCTGATCCATGAGTTCTACGCCCGCGTGTCCGACGCCATCGGCATTCCGATCATGGTGCAGGACGCGCCGGCCAGCGGCACCGTGCTCTCGGCCCCGTTCCTCGCGCGCATGGCGCAGGAGATCGAGCAGCTGAGCTATTTCAAGATCGAGACGCCCGGCGCCGCGAGCAAGCTGCGCGAGCTGATCCGCCTGGGCGGCGACGCCATCGAAGGCCCGTGGGACGGCGAAGAGGCCATCACCCTGCTGGCCGACCTCGACGCCGGCGCCACCGGCGCCATGACCGGCGGCGGTTTCCCCGACGGCATCCGCCCCATCATCGAAGCGCACCGCAACGGCCACGTCAACCGCGCCTTCGAGCTCTACCAGCGCTGGCTGCCGCTGATCAACCACGAGAACCGGCAGGGCGGCATCCTGACCGCCAAGGCGCTGATGAAGGAAGGCGGCGTGATCGCCTGCGAGGCCGGCCGCCACCCCTTCCCGCCCATGCACCCCGAGGTGCGCCGCGGCCTGATCGACATCGCACGCCGACTCGACCCGCTGGTCCTGCGTTGGGGAGGGTGAGATGTCCCCCCTGCGCCGCTTCGCGTCGTCCCCCAAGGGGGACGCACCTGGTGGTCCGGCGAAGCCGGTTCCACGGGTGCCCTGGACGGAGTCACTGCGCTCCGGCTGGTCCTTTGAGAAAGTGACATGAACCCCTCCGAACTGCTCGAAACACCGGCGCTGTTCGCGCTGGACTGGGGCACCAGTTCGCTGCGCGCCTACGCCATGGGCACGGACGGCGCGGTGCTGGCCACGCGGCGCAGCGAACACGGTGTGATGCACCTGCCCGCCGGCCCCGACATTCACTCGCCGGCCGACGCCTTCGAGCAGGCGCTGCAGTTGCTGTGCGGCGACTGGCTGGCCGGCCACCCGCAGGCCCCGCTGATCGCCTGCGGCATGGTCGGCAGCGCGCAGGGCTGGCGCGAGGCGCCCTACCGGCCGCTGCCCAGCCGCGAGGGTGATCTGGCGGGCGCGGTGACCCGGATCGAACGCCCCGGGGGCCAGCCCCTGCATGTGGTGCCCGGCCTGCTGCAGGCCAGCGAGCTGCCCAATGTGATGCGCGGGGAAGAGACCCAGATCATGGGCGTGCTGCAAAGCCGGGCGGACGAGGGCCGCACGCCGGAGCGGCTGCTGATCGGCCTGCCGGGCACGCACACCAAGTGGGCCTGGGTCGAACACGGCGCCGTCACCCGCTTCGAAACCTTCATGACCGGCGAGGTGTACGCCGCGCTCACCCAGCACACCATCCTGGGCCGCACCATGGTGCTCGGCGGAGAACACGACGAGCCCGCCTTCGCGCGCGGCCTGCGCGTGGCGGGCTCCAGGCTGGGCGCGCTGGGCGTGCTATCGACGGTGTTCAGCGTGCGCACCCTGGGCCTCACCCGCCAGCTCTCCGGCGGCGCCCAGTCCGACTACCTGTCCGGGCTGCTGATCGGGCACGAGGTGGCGGCGCTGACGCCCACCCTGCAGGACGGTGCCGAGGTGGTGCTGTGCGGCGAGCCGGTGCTGTGCATGCGCTACGCGACCGCGCTGGAAGCGCAGGGCCTGGCGACACCCGAGATCCGCTCGGGCGTGACACCCCTGGGCCTGTGGCGCATCGCCCAGGCCGCTGGATTGGCATGACCCCCCGCGCCGCTTCGCGTCACCCCCCAAGGGGCGGCACCAGCCGTCTGGCAAAGCCAGCCCGGCGGTGCCCCTGGAATGGAGCACCGGCATGAGATCGCTCGTCTTCTTTTCACCCATCGCGCGCCGCCGCCCTGGAACACCGACATGAACATCCCTCTCCACTTTCACCAGGCCTTGCAGCAGTGCGGTCTCATCGCCATCCTGCGCGGCCTGCGGCCTGAAGAAGCCGTTGCCATCGGCCGCACGTTGTACGACGCGGGCTTTCGCCTGATCGAGGTGCCACTGAACTCGCCCGATCCGCTGGCCAGCATCCGCGCGCTGCGCGACGCCCTGCCGGTGGACTGCCTGATCGGCGCGGGCACCGTGCTGCGGCCCGAGTCCTGCGCCGAGATCGCCGCCGCCGGCGGCCAGCTGGTGGTCATGCCACACAGCGACCCGGCGGTGATCCGAGCGGCCAAGGCCGCCGGCCTGGCCTGCGCGCCCGGCGTGGCCACGCCCACCGAGGCCTTTGCCGCGCTGGCCGCCGGCGCCGACGTGCTCAAGATGTTCCCCGCCGAGGCCCTGGGCCCGGTCGGCCTCAAGGCCTGGCGCGCCGTGCTCACGCCGCCCATCGCCATCGTGCCGGTGGGCGGCATCACGCCCGAGAGCCTCGGTGCCTACGCGGCGGCGGGCGCCTCCGGCTTCGGCCTGGGCTCGGCGCTGTACCGCCCGGGCGACACGGCGGCCGACGTGGCGGCCCACGCCGCCGCGTTCATGCAGGCCTGGCGCCTGGCGCACCCCGCGGCCTGAGGCCACCCACCTTTGCTGTTCACACCACCATGAAGATCACCCGCCTCACCACCTACATCGTTCCACCGCGCTGGTGCTTCCTGAAGATCGAGACCGACGAGGGCATCACCGGCTGGGGTGAGCCCGTGCTCGAAGGCCGCGCCCACACCGTGGCCGCCATGGTCGAGGAACTCGCCGACTACCTGGTCGGCAAGGACCCGCGCCACATCGAAGACCACTGGACCGTGATGTACCGCGCCGGCTTCTACCGCGGCGGCGGCATCCACATGAGCGCGCTGGCCGGCATCGACCAGGCGCTGTGGGACATCAAGGGCAAGGCGCTGGGCGTGCCGGTGTCCGAGCTGCTGGGCGGCAGCGTGCGCGAGCGCATCCGGGTCTACAGCTGGATCGGCGGCGACCGCCCCAGCGACACCGCCGCCGCCGCCAAGGCGGCCGTGGAACGCGGCTTCACCGCCGTCAAGATGAACGGCACCGAGGAGTTGCAGTTCATCGACACCCACGACAAGGTCGAGCGCTGCCTGGCCAACGTGGCCGCGGTGCGCGAGGCCGTGGGGCCCAACGTCGGCATCGGCGTGGACTTCCACGGCCGGGTGCACAAGCCCATGGCCAAGGTGCTGGTGCGCGAGCTTGAACCCTACAAATTGATGTTCGTGGAGGAGCCGGTGCTGAGCGAACACCACGAGGCGCTCAAGGAGCTGGCGCATGTGGCGACCATGCCGATCGCGCTGGGCGAGCGGCTGTACTCGCGCTGGGACTTCAAGCGCATCCTGTCCGAGGGGTATGTGGACATCATCCAGCCCGACCCGTCGCACGCGGGCGGCATCACCGAGACGCGCAAGATCGCGGCCATGGCCGAGGCCTACGACGTGGCGCTGGCGCTGCACTGCCCGCTCGGCCCGATCGCGCTGGCGGCCAACCTGCAGATCGACGCGGGTTGCTACAACGCCTTCATCCAGGAGCAGAGCCTGGGCATCCACTACAACGCGGCCAACGACCTGCTGGACTACGTGAGCAACCCCGAGGTGTTCGCCTACGAAGACGGCATGGTCACGATCCCGAGCGGCCCGGGCCTGGGCATCGAGGTCAACGAGGCCTATGTGCAGGAACGCGCGGCCGAGGGCCACCGCTGGCGCAACCCGGTGTGGCGGCACAAGGACGGCAGTTTTGCCGAGTGGTGAGGCACCAAGCCCCTGCGGGGGCCCATGAAAAAACCCGGGCAAGCCCGGGTTTTTTCATGGGGATGGACAGCGGCTCAGCCCATCAGCCGCGTCAGCGCTTCCTGGTATTTCGCCGCCGTCTTCTCGATCACTTCCTTGGGCAGGCGCGGCGAGGGGGCCGTCTTGTCCCAGGGCTTGCCGTTGACCTTGGCGGTCTCCAGCCAGTCGCGCAGGAACTGCTTGTCGTAGCTTGGCGGGTTCTGCCCCACCACGTAGCTCTCCAGCGGCCAGTAGCGCGACGAGTCGGGCGTCAGCACCTCGTCCATCAGCACCACGGTGCCGTTCCGGTCCAGGCCGAACTCGAACTTGGTGTCCGCGATGATGATGCCCTTCCTGAGGGCGATCTCGGCCGCCGCCTTGTACAGCGTGATCGCCTTGTCGCGGATCTGCGCGGCGACGTCGGCGCCGACCATCGCCACCGTCTGTTCGTAGGTGATGTTCTCGTCGTGCTCGCCCATCTCGGCCTTGGCGGCGGGCGTGTAGATCGGCTCGGGCAGCTTGCTGGCGTTCAGCAGGCCCTCGGGCAGTGGCACGCCACAGACCGATCGGCTTTCCTGGTATTCCTTCCAGCCGCTGCCGGCGAGGTAACCCCGCACCACGGCCTCGACCGGGATGGGTTTGAGGCGCTGGACCAGCATGGAGCGGCCCGTGACCTGCGGCGCTTCGTCGGCCGAGACCACGCTCTCGGGCGCGTCGCCGGTCAGGTGGATCGGGCAGATGTTCAGGCCTTTGGGACCGAGCTGGTCGAACCAGAACAGCGAAAGCTTGGTCAGCAGGGCACCCTTGCCGGGGATGGGCTCGCCCATGATCACGTCGAAGGCGCTGATGCGGTCGGAGGCCACCATCAGGATGCGGTCGTTGCCCACGGCGTAGTTGTCGCGCACCTTGCCGCGCGCGAGCAGGGGCAGGGAGTGGAGGGCGGAGGTGTGGAGGGCGGAAGTCATGATCGGCGCGAAAAGGTGACAGCCAAGAAAAAAGCCCGGTGACCGAACAGTCAACGGGCTCCGAACCATTCCGGGCGATTATCGCAGGTCAGCAACACCCTGGGCCAGCGCCTCCGCGGGACCGGGCCGCCCAGAAACGTGGCGTTGCTTCACCTGAACCCGATCCGAATGGCGTTGTGCGCCTTGGCCGTGGTGGGCCACCGCGCCCTTGGTGCACAACGGGTCGGTGACCCGCCGGTACCACCTGCTGCGACCCGCTTCGTGCCGGATGGGCACAAGGGAGTTTGACCCCCAGCGCGTGTGCTTCGTCACCGATCACTCAGCGCCCGGGTTCCACACCCCGCGCTCACAGGCAGCAAACGCCTTTCTCTTCAAGGTGGTCACCGGCGCCGGGACGCCGACCCCAGGCAACACCAACCTCGGTCACGACCACGGCAACGGCCGGCTCACTGAAGAGATGAACGCTGGGCCCAGGTGGAGGACAGAAGGCCGTGGGGCGGGCGAGCGACCGGGTGCCGCCCTGAACGGCTTTCAGCCCGTGATCGTCAAGTTTTCGCTGGGGATGGAGCCTGTGTGCGCTTTTTTTTCTGACGCAGGCATTGGGGGCCATTCGGCAGGGCACAGCGGTGCCGACTCACGCTCAAACCAAAGGCGTTCACTGCTTCAGGGGTGCGGCGCCACGGACAAAGCGAGTGTTCACGCTACAACAAAGGTCATGGGCCAAAAGGGAAATATCACGGAGTTGGGGCATCTTCTCTGCAGGCAGTCTCGCAAACGGCGGTGAAGTGCAAACTCGCCTTTTTTTCGCACACCAACAAATAAATTGGCTTTGATTTTCAGGAACTTGCCTTTGACATGGCAGGTCAGGATATGGAACTACTCAGGCTTGGCCTTGCAGGATTGAGTGCGGCCGAAAACGCACTGGTGGCCACACTGTTCCGGTTGCACGGGGTTGATCGCTCTTTCATCTGGACGCTTGCTGTCGAGCAACCGTTTGACGCCTTGCTGGTGGACGTTCAATGTCCCGAGACCGAGATCCAGCATTTGAAGGGCACCCACACCCGCCTCATGCGCCTGGAGCGCCATGGCGTTCAGTCCGATGGCGTGATGTCCCGCCCCATCCGCTCCGATCTGCTGCTGAACTGGCTCAACTCCATCGAAATTGACCTGCTGCACAACCCAGGCGGCGCATCGGCAAGCACAACCCCGCCATCGCAGATTGAGGTTATCTCTGTCCTGCCCCAGCTCAAGCACTTGACCCCCGCGCGAGCGGCCACCGTCGCACCCGCCAAGCCGCCATTGCCCCCTGGCTGGGCGTTGCGTGGCGACGGTACAGAGTACAAACTCATGCGCTGGCCCCCCCAGTCCATGCTGAACAAGGATGTGGCCAGGGTCCGCGTGGCCACCATGATGTCGAGGCGCGCCATGTCCCTTCAGGAGGCGTCCACCCTCTCGCGCATACCGCCAGAGCGCTGCGAGGAATTTCTGATCGAGTGGACCCGTCATGGGCTTGTGTCCATGAGCGACCGACCCGTTGCGAACGGCATGACGGCGCACCCCAACCCCACATCGGACGCGGCCAGGCTCACGTCCCGAGCCGGTTTTGGCGCGTCCTTGATCCACAGCATTCGCAAGCGTTTTGGGATTCTGTGACACGATGAAAGAGCACAAAATCATCCTGACCGGCACCATGGGCGCCGGCAAGACCACGGCCATCGGGGTGGTCAGCGAGACCCCTCCCATCGTCACGGACGTGGTGAACAACGACCGCAGCGTCGACAAAGCCTTGACCACGGTCGGTTTCGACTACGGTCAATTGACCCTCGACAACGGAGATCGCATACGCCTGTTCGGCACGCCAGGCCAGCAGCGGTTCCGCTTCGTCTGGCAAGCGGTGTCCAAGGGCGCGCTCGGCCTGATCATCCTGACGGACAACTCCCGGCCCGACCCGCTGGCGGACCTGGCCATCTATTTGAATGGGTTCGCCCAGGAGCTGACCACCCTGCCTTGCGTGGTGGGGGTCGGCCGCACCGAAACCCACGCTCAGCCGGACCTGCAAGACTATTCCAATGCGCTGGAACGCGCCGGCCACCTGTTTCCCGTGCTGGCTGTGGACGTGCGTGAACGATCAGACGTGGTGTTGCTGATCGACGTGCTCCTGGCCCAACTCGAGGCCGATCTCGGCAGCGTCTGAACCCACCCTCTCCATGGATCCAACCGAACTCTTCCCCGCTCTCTTCCTCAATATCGCCAATCGCAAATCTCGCGAGCTCGTCGAGGCAAGCCTGGGCATCAATGCGGTGGTGCTGGCCACGATCGACGGTTTTTCGGTGACCTCGGCCTTGGCCTATGCCTCCGATCCCGCGCGCATCTCTGCACTGGCCAGCTCCATCGCCAGCATCGGTTCGGTCGCCACGCAGGAGGCCGGACTGGGGCGCTGCATGAGCGTCATCCTGAACACGGAACAGGGACTGGCGGTGGTGAGGCAGTTCCAGCACGGGTCCCACGACCTGGTGCTGATCCTAGTCGCAGACGGGCAGTCGTTGCTGGCGCAGGCCATGTACCACGCCAATCAACTCGTCAAGGAACTGATCTCCCTATGAAAGCCCAGCGACTGCGAGAGGCCCTGGACACGATGGCCGCCCGGGAGGGGATTCTGGGCATCGCCTTGGTCGACACAGTGACTGGGATGGTCTGGCAAGCGACGGGGAAACTTCAGTCGATCGAAGACGTGGCCTCGGCGGCAACCGACTATTGGCGGCTTTACCAGCGAACCAAACACAGCTTTGAAGCGCTTGGGGTGCTGCGGGTCGCGACCCTGATGCACGGCAAGGGACAGATCACCCTGCGCGAGTGTGGCGCGGACATCTTGCTGATCACCGTCTCGACCCGAATGGGTGCGGTCGATTGGGAGCAATGGAAAGCCGATCACCCCATCCTGGTGGAAATGGTCAACGGCATGTGAAATTCAAAGAAGGCACCCGGGTACAGCGCGGCGGTTGTCTTCCATTTTTCAACCCGCGCATTCAAAGAAAGCAACATTGAAATGGCCACGATCAAACAAACACTCGATGAAATCATGACCCTGGACGGCGCACTCTGTGTGGCGGTGGTGGACAGCTCCAGCGGCATGATGCTCGGGTCCACCGGCTCTGGAGTCGATCTCGAAGTCGCCGCAGCCGGCAACACCGAAGTCGTCCGCGCCAAGCTCAAAACCATGCGCGCGCTCGGTCTGAACGACATCATTGAAGACATCCTGATCACCCTGGGCAAGCAGTACCACCTGATCCGTCCGTCGTCGCGGAAAGAAGGCGTATTCGTTTACGCCGTGCTGGACAAGGCCCGCTCCAACCTGGCCATGGCCCGCCGCAAGCTGCAGGACACCGAAAAGGAATTGAGCTTCTGATTGCAGCGGTGCTCGCCCAGAAAAAAAGGCCATCCAGGGATGGCCTTTTTGTTGACTGAGAGGTTTCTGCCGGCTGGCCTCAGACCACCTTCTGCGCCAGCTCGCCCTGGGCGTACTTCGCGGCCATCACGCTGAGCGTGTCGCCCTTGATCTTGGCGCCCTGGCCTTCGCAACCGAACTCGATGTAGCGCTGCTTGCAGATCGCCTTGGCGGCTTCGCGAGCGGGCTTGAGCCACTCGCGGGCGTCGAACTTCTCGGGGTTCTCGGCCAGGAACTTGCGCACCGCGCCGGTCATGGCCATGCGGATGTCGGTGTCGATGTTGATCTTGCGCACGCCGTGCTTGATGGCTTCCTGGATCTCTTTCACCGGCACGCCGTAGGTCTGCTTCATCTGGCCGCCGTACTGGTTGATGATGGCCAGCAGGTCTTGCGGCACGCTGGAGCTGCCGTGCATCACCAGGTGGGTATTGGGGATGCGGGCGTGGATCTCTTTCACGCGGCTGATCGCCAGGATGTCGCCGGTGGGCGGGCGGCTGAACTTGTAGGCGCCGTGGCTGGTGCCGATGGCAATCGCCAGCGCGTCGAGCTGGGTGGCCTTGACGAAGGTGGCGGCTTCTTCGGGGTCGGTCAGCATCTGGCTGTGGTCCAGCTTGCCTTCGGCGCCGATGCCGTCTTCCTCGCCGGCGTCACCGGTTTCCAGGTTGCCCAGGCAGCCGAGTTCGCCTTCCACCGTGACGCCGCTCCTGTGCGCCATCTCGACGACCTTGCGGGTCACTTCCACGTTGTAGTCGAAGCTCGACGGCGTCTTGCCGTCTTCATTGAGCGAGCCGTCCATCATGACCGAGCCGAAGCCCAGGGCGATGGCGCCTTCGCAGACCTTGACGCTGGTGCCGTGGTCCTGGTGCATGACCAGCGGGATGTGCGGGTACATCTCGGCGGCGGCCTGGATCAGGTGTTTGATGAAGGCCTCACCCGCGTATTTGCGGGCGCCGGCGCTCGCCTGCAGGATGACCGGAGCGCCGACCTCGTCGGCCGCGGCCATGACGGCCTGCACCTGTTCGAGGTTGTTGACGTTGAAAGCCGGAATGCCGTAGCCATTGGCCGCAGCGTGGTCGAGCAGTTCGCGCATGGAAACGAGAGCCATGAAAATCCCCTAAATCAAGTTGGTAACCGGTCTGTAACTCGCCCGGATTTTAGCGCCCGTGCGCTTGCACGGGCATGACGTGGCGCCCTGTGAAGCGACGACCGGGCACGGTGCGGGCATTCAGCATTCAGGCCGGGGGACGGGTGATGAACCCACTCACCCTGTCGAGCACGGGCGCGAGGCCGCGCAGCGGCGCCGCCATGGCGCCGATCAGGGTGGTGTGGCTGACGCCCTCCAGCAGTTCCAGCTCGACCGCCACGCCCTGCTGGCCCAGGGCGCTGGCCAGCGCCTGCGTGTTGCGCCGGGGGTCCACCAGGGTGTCGTTGCGCGCCACGAGCAGCAGGGCGCGGGGCGAACGGCCCGGACCGATGCGCCGGGCGTGGAACAGCGGCTGGGAGTCGGCCGGGGTCTGCGGCCACTCGAACGCGACCCGCACCTCGGGCACGCCGATGGGCAGGAAGTCGTAGGGGCCCGCCAGGCCCACCCAGCCGGCCAGGCGTTCGGGCGCCAGCGACACGGCACCCAGCCAGCGCGGATCGAGTGCCAGCATGGCGGCGTTGTAGGCGCCAGCGCTGTGGCCCACGGCGAACACGCGCTGCGGCGACGCCCCCAGGCCCGCGGCCCGGTCCACCGCCCAGCGCAGGGCGAGCGCGCTGTCCTGCACGAACACCGGGTAACGCACCTGCGGGCTCAGCCGGTAGTCGGCCACGAGGGTGACAATGCCGCGCGACGCCAGGGCTTCGCCCACGAAACGGTAGTCCTGCCGGCGGCCGCTGCTCCAGGAACCGCCGTAGAAAAACACCACGAGGGGCGCGTCCGCCACGGGCGGATCGGGCTGGTACACGTCGAGCCGCTGGCGCGCATCGGGGCCGTAGGCCTGGTCGGTGGTGAAACGGTGCGTGCCCGCCGGCACCAGGGCATTGATCACGCGCAGCGGCGAGCAGGCCTGCAGCAGCGGCAGCAGGCCCAGGGTCGCGAGCCAGTGGCGGCGCGGGGTGTCCGGCGTGGTGGTCATGAACCGGATACGCGCGAAGGCCCCGCGTGGATTCAGGTCGCGCGGATGATCTTCAGCGTGTTGGTGCCGCCGGGCGTGCCCATGGGCTCGCCCACGGTGATCGCGTAGACGTCGCCGCTGTGGATCACGCCACGCTCTTTCAGGTCGGTCTCGGCTTCGGCCAGCGCGGTGTCGCGGTCGGCGCTGGTGTCCACCAGGATCGGGCGCACGTTGCGGTAGAGCGTCATCTTGCGCTGCGAGGCGAGCTTGGACGTGACCGCGAAGATCGGCATGCGCACGTTGTGCCGGCTCATCCACAGCGCGGTCGAGCCCGACTCGGTCAGCGCCACGATGGCCTTGGCCTTGAGGTGGTGCGCGGTGAACAGCGCGCCCATGGCGATGGCCTGGTCGATGCGGGTGAAGGTTTCGTCGATGAAATCGTCGTCCAGCGGGTCGTGGTCGGTCTTTTCGGCCGCTTCGCAGATGGCGGCCATCTGCTCCACCGTCTCCAGCGGGTACTTGCCCGCGGCGGTCTCGGCGCTCAGCATCACGGCGTCGGTGCCGTCGAGCACCGCGTTGGCCACGTCGCTCACCTCGGCGCGCGTGGGCACCGGGTTGACGATCATGGACTCCATCATCTGCGTGGCGGTGATGACCACCTTGTCCATCTGGCGCGCCAGCTTGATCATGTGTTTCTGCAGGCCGGGCACGGTGGCGTTGCCGACCTCGACCGCCAGGTCACCGCGCGCGACCATGATGCCGTCGGACACCCGGAGGATGTTGGCCAGCTCGGGAATCGCCTCGGCGCGCTCGATCTTGGCGATCAGGCCCGGCTTGTGGTTGTACTGGGCCGCGGCCATGTTGCAGAGCTGGCGGGCCAGTTCCATGTCGGTGGCGTTCTTGGGGAAGCTCACGGCCACGTAGTCGGCCTTCAGGCTCATGGCGGTCTTGATGTCCTCCATGTCCTTGGCGGTCAGGGCCGGCGCGGTCAGGCCGCCGCCCTGCTTGTTGATGCCCTTGTTGTTGGACAGCTCGCCGCCGAGCTTGACGGTGGCGTGCACCGCGTCACCGACCACCTTGTCCACGGTCATCACGATCAGGCCGTCGTTGAGCAGCAGCGTGTCGCCGGCCTTCACGTCGCGTGGCAGCTCCTTGTAGTCCAGGCCCACGCCGGAGAGGTCGCCCAGCTCGGTGCGCGAGGCGTCGAGCACGAAGGGCTGGCCCGGCTCCAGCATGACCTTGCCGTCGGCGAACTTGCCGACGCGGATCTTGGGGCCCTGCAGGTCGGCCATGATGCCGACCTCGCGACCCGCGCGGCGTGCGGCTTCGCGCACGGTGTTGGCACGATCGATGTGGTCCTGCGCCTTGCCGTGGGAAAAATTGAGCCGAACGACGTTGACGCCGGCCCGGATCATGGCTTCAAGCATCTCGGGTGTACTGGACGCAGGGCCAAGGGTGGCGACGATTTTGGTGGCGCGTTGGGGCATGGGTGTCTCCTGTGCAGATGAACGGACAACCGGCGCTCGCACCACAGTGCGGGAGCCGGTTTTGTAATTTGGTTTCAATTATCGGTGAAACAGGTTACAGCGGGGTTTCAGACTGCGCTCCATGACCCTGCCGGTCCGGGGGCCGGTCGCCGCCGTGCGAAGATTCCGACACCGCACACTCAGATGGCACACGCCCACCCATGACCGCCCTCAATGCTCTCGGCACTGAACTTCAGGCCTGCTCTTTCGACCCGCTCACCGGCTTCTTCCGCGACGGCTGCTGCCACACCGACGAACACGACCAGGGCAGCCACGTGGTCTGTGCACGGATGACGGCCGATTTCCTCGCGTTTTCGCTGAAACGGGGCAACGACCTCAGCACGCCGCGCCCCGAGCTCCGCTTTGCCGGCCTCCGGCCCGGCGACCGCTGGTGCCTGTGCGCACTGCGCTGGAAGGAAGCGTTCGAGGCCGGCGTGGCACCGCCCGTGCACCTGGAAGCCACCCACGCCCAGGTGCTGCGGTACGTGACGCTGGAACAGCTGCAGGCCCACGCGCTGCCCACGGGCAAACGACCGGTCTGAGGCCGGGCCGTTCGGCCGCTCAGCCCGCAGGCGCTGCGGTGCGCGCCGCGCTGTCACTGGGCGCGCGGCTCAGCTCGTTGTTCTGCGTCACGAGAATCAGCAACAGCCGCATGAACTCCTCGCGCTGGCGCAGGGTCAGGGGCGCAAGGATCTGTTCCTGTGCGCGCAACATGCCGGGCACGGCGTCGTTCAGGCCCTGTTCGCCGGCGGCGGTCAGGAACAGCAGGCGCGTGCGGCGGTCGTCGGGCGACATGCGGCGCTCCAGCCAGCCCCGGGTTTCGAGCCGGTCCACCACGCCTCCGGTGGTGGACGCGTCCAGCGCGATCGCGCGCGCCAGCGTGCGCTGGTCGATGCCCGGCTGGTTGGCCACCACCTGCAAGGCGGCGTATTGCACGGGGGTGACGCCCAGATCGCCCAGTTCCTGCAGGAAAACGCCCACGGAGATCTGGTGCAAACGGCGGATCGCGTGGCCGGGCTGCAGGTCGATGTCGATGGGGCTGTGCTTGTTTTTCTTCATGACGGAGGGGCGCGGGTTTGCCCTGATGTTGACAAAAGTCATGTTAGCACTACACTTACAGTAAGCACACTTACAATCAGCACACCATCTTTTCACCGAGACGCCCCATGAACCCTGCTTCGTCGGCCCTGCCCGTCCGGGTGTCCGGTGGCGGCAAGTCGGTGGTGCGCGCGCAGCACGTGAACGACCTGCCGCGCGGGACGTTGGGTCAATGAGCCTCCCTCGTCGCGGCGTTCCCGGAGGAAGACCCTTCACGCACACACCATTTCAGGAGACCCCCATGAGCCACGAACTCGGACGACTCGAAGACCTGCCGCAGGACTACCGCGACGACCTGAAGCAGTTGAACCTGGTGCCGCTGTGGCCCAGCCTGCGCGCGGTGCTGCCGCCGGGCACGCCCACGCGCGCCACACAGGCCGTGCACTGGCCCTACGCCACGCTCAAGCCGCTGCTGCTCAAGGCCGGCGAGCTCACACCCATCGAGAAGGCCGAGCGCCGCGTGCTGGTGCTGGCCAACCCCGGCCACGGCCTGGAGAACATGAAGGCCAGCCCGGCCATCTACCTGGGCATGCAGCTGCTGCTGCCCGGCGAGTGGGCGCCCAGCCACCGCCACACGCCCAACGCGGTGCGCATGGTGGTCGAGGGCGTTGGTGCCTGGACCACGGTGGACGGCGAGCAGTGCCCGATGAGCCGCGGCGACCTGATCCTGACCCCCACCGGCCTGTGGCACGAACACGGCCACGACGGCACCGACCCGGTGGTGTGGCTCGACGTGCTGGACCTGCCGCTGGTCTACTACATGGAGGCGAGCTACCACATCAACGGCGCGCGCCAGACCGTGAAGCAAGGCAGCGGCGACCGCGCCTGGACCCGCGCCGGTGTGGTGCCCACGCAGGTGTTCGGCCGCAGCGACAAGCGCTACCCCCTGCTGCGTTACCCCTGGGTGGACACGCGCGCCGCGCTGCTGGCCATGGCCGACAACCAGCCCGACCTGGACTGCGTGCAGGTGACCTACGTGAACCCGGAGACCGGCGACGACGCACAAAACATCCTGGGCTTCTACGCCCTCATGCTCAAACCGGGCCAGACGCTCACCCTGCCCGCCCGCTCACCGGCGCAGGTGTTCCACCTGATCGAAGGCGGTGTGGACGTGTCCACCTGCGGCAAGGCCTTCGGCCTGGTCGAAGCCGACACCTGCTGCGCGCCGGGCTACGAGCCCGTGACGCTGCACAACCGCTCGGCCGACCAGTCAGCCTTTGTCTTCATCGCCGACGAATCTCCCCTCCACAGAAAACTCGGCGTCTACGAGACCCGATAAGCCCCAATAGACACCCAGATGACCCAGTACCTCTTCGCCCCACCCGCCGTCCCCTCCCTGCCCATCCGTGGCCAGACCGAACGCTTTCCGATCAACCGCATCTTCTGCGTCGGCCGCAACTACCACGCGCACGCCGTCGAGATGGGCAAGCCGGTCGACAAGAGCGCCGAGCGGCCGTTCTACTTCACCAAGTCGCCGCAGACCCTTGTTCAGAGCGGCGCGACCGTGGCCTACCCGCCCGGCACGAGCAACTACCACTTTGAAATGGAGCTGGTGCTCGCCATCGGCAAAGCCGGCTTCCGCGTGAAAGCCGAAGACGCGCACCGGGTGATCTACGGCTACGCCGCCGGACTGGACATGACCCGCCGCGACCTGCAGCTGGTGGCCCGCGACAAAGGCCGCCCCTGGGACCTGGGCAAGGACATCGAAGAAGGTTCGGTGTGCTCCGAGATCGTGCCGATGGAAGGCGTGGTGATCGAAAGCGGCGCCATCGCGCTGGAAGTCAACGGCGAAACCAAACAGAGTTCCGACGTGGACAAGCTGATCTGGGCCATCCGCGAAATCATCGCCGACCTGTCCCAGTTCTACCACCTGCAACCCGGCGACATCATCTACACCGGCACGCCCGAGGGCGTGGGCGCGGTGGTCAGTGGGGACAAGATCACCGGCCGTGTCGACGGCGTGGCCGAGGTCGCGCTGACGGTGGGCGCCGCCGAACAAGCGGCATCAGAGCTGGTCGATGGTCGTCGAGGCTGACGAGACCTCGGCCATCTCGAACCGGTCGCCACAACGCGTGTAGAAGCTGGCGCCGAAACGCCCCACCGGGTGGAACCCGCGCAGGTTCACGCGCCAGGCCTGGGTGTCCACCAGCCCGGCGCGCGCGGCGAGCCATTGCACCCGGCCGAAGAACACGTAGCGGCTCTCGGTCTCCATGGTTTCGTGCAGCACGCACTCGAACGCCACCGGTGCTTCGGCGATGCGCGGCGGCTTCACCGTGATGGAAGGCACCGGCGTCAGCCCGGTGGCCTCCAGCTCGCTCACCTCCGGCGGCAGCGACGCGCCGCAGGCGTGCATCTGCGGCGCCATCGCTTCGTCAGCGATGTGCACGACGAACTCACCCGAGGCCAGGATGTTCGCCGCCGTGTCCTTGAGGTGGCCGTCCTGCAGCCGGTTGATGCTCAGCATCACCAGCGGCGGGTCCTCGCCCACCATGTTGAACATGGAAAACGGCGCCGCGTTCACCACCCCGTTCGCACCCAGCGTGGTCACCAGCGCGATCGGCCGCGGCACGATCAGGCTGGCCATGAGCTTGTAGCGCTGGTAGGCGGTGAGACGGGCAAAGTCGATGTCGGTCATGGGCGTGGTCCTTCGGGAAGGGGACACGCAAGGACCGGGCCGGATCGGCGCCGATGCAGGAACCAACGTTTGCCCTGAGGGTTGGCCTCACCTATACATGTCTGCCTGTTTGAGAACGAACTCCGTGATCTTCGCGGCCAGTTGCTCGACGTTGACAGCTTCTCCGCCCTCGACTCGCTTAGATAGTGCAGTCATCACGTTGATCTGAACACTTGTTTCTCGATAGCGGACTGTCGGATCTGTCCCGTATTCATCTTCGACTTGCCACCACGACAACCCTGGAACGGTTGACACCAGTACATCGCCGAATACAACTCCGAGAGCTTGAAGCTCCCATGTAGCGGTTTTCGGGAGCAATTTGGCATCAAGTGCTTGCTGCAAAAGCTGCAAGTCACTCTTTGTGCCCGACAACTTCTCTCCCGGAAAGCGCTTCGCCAGCAGTGATGACACGAATGCTCGCTGCTGAGTCAGTTGTGCGCGCATCCCGTTCGAAAGTGGGGAAAACACCGCTTTCGGCGCTTCTTTCGAGACGGATGCGAATGGACAGGACAGCAAGACCTGGGCGAATAGTCTTCGACGCATGTGAAACCACTCGTTGATTTAAATCGAAGATCGCAGGAAACCCAAAGTCGAATGAGATGCAAATCCAACCGATCGTCAAGTCAGACCACCACACCCCGCCGCCCCATCATCTCCGCGCTCATCGCCTGCAGCGCCTCGCCCCGGATGACCGAGCGCGCCGCCGGATAGACCACGCCGTTCTCGTCCACCAGATGCCGCCGGTACAGCGCGTCGTAGGCGTCGAAGCGCTGCTGGTCGTCCGCCGAAAACCCGGGCCAGCCCTCGCCCGCCTCCACCAGCCCCAACAGCCCAGCACGCACCAGCGCCCACTGTGCCTCCATCGCGCGGTGGTCCTGCTTGAGCTGGATGACCACGGCCACCACGGCCGGGTCGCGCTGCGCGAGCAGCGGCGGGAAGACGTGGCGCTCCTCGTCTTCGTGGTGGTGCGGGCCGGCCAGGTCGAAATAGCGCATCACGTCGCGCGCGGCCTGCCGGGCCTGCTCGTCGGCGCCATGCGTGGGCACGTGCTCACGGATCTTGCCGAGCAGGCGCAGCATGCGCTCGACGCGCTCGTGGCAGGCGTCGAGCATCTCGAACGGGGCTTCGAAACCCACGCCGGGCGCGCTGTGGCCGGGCAGGCCGATCTGCACCTTGGCGCCGCTCATGGGGCGCCCCCGCCACCCAGCACGCTCAGGTAGTCCGACACCCCCGGACGCTGGCGGCCCGGCTTGCGCGAGGCCACGGTGCCGATGCTCACGAAACACAGCGCCTGTTCGGCCGCGCCGAGGCCGAAGCAGGCGCGCAGCGGGTCCGACTTCAGCGCCTTGCCGCTGGTGAGCGCCGAGCCGAAGCCCAGCGCGGTGGCCATGAGCAGCATGTTCTGCACCGCGCAGCCGGCCGAGAGGATGCGCTCGTTCAGGTCCACCTCGGGGTCGCCGCGCGCGCCGTCCACCACCGCCAGCAGCAGCAGCGGCGCCCGGAAGGCTTTCTCGCGCGCCTGCGCCAGCTGCTCGGGCGTGGCGCCCGGATCACGTTCCCACAGGGCCTGGGCAAACACTTCGCCCAGCGTGGCGCGCTGCCCGGCCGGCACGAGGATGAAGCGCCACGGCAGCAGCTGCATGTGGTCGGGCGCGGCGGCGGCGGCGGCCAGGATGGCCTGGGTCTGCTCGGCGTCCGGGCCCGGCCCCACCAGGCGCTTGGGCAACACGGTCTGGCGCGCCTGGATCAGCTCACCGGCCACGAAACCCCAGTCGGGGGACGGCGCCTCGGCGGCGGTGTTCAGGAGGGCGGAGGAAGGCATGTCCACAGAAAAAGAAGGTTCAGCCGGGCCGGCCATCGGCGCGCAAGCGGCCGTACCAGCCGATCAGGCGCAGGCCCCACACGCCCATCACGCCGGCCCAGAGCAGCGCCGCGGCCGTCAGCACCCACGGGGACGCCCCGTCCAGGGCCCCCGCCACGCGCAGCAGCACCGCCAGCTGGAGCAGGCAGAACACCGCCCAGACCAGCGCATCGGCCACCAGGGTGCGCCCGCTGTGGCCGCACGACACGCGCGTGACCATGGCCACCAGCAGCGAGCCCAGGCAGCCCATGGTGAGTGCGTGCAGGGCGCCCAGGCCCAGGGCCGGCACGCCGGCGCGCAGGCCCAGCAGTTGCGACACCCCCGCCAGCACCAGGGACAGGCCCAGCCACAGGAACCCCAGGTGCAGCATCGCCAGCAGGCGCACCTTGAGGCTCTGCACCAGGCCCCAGGCGACGCCCAGCCAGAGCACCACCCCACCGGCCAGCAGCTCGACCAGGCCCTGCACCAGCATCCAGCCCGGGGCGCTGGCCCAGCCGATCGCGCCCACCCAGACCACCAGCACCTCGAAGGCCGCCGCGCCCAGCAGGGCCCACAGCACCCAGAACGGCCGCCAGGCTTCGACCATGGGCACCGCACTGGAGGTGAAAAACGGGATCATGCGGTGCGCCACCACCAGGTAGGTCACCACCACGAAGCCCCACAGGCCGGTCAGCACCAGGCTGCGGGCGAGGTCGATCGCACCGGCCAGCAAGGCCAGGGCCAGCCCCGCGACGCACAGCGTGCCCACGGTGCCGGCCACCGCCACCACCGTGGCGTGCAGGCGGTCGGTGAGCGTGCTGCGCCGCACCAGGGCCCAGAAGCGCAGGTACTGCGCGCCCAGGCCGGCGGTCGCCAGCGCCGCGCCCGCCACCGCGACGCCCACGTGGGTGTGGGCCCCGGCGAGCCAGAGCAGCCAGCCCGCGGCCTGCAGCAGCAGGGTGGGCACCAGTGCCCGGGGGCCGGGGCCTTCCACGCCCAGCCACTTGGGGCCGGCGGTGAACAGAAAGCCGGCAAAAAAGAGCGGCACGAAGCCAAAGCTCATGACCGCGGCGTGGGTGACCGTCGGGGACACCGCGTACCCCAGGCCGATGGCCCCGGTGCTGCGGTCCACCTGCACCAGTGCCCACCACAGGCCCGAGGCCAGCAGCAGCAGCACCGCGAGGAAAAACGCCAGCCGGTGCGGCGCCAGCAGCAGGTGCTGCGGGCGCCAGGCGCGGCTCGGCCCCTGGCCGCCACCCTGCGCGCCGGCGGGCCCTGGCCGCACCGGGCGCAGGGGCACCACCGGGCGCGTGGTGGAGGTCATCCGCAGCTGCCGAGGTGCCCGCAGGAGGTGCAGTAGTCGCAGCCGTCCTTGCGGATCATGGCGTGTGCGCCGCACTCGGGGCATTTCTTGCCGGCCATCACGGCCGACGGGGCGGCCATGCCGGGCAGCTCGGGCGCGGCGGGCGCTTGCGGCACGGCCACGGCGGCGGCGTGCTGGTTGCGCCGCGCGATGATGTTCTGCAGCGCGAAGGCAATGGCCGCGACCTCGGAGTCGTGCCACATCGGCACGTGCGTGCCGTCGGCCTTCTGGTAGGTGCCCAGGCGCACCGGGCCGCGGTCCCAGGCGACCTTGCGCATGTCGGACAGCGCCCGGCCGAGGAAACCACCGCGCGCGGCCAGCGAGAGCATGCGCATGGTGGAGGTGATCCACTGCTGCGACTCGCCGTTCTGGCCCACGGGCATGAAGAACTCGATCGCGCGCTCGACCGTGCCCACGCCGTCGGCGGCGGGCACCGGCAGGAAGGAGACGACGATGTACAGCGTCTTGTGGCCCTCTTGCGTCCAGTACTCGATCTTGTCGGCCACGGCCGAGAGCGCGCCCTTGGGACGGCTCTCGATCACGGTGCGCATCGGGTCCACCGGCGCGGCTGGCACGGGGGCGGGCTTGGTCTCTGCGGCAGCGGGCGTGCCGGTGTCGAGCACCGAGCCGAGAATGTTGTTGGGCCGGTAGGTGGCCATGCCCTTGAGGTTGGCGCGCCAGGCCTTCTGGTACAGGCTCTTGAAATCTTCGAACGGGTAGTCGGCCGCGACGTTGACCGTCTTGGAAATGGCGGTGTCCACGAAGGGCTGCACCGCTTCCATCATGGCGATGTGTTCGCCCGCGCTCATGGCCAGCGCGTTGACGAAGTACTCGGGCAGCTGGTCCACGTCGCCGCCGAGTTCGCGGTACAGGCGCCAGGCGTGGTCTTCCACCGCGTACTCGCTGGTGGAGCCATCGGCCTCGCGCTTCTTGCGGCGGTACATCCAGGAAAACGGCGGCTCGATGCCGTTGGAGGCGTTGTCGGCAAAGGCCAGGCTCACCGTGCCGGTGGGCGCGATGGACAGCAGGTGGCTGTTGCGGATGCCGTGCTTGCGGATGGCCTTCTTGATGGCCTCGGGCAGGCGGCTGGCGAAGGTGCCGGGGGCCAGGTAACCCTCGGCCTCGAATTTGGGGAACACGCCCTTTTCCTTGCCCAGCTCGACCGAGGCCAGGTAGGCGGCGTTGCGCATGCGCTCGGCGATCTGGGCGGCCACCTGGCGACCGTCTTCGCGGTCGTAACGCACGCAGAGCATGGCCAGGGCATTGCCCATGCCGGTGAAGCCCACGCCGATGCGGCGCTTGGCGGCGCTTTCAGTGCGCTGCTGCTCCAGCGGCCAGAAGGTCACGTCGAGCACGTTGTCCAGCGCGCGCACCTGCAGCGCCACGGCCTTTTCGAAGGCCTCGAAATCGAAGGCCGGGGCCCCGCCGAAACCGAACGGGTTCTGGACGAAGCGGGTCAGGATGATGGGGCCGAGGTCGCAGCAGCCGTAGGGCGGCAGCGGCTGTTCGCCACAGGGGTTGGTGGCCGAGATGGTTTCGCAGTAATGCAGGTTGTTGTCGGTGCCGATCTTGTCGAGGAACAGGATGCCCGGCTCGGCGAAGTCGTAGGCCGACTTCATGATGGTGTCCCACAGCTCGCGCGCGGCCACGGTCTGGTAGACCCACTGGCCGTCGCTGCGCTGGTAGGCGCCTTTGTCGAGCAGCGTCTTGCCGGGGCGGGCCTTGTGCACCAGCTCCCAGGGCTGGTCGTTGCCCACGGCCTCCATGAAGGCGTCGGACACGCCGACCGAGACGTTGAAGTTGTTCCAGCGGCCGGGGGTGCGCTTGGCGGTGATGAAATCCATCACATCCGGGTGGTCGATGCGCAACACGCCCATCTGCGCGCCACGGCGCGCGCCCGCGCTCTCGACCGTCGAACACGACTGGTCGAACACGTTGATGTAGCTGCAGGGGCCCGACGCCATGGAGTGCGTGCCCTTGACCTCGGCGCCGCGGGGGCGGATGCGCGAAAAATCGTAGCCCACACCGCCGCCGCGGCGCATGGTTTCGGCCGCTTCGCGCAGCGCTTCGTAGATGCCGGGGTAGCCCTCGGCGTCCACGCCCTGGATCGCGTCGCCCACGGGCTGCACGAAACAGTTGATCAGCGTGGCCTGGATGTCGGTGCCGGCGGCGCTCATGATGCGGCCCGCGCCGATGGCGCCGGCGTGCAGGTTGGCGAGGAAGGTCTGCTCCCACTCGGCCCGCGCTTCGGGCTTTTCCACGGAAGCGAGCGCTCGCGCCACACGGCGGTAGAGGTCTTCGACGCCGGTCTCGCCGGGCTTGAGGTATTTTTCGGCCAGGACGTCTTGGCTGATGGGTTGGGTTTGTGTCAGGTCCTGCGCGCGCAGGCTGTGGTCACGCTTCATGCGGTGGCTCCAGATTCGATGGGCAAAGGGGCGGTATTCTGCCCCAAAGCCGGGGACAGGCAGCCCCCGATCATCCACCACATCAGGTCGCGCACGGAACGGATGTCCTTGCCGAACGGGAGGGTACCGGCCCCCCGGAAAAACAGGCCCTTGTTTTCATCGCCTTCCATGGCGTGGCCCAGCTGCTGGTCGATGCAGAACTGGCCGATGCCCACCACGCCGTCGCGCAGGCCGCAATGGGCCAGGCAATCGAACGCCATGTTGCACTTTTTCTTGGCGTGGGCCGCCGCCTGGAGCTTGGGCTCGATGCGGATGTACTTGTCCAGCCAGGGCGTGCGCACCGCGCGCGCGGGCAGACCGGCCACACTGATGAACTCCACCACGTCTTCGGGCCGCGCCTCGGCCAGCACGCGCTTGAACACCGGGTCGGCGTCGCATTCCTGGGTGACGGCAAAGGCCGTGCCCATCTGCACCGCGCTCGCGCCCAGGGCCTGCAGGCGCAGCAGGTCGCTCCGGGAACTGATGCCACCGGCCGCGATCAGCGGGATCTGTCCCTCGATGCCGGCGGTCTTGAAGAATTCGAGCACCGCCGGGAGCACCTGATCGAACTCGAAGCGCCCGTCCTGCAGATCCGCCACCTTGGCGGCCCCGAGGTGGCCACCGGCCAGGCGCGGGTGCTCGATGACGATGGCGTCGGGCAGGCGGCCCTTCTTTTCCCACTTGCGCACCAGCAGCTGCACGCCGCGCGCGTCCGACAGGATGGGGATCAGCGCGGTCTGGGGGTGGTTCTTGGCGATCTCGGGCAGGTCCAGCGGCAGACCGGCGCCCACCACCACCGCGTCGGCGCCGCTCTCCAGCGCCTGGCGCACGTAGATTTCATATGCTGAGAGCGCCTTCATCACGTTGACCGCGATCAGGCCGCGGCCCTGGGCGATACCGCGCGCGCGCTGGATCTCGCGGTCCAGCGCGACCAGGTTGGCGGCGTCGATGCGCGCTTTGGCGTCGGGCTCCTTGCCGTTCTCCAGGTGCACCGTCTGCGCCATCAGGTCGGGGTGCAGGCGGCGCAGGTCCACGGACGAGACCGTGCCCACCCCGCCCAGCGACGCCACCGCGCCGGCCAGCCCGCCGGCCGACACGCCCACGCCCATGCCGCCCTGCACCACGGGCAACAGCTCCTTGCCGCCCCCGTCCTGGCCGCCCATGCGCCAGGTGCGCAGCCCGCCCTCGCGGGCCAGGCGCAGCAAGGCCTCGGCGTGCGCGGCCACATCGCCGCTGTCAGGCGGCACTGCGCCCATGTCGTCTCGTGCATTCATCGTGTCGTTCCGGTTGTGCGGCGCAAAAAACCGCATCTGGAGCCTACCGGCGAGGGCCCGTAAGCACCTTGTCCTGCATCAAGAACCGCCCTCGGGCGGGCCTTCGCCACCGCCCAGCCCGTTCCAGCCCCCACTTGCGCCAGATCAAGCCATGAGCCCCTTGACCCAGGTCAACGCCGGGGCGTCGGGCCGCTGATACCTTCGCGCCCGTCTGGCACCGGCCCCCGTTCGCCGTGCCGCCCCTCCCCTGCACCCTCCCATGGCCACCGACCGCACGCAACCGAATCCCCCCACCCTGGACCTGGTCTGCCCGGCCGGCAGCCTGCCCGCGCTCAAGGCCGCGGTGGACCACGGCGCCAACTGCGTCTACCTGGGCCTGCGCGACGCCACCAACGCGCGCAATTTCGCCGGCCTGAACTTCGACGACGCGGCCATCGCCAGCGGCGTGGCCTATGCGCATGCGCGGGGCTGCCAGGTGTTCATGGCGCTCAACACCTACCCCCAGGCCGCGCAGCCGGAGCGCTGGCGCGAGGCCATGGACAAGGCTGTCAACCTGGGCGTGGACGCGGTCATCCTGGCCGACCCCGGCCTGATGCAATACGCCACGCAGCGCCACCCCCGGCTGCGGTTGCACCTCTCGGTGCAGGGCTCGGCCACCCACCCCGAAGCGATCAACCTCTACCACCGCGAATTCGGCATCTCGCGCGCGGTGCTGCCGCGCGTGCTCTCGCTCGACCAGGTGCGCCAGGTGGTGCAGAAGACGCCGGTGGAGATCGAGGTGTTCGGCTTCGGCAGCCTGTGCGTGATGGTCGAAGGGCGCTGCGCGCTCTCGTCCTACGTCACCGGCGAATCGCCCAACACGCACGGCGTGTGCTCCCCCGCCAAGGCGGTGCGCTGGCAGGACACGCCGAAGGGCCTGGAATCGCGCCTGAACGGCGTGCTGATCGACCGCTACGCCGCCGGTGAGAGCGCGGGCTACCCCACGCTGTGCAAGGGCCGTTTCGACGTCGAAAACGACACCAGCTACTACGCGATCGAAGAGCCCACCAGCCTCAACACGCTCTCGCTGCTGCCGCAGCTCTTGCAGATGGGCGTGCGTGCGATCAAGATCGAAGGGCGCCAGCGCAGCCCGGCCTACGTGGCCCAGGTCACGAAGGTCTGGCGCGAAGCCATCGACCACTGCCTGGCCCAGCCCCAGCACTACACGCCCAGGAGCGCCTGGATGGCCTCGCTGGACCAGGTCGCGGAAGGTCAGCAACACACGCTGGGCGCTTACCACCGGCCGTGGAAATGACCGCCCCCCTGCGCCGCTTCGCAGCTTCCCCCCGGAGGGGGGACGCACCCCTGTGGCCTGGCAAAGCCAGTTCCACGGGTGCCCTGGATGGGGCACGCGCTCCGGCGCCCTGGCCCTGGCTCCCTCGCCCCTCTGGGGAGAGGGTTGGGGTGAGGGGCGGCCGCACACACTGGAACCACTGAAGTGAAACTTTCTCTCGGACCCCTGCAGTACCACTGGCCCCGCCAGACCGTCTTTGACTTCTACGAGGCGATGGCCGCGACCGCGGTGGACATCGTCTACCTCGGCGAGGTCACCTGCTCGCGCCGCCACGAGTTGCGCCTGTCCGACTGGCTGGACGTGGCCGAACTGGTGAGTGCTGCGGGCAAGACCGCGGTGCTGTCCACCCAGGTGCTGCTGGAGTCGGGCTCGGACGTGAGCGCGATGCAGAAGATCGCGGCGAACGCTGATTTCCTGGTCGAGGCCAACGACATGGGCGCGGTGAGCGCGCTGACCGGCCAGCGCGGCTTCGTCGCCGGCCCGCACCTCAACGTCTACAACGGCCCCACGCTGCAATGGATGGCGTCGCTGGGCGCCACACGCTGGGTCGCGCCGCTGGAGATGCCGCGCCACGACCTGGCGCTGCTGCAGCAGCAGCGCCCGGCCGGCCTGCAGACCGAGGTGTTCGTGCACGGCCGCCTGCCGCTGGCGTTTTCGGCGCGCTGCTTCACCGCGCGCCACCGCAACCTGCCCAAGGACGACTGCCGCTTCAGCTGCCTCGACCACCCCGACGGCCTGATGCTCAAGACGCGCGAGAGCGCCGAGTTCCTGGTGCTCAACGGCATCCAGACCCAGTCGGCGCGGGTGCACAACCTGATCGACGCCTGGGCCGATCTGGCGGCGCTCGGCGTGGACGTGGCGCGCATCAGCCCGCAGTCGTTGCACACGGCAGAGGTGATCGGCCTGTACGACGCCGTGCGCCGCGGCGCGCTCGACGGGCCGCAGGCCCGCGCGGCCCTGCGGCCGCTGCTGCCCGAGCGCGACTGCAACGGCTACTGGCACGGCCGGCCCGGGCAGGAGCGCGTCGAGACCACCGCGCCGGCGCTCGCCACGGCCGTGGCCTGACACCATGGTCGCCGGCGAGCGCTTCAACAGCATCAGCCACCTCGTGGGCGCGGTGCTGGCCGTGGCCGCCGCGGTGGTGCTCATCACCAGCGCGTCGCTCAAGGGCGACCCCTGGCGCATCGTGGGTTTCAGCGTCTACGGCGCCACGCTGGTGGTGCTCTACGTGGCGTCCACGCTGTACCACGCGCTGGGCGGTCGCGCCAAGGCCGTGTTCCAGAAGCTGGACCACTGCAGCATCTACCTGCTGATCGCGGGCACCTACACGCCCTTCGCGCTGGTCACGCTCAACGGCCCCTGGGGCTGGTCGCTGCTGGGCGTGGTCTGGGGGCTGGCCGTGGTCGGCATCGCGCAGGAAATCTGGCTGGCGCGCGGCGCACGGGTGATGTCGCTGGTGATCTACGTGCTCATGGGCTGGCTGGCGCTGGTGGCGGTGGCACCGCTGTGGCAGGCGCTGGGCCCGGCCGGTTTCACCTGGCTGGCCACCGGTGGCGCCCTCTACACCCTCGGCATCGTCTTCTACGCCACCGACCACAAGGTGCGCCACGGCCACGGCATCTGGCACCTGTTCGTGCTGGCCGGCAGCACCTGCCATTTCTTCACCCTGTTGCTGTACGTGGCCTGACCGCCACCCCCCTCCATGAACGACACATTTGCCCCGGCCCAGCGCCACACCGTCCCGCCACCCGTCGCCGCCGTGCTCTCGCGCCTGCCGCCGTACCCCGGCTCGCTGCTGCTGGTCACCGGGCTCAACCTGGTGCTGGCGCGGCAGCTGCCGGCGGACGTGGCACAACGCCTGCAAGGCCAGCGCATCCGCATCCACGTGCGCGACGCCGGTCTCAGGTTCGACTTTGCCTGGCAGGGCCGGGCGTTCCGCGCCAGCGCGCCGCAACCCGCCACCGAGCTCACCCTGAGCGCCAACGCGCACGACTTCCTGCGCCTGGCGCAGCGGCTGGACGACCCCGACACCCTGTTCTTCAACCGCCGCCTGTCCATGGAGGGCGACACCGAGCTGGGCCTGGTGGTCAAGAACGCGCTCGACGCGCTGGAGCTGCCGGTGTTTCAGCTCGCGCAGTGGACGCCGTCGGCCGTGTTCACGCGCCTGCAGCGGCTGCGCCCCTCGGCCACGCCCCGGTCCCGCCATGCCGGGCGCTGACCCCGGCCAGCCCACCGGGTGCGCCGGCGCCGGGGCTGCCCCGCGGCGCCTGATGGTCGCGATCACCGGCGCCAGCGGCGCCATCTACGGCCTGCGCCTGCTGCAGACGCTGCAGACCGTGCCGGGCGTGGAAACGCACCTCGTCGTCTCCGACGCCGGCTGGCAGACCCTGCGCCACGAGCTGCACGCCGGACCGCAGACGCTGCGCCCGCTGGTGCACACGCTGCACGACGCGGCCGACCTCGGCGCCGGCCCGGCCAGCGGCTCGTTCCGCTGCGCCGGCATGGTGGTCGCGCCGTGTTCCATGCGCACGCTCGCGGCCATCGCGCACGGCCTGTCCGACAACCTGGTCATCCGCGCGGCCGATGTGATGCTCAAGGAACGCCGCCGCCTGGTGCTGATGGCGCGCGAGACGCCGCTGCACCTGGGCCACCTGCGCAACATGACCGCCGTGACCGAGATGGGCGCCATCGTCTGCCCGCCGGTGCCCGCCTTCTACCTGCGGCCGCAGACCATCGACGACATCGTCAACGCCAGCGTGGCGCGGGTGCTGGACCTGCTGGACGTGCCGCACACGCTGAGCGCACGCTGGGCCGGGCTGGACGCCGAGCCGGCATGATTTACAAGGACCTGCGCGACTTCATCGCGCAACTGGAAAACTCAGGCGAGCTGCGCCGCATCAGCGAGCCGGTCTCGCCGCACCTGGAGATGACCGCGCTGTGCGACCGCG
>NZ_JADMKB010000167.1 GCF_018780075.1 Hydrogenophaga sp.
TGTGCAGCTTGTCTTCCATCACCAGCAGCTTGTCGCGCTCGCCCTGCATCAGCTTGGCGACCGGGATGCCGGTGGCGCGCGCCACCACCTCGGCGATCTCTTCGGCGCCGACCTGGGTGCGCAGCAGCTGGGGGCCCACGCCCGCGCCGCCCTTGGCCTTACCGGCTTCCTTGTCCTGGGCTTCCTTCAGGCGCTTCTCCAGATCGGGCAGCTTGCCGTACTGCAGCTCGGCCACCTTGGCGAGATCGCCCTTGCGGGTCAGGCTTTCGATCTGCTGGCGCAGCTTGTCGATCTCTTCACGCACCTGGGCGCTGCCCTGGGCCGTGGCCTTCTCGGACTTCCAGATCTCATCGAGATCGGCGATCTCTTTCTGCAACCGCGTGATCTCTTCTTCGATCAGGGTCAGCCGCTTCTGCGAGGCTTCGTCCTTTTCTTTCTTGACGGCTTCGCGCTCGATCTGCAGCTGGATCAGGCGGCGGTCGAGCTTGTCCATCACCTCGGGCTTGGAGTCCATCTCGATCTTGATCTTGGACGCGGCCTCGTCGATCAGGTCGATCGCCTTGTCGGGCAGGAAGCGGTCGGTGATGTAGCGGTGGCTCAGCTCGGCCGCGGCCACGATGGCGGGGTCGGTGATGTCCACACCGTGGTGCACCTGGTAGCGCTCCTTCAGGCCGCGCAGGATGGCGATGGTCGCCTCCACCGTCGGCTCGCCGACCAGGATCTTCTGGAAGCGGCGCTCCAGCGCGGCGTCCTTTTCAATGTATTTGCGGTATTCGTCCAGCGTGGTCGCGCCCACGCAGTGCAGCTCACCACGCGCCAAGGCCGGCTTGAGCATGTTGCCCGCGTCCATCGCGCCCTCGGCCTTGCCCGCGCCCACCATGGTGTGCAGCTCATCGATGAAGACGATGGTCTGGCCTTCGTCTTTGGCCAGCTCGTTCAGCACGGTCTTCAGGCGCTCTTCAAATTCACCACGGAACTTGGCACCGGCCAGCAGCGCGGCCATGTCCAGACTCAGCACGCGCTTGCCCTTGAGCGAATCCGGCACCTCGCCGGCCACGATGCGCTGGGCCAGGCCCTCGACGATGGCCGTCTTGCCCACGCCGGGTTCGCCGATCAGCACCGGGTTGTTCTTGGTGCGGCGCTGCAGCACCTGGATCGCGCGGCGAATCTCGTCGTCGCGGCCGATCACCGGGTCGAGCTTGCCCAGGCGGGCGCGCTCGGTCAGGTCCATGGTGTATTTTTTCAGCGCCTCGCGCTGGCCTTCGGCTTCGGGGCTGTCCATTTTCTGGCCACCGCGCACGGCGGTGATGGCGCTTTCCAGGCTCTTGCGGGTCAACCCGTTTTCGTTGGCGATGCGACCGAGTTCTCCTTTCTGATCGGCCACCGCCAGCAGGAACAGCTCACTGGCAATGAACTCGTCACCGCGCTTGATGGCCTCCTTTTCCGTGGCCTGCAGCAGCTTGCCCAGATCGGGGCTGGGCTGCACCTGGTCCTGCCCCTGCACCTCGGGCAGGCGCTTCACGGCCGCCTCGGTCGCTTTGGCCAGGCCCTGCACGTTCACGCCCGCGCGCTGCAGCAGCGACTGCGGGCCGTCGGTCTGGCGCAGCATGGCCAGCAGCAGGTGGGCCGGTTCGATGTAGGCGTTGTCGGCGCCCAGCGCCAAGGTCTGGGCTTCGCCCAGGGCTTCCTGGAATTTGGTGGTGAGTTTGTCGAGTCGCATGAACAGGCACTCCGCAAAAATTTGATTGGAGTGCATCTGGCGCTGAACGCGCGGTTTTCAAGACGCGAAACGACGTCGTTTGACCTGCATCAAGCTTGCCGGCGAGGCGCACGGCACCGGCCTCGGTGCGCGAACCGACCGGCTACAGGGGTGCGCGCCAGTAGGTGTAGGGCCAAGCGGTGGTCATGCCGGCCCGTCGATACAGCGCCAGCGCCGGCGCATTGGCGGCATCGACCTGCAGGAACGCGCGGGCGATGCCCCGGCGCTGCGCCTCCAGCGCCATGCCACGGATCAGCCGGCCCGCCAGCCCCCGCCCGCGCTGTCCGGCCGCCGTGCGCAGGCCGTGCATGCTGAGCCAGCCCTCGGTGAAGCTGGCGGCGCCGCAGGCCAGGGTCTGCCCGCCTTCGCGCAGGCTGGCGAACAGGGTGCCCTCGGCGCGCGACAAGGCGCGCGAGCGGCTCGCGCCGTCCACCGGATCGAGCCCTTCCCCCAGAAACATGGCCATCCAGGCCGCGTCGGGACGCTCGTCCAGGGAGACGCCGTCGGTGTCGCTGGCGAGGCCCAGGAGGCCTTGCAAGGCGCCGGTCTGGGTCAGCGTGGGCTGCTCGCTCTTGAAACCCCGTGCCGTCAACGCCGGCCACCAGGCCTCGAACGACGGCTGGTCCGGCAGGCGGAACACGGGTCGCACCCCGGCGTCGCGGTAGCGTCGGGCGATGAGGTCGATCCATGCGGGATCGTGGGCGCCGTGGTGTAAGGGAACAGCGCTGTGGGCTCGACCAACGGTGCCGTGGTCCATGGGCAGCAGCCAGCCCTCGATGGCCTCGACCCGTTCGGGCGCCACCGCGGCGAGCGTGGCGCGTTCGATGGACGCGATGTCGGCGGCGCTCAAGGTCATGGCCACGGCGCCTTCACGCGTTCTGGCTGCCGATGCCCCATTTGGCCAGCGCGGCGTCGTCGCTGACCCGCGCGTCCACCCAGCGCGCGCCGTCGGGCGTCTGCTCCTTCTTCCAGAACGGCGCCTGGGTCTTCAGGTAGTCCATCAGGAACTCACAGGCCTGGAAGCTCTCGCCCCGGTGGGCCGAGGTCACCGCCACCAGCACGATCTGGTCCAGCGGCTGCAGCAGGCCCACGCGGTGGATCACACGGGCACCCAAGATGTCGAAGCGCCGATGGGCTTCGTCGATCATGGCTTCGATGCTCTTCTCCGTCATGCCCGGGTAGTGCTCCAGCTCCATGGTGCTGACGCTCTGGCCGTCGTTGCGGTCGCGGACCGTGCCTACAAAGGTGCACACGGCGCCCACGCCCTTTTCATCGGCACGCAAGCGGGCCACCTCGGCCGACAGGTCGAAGTCCTGGGTCTGGATGCTGACTCGGGCGTCCATGTTCAGCCTCCGGTCACGGGCGGGAAGAAGGCGACTTCGGCGTTGTCGACCAGCGCCGCGGATTCATCGGCCATGGTCTGGTTGATCGAGACGCGCACCGCGCGGCCTCGTGCCAGGGCTTCGGCGTGCGCACCTCCTCGGCCGATGAGCTCATCGCGCAGCGCGGCCAGCGTCGTGGCGCTGGTTTCCAGCACTTCGTTGCCGGCACCGATGGCCTCGCGGATGGAGGCGAAATACCGCAGGGTGACTTTCATGCGAGCAGGTCCGCGAAGGGGAAGTAGGCCACGGTGTCACCGTGGGCGATGGTATGGCCGGCCGGGTTGTCCACCAGGCCGTCGCCCCAGACCGCCGAGGTCAGCACACCCGAGCTCTGATTGGGAAACAGGTCCAGGCCACCGGCCGCGTTGCGGCGCACGCGCAGGAATTCGCGGCGCTTGTCGGCTCTCGGCAGATCGAAGTGGGCAGGCAACATGACCGGCTGCCATGCCGGCACCGGCGCACCCTGCAGCTTCAGCAGGAAAGGCCGGACCAGCAGCAGGAAGGTGACAAAGCTGGACACCGGGTTGCCCGGCAGACCGATGAAGTGGCAAGGCTGGGCCGCATCGGTGCCCGCACCAGCATCGCGCCGCACGGTGCCGTACGCAAAGGGCTTGCCCGGCTTCATCGCGATCTGCCACAGGTCCAGGCTGCCGAGCTGTTGCACGGCGGGTTTGATGTGGTCCTCTTCACCCACCGACACGCCGCCGCTGGTGAGGATGAGGTCGTGGTGGTCTGCAGCGGTCTTGAGGGCAGCGAGCGTCAGGTCGCGCTGGTCGGGCACGATGCCCAGGTCGCTCACCTCGCAGCCCAGGCGCAGCAGCAGCGTGCGCAGGAAAAAACGGTTCGAGTTGTAGATGGCACCGGGTTTCATCGCCTCGGGCGCCACCTCGCCCGGCATCACGAGTTCGTCGCCGGTGGAGAACAAGGCGACCCGCGGTCGCGCCATGACGGTCAGGTGTGCCATGCCGATGCCGGCGGCCAGGCCCAGGCTGGCAGGCGACAGCCGGGTGCCGCGGGGCAGCACCACGGCACCCCGCGTCACGTCTTCGCCAGCGCGGCGCACCCACTGGCCGGGCGCGGGCACGGCGTCGATGTGCGCAGCGTGCAGGTCGCCGCCCACCTCGCGCGTGTCTTCCTGCATCACCACCGCGTCGGCACCCGCCGGCATGGGCGCGCCGGTGAAGATGCGCGCGCAGGTGCCCGGCTGCAGCGGCTGGGCCGCGTGACCGGCCGCGATGCGCTGGGACACGGGCAGCACCACGCCTTTGGCGCTCACATCGGCCACGCGCACGGCGTATCCGTCCATCGACGAGTTGTCCTGCGGTGGCACGTGCAGCGCGGACACCAGGTCGGTGGAGAGCACCCGGTGGTCGGCGTCGAAGGTGGCCACGGACTCGGTGCGCACCAGCGGCGTCACGCGGCCGAGCACCTCGCTCAGCGCGTTGTCCAACGACATCAGGGGAGCACGGTGGGGTTGGGGTGCAGCGGTCATGGCCAGTGGAAAGAGGTGCTGCGCAACAGCGTGGTCAGAGGTAGGCGTCGGGGTTGTAGTCGAAACGATCCCCATTGTCGACCAGCCAGGTGGCCAGGGCGTCGGCATCGTTCAAATCCAGCACCGGCCGCTGGGTCGCTTCGGGCAGCTGTCCGGGGCTGTCGGTGGCGATGGCCACGATGAACGGGTCGTCGGGGTAGCGGGCGGGTTTGGCGCTGGCCGCGCGCCAGACCTCGATCTTCTGCAGGTCGCTGTCCTTGAAGCCTTCCACCAACACCCAGTCCACGCCGGCGTACAGCTCGGCCAGCAGGTGGTGCACGCTCAGCTCGCGATCACGCTCGAATTCGCGCATCAGCACCAGCCGTTTCGCCGAAGCGACCACCACCTCGAAGGCGCCGGCCTCCCGGTGACGCCAGGTGTCTTTCCCCGGGTGGTCGATGTCGAACTGGTGGTGCGCGTGTTTGACCACCGACACGCGAAGGCCGCGCAACTTGAGCGCCGGGATCAGTTGCTCGACCAGCGTGGTCTTGCCGGAGCCCGAAAAACCGGCGAAGCCGACGACCTTCATTGACGAACGCCGCCGCGGCTCACACCGGGCAATGGTCAACGATGTAGCGCTTGACCGCGACCGTGTCGGCCTGCATCACCCTCACCCGCTTGGGCAGGGCTTCGATGCCATCGAACTGAGCAGGCCGGTGCGGGTCGCGCCCCAGGGCTTCGCGGATGGTGTCGGCAAACTTGATGGGCAGCGCCGTTTCCAGCACGACCATCGTCTCGCCCGGGCGACGCAGCTCCCGCGCCACCTTCACACCATCGGCGGTGTGGGTGTCGACCATCACCCCGAAACGTTCGAAGGTGTCCTTGATCGTTGCGAGGCGGTTGGCATGTGTGCTCTTGCCACTGGCAAAACCGTACATCGTGGCGGCGTGCGCGAACAGTGGGTCGTTGCCGAGATCGAAGCGGCCGTGCAGGCGCAGCTCCTCGTCGAACAGGCGCTTCGTGCGCGCACTGTCACGACCCAGCAGGTCGAACACAAACCGCTCGAAGTTGCTGGCCTTGGAAATGTCCATCGACGGGCTGGAGGTTTCGTAGGTGTCCGAACTGCCACGCACCCGGTAGGTACCTGTGCGAAAGAACTCGTCGAGCACGTCGTTTTCGTTGGTGGCCGCCACCAGGCGCTCGATGGGCAGGCCCATCTGGCGGGCCACGTGACCGGCGCAGATGTTGCCGAAATTGCCGCTGGGCACGGTGAAACTCACCTTCTGCTCGTTGCTCGTGGTCGCCTGGAAATAGCCAGCGAAGTAATAGACCACCTGCGCCAGCAGGCGCGCCCAGTTGATGGAATTGACGGTGCCGATCTTGTACTTGCGCTTGAAGTCCAGATCGTTACTGACGTTCTTGACAATGTCCTGGCAGTCGTCAAACACGCCTTCAATGGCGATGTTGTGGATGTTCTCGTCCATCAGGCTGAACATCTGCGCCTGCTGGA
>NZ_JADMKB010000090.1 GCF_018780075.1 Hydrogenophaga sp.
CAGGTGCAGGTGCAGGTGCAGGTGCAGGTGCAGGTGCAGGTGCAGGTGCAGGTGCTGTCGTAGTCGTAGTCGTAGTGGAAAGGAAGCACGACTTATACGTGCCGGGTATGGGGTCGCCAAAGGTGGCGTTCGTGCAGCTTACTGGGCCGGTGAGCAGCCTGACACTGAATCGGCCAGCGGCACCATAGGCCACGTTTCGTGACCCCGAAAAATTGCAAGTATTGCCTTCCGTGGAGCAAGCGGTACTGCTGAATGACAGACCATTGATGGTCTGCGTACTCGGTGCAGGTGCAGGTGCAGGTGCAGGTGCAGGTGCAGGTGCAGGTGCAGGTGCAGGTGCTGTCGTAGTCGTAGTCGTAGTGGAAAGGAAGCACGACTTATACGTGCCGGGTATGGGGTCGCCAAAGGTGGCGTTCGTGCAGCTTACTGGGCCGGTGAGCAGCCTGACACTGAATCGGCCAGCGGCACCATAGGCCACGTTTCGTGACCCCGAAAAATTGCAAGTATTACCTTCCGTGGAGCAAGCGGTGCTGCTGAATGACAGACCATTGATGGTCTGCGTGCCGGTTGTAGTTGCAGCTTTCCCGAGAGGGCCAGCATCCGCCCCTTCCAGATCAGAGGTTGTCGCCACAACTGGTTCCAAGGTGTAGGCATCCTCGCCGCTCACACGTTCCCGACCATCGGCTGTGGCTGCGACTTGCTCTGAAGTGCCAACCTCCTCGTTGCCACCACCACAGGCCGTCAATCCCAGTGCGCTGATCAACGCTATCAGCAAGACGGAGGGGCTCGACCCCGAGCCAGAATTTTCTTGCTTCTTGGGAGAGGGAGGTGGCATCACTGATGGGAGTGTTAACTCGGAGTGATTCATCTTGAGACTCGTGGAGTACATTGGCATACAGTTTTTGGGTGAATAGAATGATCTTTTGGAACTAAAGGCATAATCAACGCTGACCAGCAACAAGGATTTACCTATCAAATTCCGGTCGTATTGAGATGCTCAGGTGCTACGAATATATCGATCGCTTTGCTGATGCATTGACTTGAAGTCGATGAACTGCTGCAATCAGGCGACATGCGGCACAGTTCCATGCGGTTTTCGGGTGTTACATAATTCACAATTAGAAACGAATAGCTCAATGTAGTTAGCCTACTATCTTGCGATAGTAAGAATGGGCTTCATGGCTTGAGGTGAGGCAAGATGTGACGCTTTTTTGCAGGAGTGGCTTGAGCACTCCCGAATCGACGCCGGCTGAATCTTTCAATCCTAACGTCGGCGTAGGGCTGGTATGTAGCGAAATAATTCTGCCTTGCAGATATCTAGACACAATTTCGCTACTTTCCGACCATTCAGATGTCGTATGCAATTCTCTGTTACCTTGGTTTCAGTTGCCCCTCTCTGAAATCGCTTCTTCGTCCGATGGTGGCGGCCTAAGGAGTGTCTGCACGACACTCGCCGCCGCGCTAGTTGATGCATCCAATTTCGGATGACGGAAATTTCCGGCACACAAGATCCGTTTCAAGGCCTATGTCACTCCGGCCGCCCACGAACTCACGGAACAGCACCTCTTCCATCGCTGGGTCCGAGAGGTTGAACCACTGCTGCTGAATGTGAATGCGCAGCATGGTCTCGACGGCGAACGGCGCGCGTCCGCCCTTGGCACCCGGCGTCGGTGCGTGCGGCGCGATCAGCTCCACCAGTTCAGCTCTCCGCGCCACCAAGTCCATCTCATCGAGAATCTCACGTTGGCGCGTGCACTTTGTTTTGCGCTCGAATCCTCTGTCGCTCAGGCTCATTTGTTTCATGGCTTCAACATTGCACTTCCCGTGCCAGCGGAGAGGTTTTGAAGGCATGCCATAGGTGTCTGATGGGGTTCAGAAACTGACGGAAATGGTCATGCCATGATGCTCCTGACAGATACCGTGTTGACCTTCGCCACCATCAGCGCCTGTTCTGCGCGACGCCGGTCTTGGGGTAGCTGGTCACCACCGACCACACCACCTGGCTCATCAGCTGCGCCAACTCGGGCGAGATCGCCGGGAGTTGTGAGCCGTCGACAAGCCGAATGTCGCGCGGCTCTGCGGGGGGCGGGCGGTGATAGAGCACGGCATAGTGGGTCATGGCGACCAGGTAGTTGCCCAGTGCACTCAGGTGAATCATGTCGCGTTCACCCTTCTCGTTGAGGAAGAAGAGATCTTCACGCGACCGGAGGCGATCAACGCCCCCTCGGTTTTCAATCTCGCGGACCAAACGGGCCATCACCTGTCCAGCAGGAATCACGTACACCGGACCTCCGGTGTCCCCGTGCGCCAGTCCCTGTGCCAGCAGCACGCCTTCCCAGTACAGGCCCAGGTCCTCGTCCACGCGCTCCAGCCAACCCTTGGGGTCGTTCAGCTCGTGCCACGTTTCGTAGAGATAGACGCGGCTCTTGGGATTGGCGGTCCGTGCGGCCCGCGCCCATTGGCGGATGTATTTGGGGCTTTTGTGGTACCTGATCGCGTCCTTGATTTCCACAGACTCGGTCAGCACCAGCACGTCGAACTGGCCACTGTCGACGGCCTGACGGGCATCCTGGTAGCGTGGATGGGCATTCTCCACGTCGAATCCGTTGACGGGCACGTCGGGTTCCCAGTGCGACCTCAACGAGGCACCCCACCCCAGCTGGGAGCGGTGATCATGGCCCTTCCCAGCCAGCTGCTCCAGCATCATCGGGACGTCCTTGTTGACCAGGCTGTGGCCAATGTGGAACACCCGCAGAGGCTTGTCCGGGGCAGACAGCGGTTGCGTGTACAGAGCGGAGAGCTCGGTCGGGTCAAGGGTCTTGCGCCAGCCGCAGGCGGTTAGGACAAAGGCCAGGAGGTATTTCGACGACTGTCTCAAGCGCATGAGTTGGACACGGCGGGGTGGTGTGACGGTGCGGTGCTGCCCGTCGCCCCGGCGCGAGAACTCTTTACATTGGCAATGTGCTTGCGCATCAAGGACGACAGCACGTCGACGTTGGGCGGCTCCAGGATGTCCATGTGTTTACCGGGCACGCGTTCCACGATCAACCCTGGCGCCAGCGAACGCCAGCCGTAGGCCGGCGCGGTGGAGGCATCGTCACCCGCCTGCATGAACACCACGGGCAGGTCGCTGGGCACGGCGTCGTACGCGCGGATGGCCTGCGCGTACGCCTGGATGCGCAGGCTCCCAGGCTCGTGCCGATGCTCGGTCTGGTGTCGATAGACGCGGTAAATATGCGAGAGGTGTGCCAGACCCTGACGGCGGAGCAGGCGCAGGCGTCTGAGCACCCCTGCCATCAGGTGCTTGAAGCCTCGCCCGGGCAGTTTGGAGTCGAGCAGGACGATCAGGCCAATGTCTTCGCCCTCCTCTTTCAGCCGCTGTGCCACGTCGAAGGCGAGCGAGCCGCCGATCGAGAAGCCTCCGAGAAAATAGGGGCCGTGGGGTTGAATCCCGCGGATCAGCGCGTGGTACTCCTGCGCCAGCGTCTCCACCGACACCTCGGGCGGCGCAACGTCTGCCGGCCATTGAAGCAAGTCGATTTCGGTTTGCGAGAACACGCCGTACACCGGCATCGCCGGATCCAGTCGCTGCGCGAGCCGGCGGTACATCTCCGCACCGGCCAACAGGAAAAGCCCTGGCCCGCTTCCATGGGGCTGCAGCACGGCCACCGGGATGTCCGCCGTGCTCTCTGACGGTGTTTGCGCCAGAGCCGCGGCCAGATCTGCCACCGTCGGGTGTTCGAACAGCAGACCCAGCGCACAGGGGCGGTCCAGGGCCGCTTCGATGCGACCGACCACACCCACGGCCAGGATCGAGTGCCCGCCGAGATCGAAGAAGTTGTCGTGAATGCCGAGCCGGTCGGTCTGCAATGCCGCTTGCCAGATCGCCAGGATGGTGGCCTCGGTGGCGTTGCGGGGCAATGTGGGTGGTGTGCTTGAACCCGTTTGACTGTCCGGAGGCGCCGGCAAGGCCCTGCGGTTCGTTTTGCCGTTGGGCAACACGGGAATGGCGGCCAGTTCGACGAACTGGCCGGGCACCATGTGATCGGGCAGCCAGCGGCGCAAGTGCTCGCGCAGGTTTTCGCGCGAGGGCATGGCGGCCTCGGGCACCACGTAGGCCACCAGCCGAGCCTGACCGGGCGCATCTTCGCGCAGCACCACCACCGCGCGAGCCACGGCCTCGTGGCTGAGCAGCCGGGTTTCAATCTCACCGAGCTCCACCCGGAACCCGCGCAACTTGATCTGGTCGTCCAGCCGGCCGCCGTGCTCCAGCGACCCGTCGTGCCGCCAGCGCCCGCGGTCACCCGTGCGGTAAATGCGCTTGTTGAAAGGGTTCTGCGTTCCCGCCTGCTCGATGAACCGCTCGGCGGTCAGTGCATTGAGCTTGTGGTAACCAAGGGCAACGCCGGCGCCGCCGATGTAGATCTCCCCGGGAACACCGATCGGGCAGGGCTGAAGGTGCTGATCGAGCACCTGGATCGAGGTGTTCAGCACCGGGCGCCCCAGATCAATGGCTTGCACCGCGTCCGGAGACACCCGCCAGCAACTCGACCACACCGTGGTTTCGGTCGGTCCGTACATGTTCCAGACCTCGCCACAGCGGGCCAGCAACTGGGCGGCCAGGTGGGGTGTCAGGGGCTCTCCGCCCACCAGGGCCTTGAGCCGAGGGCTTCCCGCCCAACCGGCCTCGAGCAGCAAATGCCAGCGTGAGGGCGTGGCCTGCAGCACCGTGATGTGCTCGCGCGCCAACACCTCGGCCAACGCGCGTCCATCGGTGGCCTGGGTTTCGCTGGCGACGACCACGGTGCCTCCCATGCCCAGGGGCAGAAACAGCTCCAGGACCGCGATGTCGAAACTGGGGGTGGTCACGGCCAGCAGACGGTCTTGCGCCGTGAAGCCAGGCGTGATCGCCATGCTGGCCAACAGGTTCACCACCGCCCGGTGCGGCACCGCAACCCCTTTGGGCTGCCCCGTGGAGCCCGAGGTGTAGATCAGGTACGCGGGATCTTCGGGACGGGCATCGAGCTGGGGATCGGCTGGCAGCGGATCGGCGGACGTGGCCTCGATCAGCGAGCTGTCCAGGTCGACCATCAGTCGTGGGGGCTGCTCGTGCGCCAGCACCGCCGAACTGTGGGTCACCAGCAGCGCGAGGTCGGCATCGGCGATCTGGTCATTCAGTCGCTGGAGCGGGTGGTCAGGATCCAGTGGCACGTAGGCCGCACCGGCTTTCAGGATGGCCAGCAGCGAGATGACCAGATCGAGGCTGCGAGGGAGGCACACCCCCACGCGGCTGCCGCGCGCGATGCCGCGCTGACGCAACAACCTGGCCAGCCGGTTCGACGCAGCGTCCAGCTCCTGGTGGGTCAATTGCACGGTGCCAAAGACCAGGGCTGCCCGATGCGCGGATGGCCGAAGCCCGTTGGCCACCCACTCGGCCACCGAGGCGGCCGCGGGCGCTTCGACGGGGCCCAGCGACCACTGCGTCAGGCGGTCACGCTCGGCGCGCCCCAGCAGTGGAAGCGTGGCCACGCGGGTTGCCGGTTCGTTCACGGCGGCGCGCAGGATCTGCTGCAGGTGCTCCCCCATGCGCTGCACCGTCTCGGGTGCAAACAGGTCGGTGGCGTACTCGATCACGAGGGCGTGGTCGTACAGCAAGTCGGCCACGAAGGTCAGATCGAACTGCGTCGACGCCCGGTCGAAATCGAGCCGTGACCACGTCAGGCCCTCGAACTCGCAGTCGCGGGCCTGCGAGTTCACCATGTTGAACATGACGTTGAACAGCGGTTGTCGGCTGCAGTCGGGCCTGGATGCCAGTTCGCGGACCAGCAGCTCGAACGGCATGTCCTGGTGCGCGAAGGCTTCCAGGGAGACTTCGCGCACCCGTGACAGCACGGTGCGGAAATCCGGGTCGCCGTTCAGGTCGGTTCGGAACACCAGCGTGTTCACAAAGGTGCCGATGAGGTTTTCGGAAGCGAGGTGGTGGCGGTTGGCGATCGGCACGCCAATGCCGATGTCGGTCTTGCCCGTGTGCCGATGCAGCAACACATTGAGCGCGGCGATCAGCACCATTGAGAGGCTGGCGCCATGGGCCGCGCCGAGGCCACGCAACGCCACGATGTGGTCGGGGTCCAGAGGCCAGCGCAGCGAGGCACCCCTGAAACTTTGTGCCAGCGGCCGCGGAAAGTCGTTGTTGAGCGGCAACGGCTCCAGGCCGTCCAGGCGGCGCGACCAGTAGGCCAGCTCGTTCGCTCGCCGCTCGCCTTCAAACCAGCTCCGGTGCCAGCTCGCGTGGTCCGCATACTGGAACGGCAGGCTGGGCAACGCGGCTTCCGCGTTGGCTCGAATGGCGCTGTAGCGCGCGGCCAGTTCACGGCCGAGTTCGGCGAACGACCATTGGTCGCTGATGATGTGGTGCATCACGATCAGCAACACGGCATCCTGTTCGGCGATGTGCACGACCTGTGCGCGCAGCAGCGGGCACCGATCCAGCCGGAAGGGCTCGGCAGTGACCTGGGCCAGGTGGCGATGCAACACACCGTCGGACACGGGTGCTCCGTCCAGGGCCAGCCGCACCTCGTCGATCCGCGGAGGAGGAGCCGACACCACTTCACCCCATGCGCCTTCAGGTGACTTGATGAAGCGGGTTCGCAGGATCTCATGGCGTTCGACCACCTGCGTCAGCGCTGTCTGCAGCGCAGCGAGATCGAGCAGGCCCCGCAAGCGAATGGCCAGCGGCACGTTGTACGCGCTGCTGTGGGGCGCCAGCTCGTGCATGAACCACATGCGCTCCTGCGAATGGGACAGCGTGACCCGGGCTCCCGGCGCACGCACGCCGGGCAGCGCCGCTGGCCCCGCCGTCGGGTGGGGACGCGAATCGGACAGCTGCCCTTGCGCTTGACCCACCCGGCGTGCCAGTCCGCGCACCGTGGGGCTTTCGAACAGGGCGCTGATGGGCAGTTCAACGCCCAGCCTCGTTCGCAGGCGCGACACCAGCTGGGTGGCCAGCAGCGAGTCACCGCCCAGGTCAAAAAAGTTCGCGTCGGGTTGAATCTCGTCGTATTCGAGGACATCGGACCACACCTGGGTCAGGGTATCGATGAGCGGCGCATCAGCGTCGCCGTTCTGCGGCAGCGCCAGAAGCGGTGGCGCCTCGGCCGCGAGCCGCAGGGGCTCCAGCGCCCCTTGCAGATAAAGCCGCCGCGCCGCGCCGCGCATGGGTTTGCCGCTGGACGTGCGCGGCAGGGCGCCGGCTGGCAACGGCACGATGTCGTGCAGGTCCAGCTGGTGCTCGATGCCCACCTGTTTCTGCACGCCGTCGAGCAGCTCACGCACCACATCCGGCGCGGGTCGTCGGCTGCATTCGACCAGCATGACCGCGGTTTCTTTGAGACCTTTGTCGACCGAGATCGCGATGACGCCGCCTGGACGGATGTTCGGGTGCGACGCCTCGGCGGTCTGCTCCAGGTCGTGGGGATACAGGTTGCGCCCGTTCACCAGGATCAGGTCCTTGCGCCGGCCTGCGACGAACAACTCGCCTTCGTGCATGAAACCCAGGTCACCTGTGCGCAGATGCTGCGTTGGGTCGGCGCCCGCATGGGCCAGGGTGGCGCCAAAGTGCTCGGCCGACGCTTCAGGTTGTCCCCAATACCCTCGACCCACACTCGGCCCTGCCACCCAGATTTCGCCGATGCGATGGGGCGGGCATGGCACCGAAGTGCCAGGGTCGACGATGCACAGCTCAAAACCCGGGAGCGCCGGACCACACCCCACCAAGGTTCGGGTCCCGGGCGCCCCCGGAAGGGCATGCTGCACCTCATGGCGTTCGATGGCTTGCGCGTCGAGGATGAGCTGCAGCAAAGGGGTGTGGGTGTCCCGCACGGTGACCGCGAGGACCGCTTCGGCCAAACCGTAGGACGGCGCCAGTGCCGCGTTGTGGAAGCCAAAGGGCGCAAAGGCTTCGGCGAAGGCGTTCAAGGTGGTGGCTCGCACCGGCTCCGCGCCACAACTGGCCACCTGCCAACCGTCCAGCCGGGCGGTCCACCCTGGTGCGCGGGCCAAGGCCTTCACGCAGGCGACGTAGGCGAAGTCGGGGGCGCCACTGTGCGTCACGCCGTGTTTCCCGATCGCCTCCAGCCACCTCAAGGGTCGCAGCAGGAACTGCGCGGTGGGCATCAGGAACGCGGTCGCACCCGAGTACAGGGGCTGGATCACGCCATGGATCAGCCCGTAGTCGTGGAACCAGGGCAGCCAGATCAGCCCCCGCTTGCCGCGGGTGTCCAGCCTGCTCATCAATGCAGCGCATTGGGCGACCACGTTCCCGTGGGTGATCTCGACACCTCGCGGAGCACTGGTGGAGCCGGACGTGTATTGCAGGTAGGCCGTGTCCGCTGGGCCTTCCCATTGGGCAGCGGGAACGGCTGGGTCGACCCCCTGCGGCAAGGCCAGCAGGGTCTGAAGCGAGTGCCAGCGCACATCGGGGATCTGCCCGCGACCGGTCTCGACGTGGCTTTCATGGGTCAGGGCCAAAGTCACATTCGCATCGACCGCGATCCCTCGCAGCCGTGCTTCACTGCCCTTGACATTTTTGGTGTCCGGTGCCGGTGCGGGAATCGGAATGGCACCGGCCAGGATGCAGCCCCAGAACAGCTGCACCGCCTCCAGGTCGTTGCTGAACGCCAGCAAAACCCGGTCACCGGGCTGGGTCAGCACGCGCAGCTTGCGGGCAATTGCTTCGGCAGACTGGCCCAGCGCGGCGTAGCTCAACACATGGGCGGGCTCAAGATCGCTGCCCAGGAACACGTAGGCCGGGAGGTCTCCGAGGTCCGCTGTCCGCACGCGCAGCAGCTCTCGAAGGTCAGCAACTTGCGGGATCGGTGCGTCGGTTATGCTTCGATCCTGCGGTGACGTCACCGGCATTCGACGCGTCGCCTCTTGCTCCACATGAGCGCCGGTCACACCAGACGGGACGGGGCTGGAAACCCTCGCCAAGGACGGCGCATTGGCGGCAAGGCCTAGCAAACCGGCGTCTTGCCGCCGGCCAAGGGCCTCGGGGCCGTTCAAAAGAGATTCAGTCTCGTGGGTCAAACCGGTGCCTGCGCTCGGGTGGGCGTGAGGTGGCATCGCGCTGGCTTCATTGCAGTGAAGGCGCGGCGGCATCAATTGGGCACTCTCATTTCGTTTGCACGCCATATCGGCGCCTTTGGGTTCATCGTATGCCGTCACCACCATGCTGGTCCAGGCTGGCGCCTTCCTGTTCATCGTCGCTGCTCATGCTTGCGTATGGCACAGGTGCTCGCGAATTTCACTCACTCTCCGGGTAGCGTATCTCTTTGTAGGTTCGCTTCATTTCAGGTGCTTACAAAAAGTGCAACTTTTTGGCGGTTAACGGCCACTTCCCTGACGTCGAGTGGACAGGTGGTTTTGAAAGAACCATGCACTTGAACACATGTCTTCAAGGGTGCGCTTGGCCTTCCAGTTCAAACCAAGGGTGGCCGCCTGGATATCTGCGTAGGCGCAAGCAACATCCCCCTCTCGTCTCGCCGTTATCTTGTAAGGGACTGCGCGGCCAGATCCCCCTTCAAAGGCACGAATCATTTCAAGCACGCTGTAGCCCTTACCGGTTCCCAAATTGAATGCGTGCCACCCAGTGCTCAAAGACAGGTGGTTCAAGGCAGCCACGTGGCCTTCCGCCAAATCCATCACATGAATGTAGTCCCGCACACCTGTCCCATCGGGCGTGGGATAGTCTCCACCGAACACGTTCAGAAACTCCCTTTCGCCGGAAGCGACCTGCACAACATAGGGCATCAAGTTGTTGGGAATCCCTCTTGGATGGTCCCCGATCAGCCCACTGTGATGGGCTCCAACAGGATTGAAGTAACGCAGGCAAATGGCGCCTAACGATGGACGAGAAATGCAGACATCTCGCAACATCTCTTCTATATGCAATTTGCTGCGCCCATAGGCATTGATAACATGCTGCGGGTGTGCTTCGTCGACGGGAAGGTATTGGGGATTGCCATAAATAGTGGCGCTGCTGCTGAACACGAGATTCGATACGGACTCCGCCTCCATCGCCTGAAGCAATCCCAAGGCGCCACAGACGTTGTTTTGATAGTACTTGAGCGGCAGCTGCACCGACTCACCAACCGACTTGAATCCAGCGAGGTGAATAACGGAATCTATGCGATGCCGGCGAATGACATCCCGGATGAATTCAACATCTCCAACGTCACCCTGATAAAAGGAGGGAGGTCGACCACCGATTTCTGCAATTTTATCGACAACGTCGCGGCGGCTGTTCGTCAGATTGTCAACAATCACCACTTCATGTCCTGCAGACATCAACACCACGGCCACATGGCTTCCGATGTATCCACAACCGCCGGTCAACAATACATTCATAGCAACTCGCACCCGTAATTAATTTTGCCGTCTCGACCGCCGGTTATTGTGGACATCAGGATCCGGAAGCGATTCAAGAACTGGAGTAACAAGGCAATATAGACACGCAAGTCCTCGCGAATTTCTCGCACACGGGTCAGGCGGATGAGGCAAAGTATGTCATGGGTTGGACGCATCCAAACGCCTTGCCTTGTGCTGTTTTATCGTCGCAGCCCATTCACCATTCATACTGGCACGACTGCTTGCCGGCTGTTTTTGGCCTGCATCAACAGTCGCCCACAGCAGCGGCCCGCGTGGCGGGCTGTAGAAGGTGGCGCGGATTGGCACCTGATGCGCTCTGGGATGGACCCGATGCCGAGACAGTATTGCTCGGTGCGAGGGTACGCTCTTGACGGTGACCCGCCGAGCACATCGCTCAATTCGATGGCTTGCTCTTCGCAGCCTCAGCCGGCCACCAGCATGTCGGACGACGGGTTGCGCAAAAACGCCTCCAGTGTTTCGATGGGCAGCGCCGGCGCAAACAGATGACCCTGGAACTGATCACACCCTTGATAGGCCAGAAAGTCCCGCTGCTCGTGCGTTTCCACGCCCTCGGCCACCACCTGCAAGCTCAGGCTCTGAGCCAGCGAAATGATGGCGCGTGAGATGGCGGCATCATTAGGGTCGGTCAGCACATCGGCCACAAAACCCTTGTCAATCTTCAGCTGGTCCAGCGGCAGGCGCTTCAGACAGGACAGCGACGAATAGCCGACGCCAAAGTCATCCAGCGACAGGGTGACACCGAGCTCTTTGAGCATGCCCATCTTCTGGATGGTGATTTCCATGCGGTCGGCCAGCAGGCTTTCGGTCAGTTCGAGCTTGAGCCTATGCGGGCGAATGCCAGTGCGCTTGATGGCCGCCATGACCATGTCCACAAAGTTCGGGTGGCGGAACTGGTACACGCTCACGTTCACGGCAATGCTCAGATTCGCCGTTTGCTGCCACCCAGCCCACGTGGCCAGCTGCTCACAGGCGGTCTCCAGTACCCACATGCCCAGCGGCAGGATGAGACCGGTGTCTTCCGCCACCGGTATGAAATCGGCGGGCTTGATCAGCCCCTTGTCGGGGTGTTGCCAGCGCACCAGTGCCTCCACACCCGTGATCACGCCCTGTCGATCCACCTGCGGCTGGTAATGCACCACAAACTGCTTCTCACGCAAGCCCACACGCAGGGCGGCACCCACAGCGGCATTGGCGCTCACCGTGGCTTGCATGTCGGGGTCGAAATAGCACAGCGTGTTACGGCCCAGGCTCTTGGCCTGGTACATGGCCAGGTCGGCTTGCTTCAGCAGCTCGCTCACATCGCTTTGTTCGCCGCTGAACGGGGTGACGCCAATGCTGGGTGTGGCAAAGTGCTGGTGCCCCGCAATCTGGAACGGCTCACGCAGCATGTTCAGCACTTTTTCGGACAAGGCGCGCGACTTGCTGGCTGCGGCGGCAGGGTCGGTGCTGAGATCGTCCACCATCACCACAAATTCATCACCGCCCAGGCGCGCCACGGTGTCGGTCTTGCGCACGCTTTTCGTCAGGCGTTGGGCGACTTGCTGCAGCAACTGGTCGCCGATGTGGTGACCCAGCGTGTCGTTGAGGATCTTGAAGTTGTCCAGATCGATGAACATCAACGCACCGTGTTGCCCGGTACGGGCGCTTTGCGAAAGCGCTTTTTGCAGCCGGTCCAGCAGCAGCTGGCGGTTGGGCAGGTCGGTCAGCGGGTCGTAGAACGCCAGGTGCCGGATCATGTCTTCAGCGTTCTTGCGCTGCGTAATGTCACGGCCCACCGCCACCCAGTGCGTCACCTCCTCGGCACTGGCCTGCACCGAAACCACCTCCAACTCGACCCAGAATGACGCGCCGTTTTTCCGGTGCACCATGAGTTCGGTGCGCGCTTGCCGGGTTTCTTTCAGGCCCTTGGCCTTTTCAAGCAGTTTGAACATCGACGGGTCCAGATCCAGCAAGATGCGCGGGGTCTGCCCCAGCACCTCTGCACGGCTGTAGCCCGTCTGTTTTTCAAACGCCTCGTTGACGAACACGATGCGCGGTTCGGCTTCCGGGTCCGAACCCGCTTCGGCAATGGCGACGATGTCGTTCAGTCGCGACACGCTGGTCTCCAGCAGCATCAGCTGCTCCTGCGAGCGTCGGCGCTCGGTGACGTCGCGGAAATACACCGCCAGGCCCTCGGCGAAGGGATAGGCCCGCACCTCCAGCCATTTGCCCAGCGAGGGAAAAAAGTCCTCCAACTCAATGCGACGGTTGGTTTTGAGCGCCAGACCCAGCTGCTCGCGCAGCCGTTGCGCCAAACCAGCGTTGAAATCGTGCCAGACCTCCTGGCCCAGCAGCTCGGCCGTGGTCTTTTGCAGAAGCCGTTCGCTTTCCTGGTTCAGGTAGGTGAAACAGCACTGCCGGTCGAGTGTGACAAACGCTTCGGTGATGCTGGCCAGTGTGGTGGTCAGGCGCATGGCCAGACGCAGGGTTTCCTGTTGCGCATGCTTTTGCGCTGAAATATCTTGTACCGCGCCCTGAATACGCAGAATCTGCCCGTCTGCATCACGCACGGCATTGCCCACGGTGCGAACCCATTTGGGGCTCATGCCCGGCACCTGCACCTGGATCTCTTCGTCAAACGCCTCACCGGTTTGGGCGCAACGCTCCAGCCGCTGGCGAATGCCCGTGCGCCATTCGGGCGTGTAGCGCTGCACCATGGCCGCCAGGTCGCCCACGGTTTCACCAGGCTTCAGGCCCAGGATGCTGCTGTATTCGTCGGAATGCTGGATCTGTCCGGTGCTGATGTTGACCGACCAGCTGCCCACGCCCGCCGTGTGTTCGGTCAGGTTCAAACGGCTTTCGCTTTCGTGCAGCGCTTTGTCCAGGCGATCCTCCCTGCCTTGCGTCAGGTGTGCCGACCGCTGTTGCAGGCGGACCCGCTCTTGCAGGTGCCCGGCATGCGTGACCAGGGCCTGCAAGCCCGGCAGAACCGCCGCCAGCTCGCCGGGGCTGCGCGGTGCGGCATCGAGCAGCGCCAGCCAAGTGGAATGTGGCTCGCCGCTGGACGGCAGCGGGAGCACGAGACAAAACCGGACGTGGGGCAACGAGCTCAAGAGCGGGTGGGCCGCCCATGCGGGGTGCGATGCGGCGTCCAGCAGACACCCTTTCAGCGCGGTGTCCCCGGCCACTTTTGCGCACAGCGCCACGGCGGCGGCCTGCCGGGCGGGCGGCAGACCGCTCGCGCCCATGACCACCGGGCCGTCGGGCTGGACTTGTACCAGCAACGCCGCCGACACATGGGCCAAGTGAGTCGCCAGCTGGGTCAGCTGTGCCCACTCCAAGCTGGGCGGCGCTGAATGCGCGTGCTCGGTCAAGGGTGCGGCTTCGTCGGAAGTGTCTGCACGGTGTCCGTGTTGCATGTGGCGCCCGCTTTCGTCGGTGAGTGGTTCAAGCATACCCCTCCACTTGTAACATTTCCGGCCAAGTAAGCCGCCAAGGACCCCGTTAGGTGTGCATTTGTTGGCTGACCCACCCACTCTTGGCGAAAAAAACTAGTAAGAAAGTTGTTGCCATTTGTTGCTTCTGTATTACCATTACCCCAACGGTAAATTCGCCCGCTCTGATCGCTTCCGCGGTGGGTTGTGGGCCCGAGGACAAACAAGGGGTGAACGTGAGCACACTGGCAGAACTCCGGCAGCACAGCGATGTGACCAGCCTGAAATCCGCATTGCATCAGTTGTGCAGTGGGTTTGGTCGCATCACTCGACTTGACATCCTCACGGCCATGCACGAGGGCACGAAGCAGGCCATCTGTTTCCTGCGCATGGAGCGGCCCGAGCAAGAGCAGAAGCTCATGAAAACGCTGGGTGTTGGCCGCTTCGGTGGCGAAGTGGTGTTTGTGCTGAACCTCGACGTGCCCGTGACGTCCGAAGACCATGGCCCCTCGTCGCAGTGGGCCGACTCCAACTTTTAAAAGCAAAAGCCTCTGCCTCGGTTGAGGCGCTTTCGCCTGCAGCGCCAGCCTGATGCGCACAGGCCGTGGCATCCAGCCATGCCGCGGCAGTTCATGCGCGTTGCACACGCACCTGCCCAAGCGCCGTTTTGCCCCACGGTTGAGCCTCATGGCGGGCGTCATCGCGTCGAAACTGCCTCGGGGTCCATTCCCCCACCCCTTCACGCGACCTCTCCACCCACTTCACGGGTTTCCCCTGTGTGCTTCCGCAAAAACATGCACCATAATGCATGTCAGGCAATATCATGCATCCGATCGATGGCTGATGTTTTGCGTCGAATGATCTTCATTCTTCAATATTTTAGACATGAAGTACGGGTAAGCCAGTATCGTCATTCAGACTGCACGCCCCTAAAGTCAAACCCATCCGACAACCACAGGAGTCTCCAGATGACCACCCGCCGCCTCGTCCTTACCCGCAGTGCCGCCGTGATTGGCGCCGCCTCGTCCGGCCTGCTGTTGCCGCAGATCGTGCGCGCCCAGTCCGACAAGGTGCGCGTGGGCTTCATGCTGCCCTACACCGGCACCTTCGCGCAGCTGGGCGTGGCCATCGAGAACGGTTTCCGCATGGCCCTGAACGAACAAGGCGGCAAACTGGGCGGTCGCGAGGTTGAGTTCTTCAAAGTGGACGACGAGTCGAATCCGGCCAAAGGCATTGAGAACGCCCAGCGTCTGGTGCAGCGCGACAAGGTGGACGTGCTCGTCGGCACGGTGCACTCGGGTGTGCAGATGGGCATCCACAAAGTGGCACGCGAATCGGGCGTGCTCAACCTGATCCCCAACGCCGGGGTGCACATCGCCACCCGCGCCCAGTGCGCGCCCAACGTGTTCCGCACCTCCTTCACGAACTCTCAGCCCACGCTGGCGCTGGGCAAGGCCATGGTGGACCGTGGACACAAGAAGGCGGTCTGGATCACCTGGAACTACGCGGCCGGCGACGAGGCCTTCGAAGGCTTCGAGCAGAGCTACACCGCCGCCGGCGGCACCATCGTCAAGAAGCTCGGCCTGCCCTTCCCCAACGTCGAGTTCCAGGCCCTGCTGACCGAGATCGCGTCGATCAAGCCCGACGCCGTGGCCTGCTTCTTTGCCGGTGGCGGCGCGGCCAAGTTCCTGCGCGACTTCCACGCGGCCGGCCTATCCAAGACCATCCAGCTCTATGGCTCGGGCTTCCTGACCGAGGGCGTGCTGGAAGCCGCCGGTGATGCCGCCAACGGCGTGCTGACCACCATGCACTACAGCGACTCGCTGGACACGCTGGCCAACAAGAAGTTCCGCCTGGAGTACGCCAAGACTTTCAAGCTGCAGCCTGACGTCTACGCCGTGCAGGGCTACGACACCGGCCTGCTCATGGTCAAGGGCGCCAACGCCGTCAAGGGTGACCTGGCCAACAAGAAGGCGCTGTATGCCGCCATGGAAGGTGCGACCATTGACAGCCCGCGCGGCAAGTGGACCATGAGCAAAGCCCACAACCCGGTGCAGGACATGTACCTGCGCAAGGTCGAGAACAAGGAAAACAAGGTGGTCGGCATCGCACAAAAGGCGGTGACCGATTCCGGCGCCGGCTGCCGGATCGGCTAACCCCTCGCGCTGCCTTCGGCATCACCCCCCAAGGGGGGCGATGTCTGCCGACCGGCAGAGCCGGATCGGCGTCATCCTCGACCCTTTGGTCTGCCATGGACTTCGCCAACTTCCTCATCCAACTGCTCAACAGCCTGCAATACGGGCTGCTGCTGTTCATGCTGGCCGCCGGCCTGACGCTGATCTTCGGCATCATGGGCGTGGTCAACCTCGCGCACGGCAGTTTCTACATGCTGGGCGCCTACCTGGCGTGGTTCCTGACCGCGCAGTTCGAGAGCCTGGTGCTGGCCATCGTGGTCGGCACGGTGATCGCCGTCGCGCTGGGCTGGCTGCTGGAGTGGTTGCTGTTCCGGCACTTCTACCACCGCGACCACCTCGACCAGGTGCTGCTCACCTTCGGTCTGATCTACATCTTTGAAGAGGTGCGCTCCATCCTCTGGGGCGACGACGTGCACGCGGTGCAGGTGCCCGAGGTGCTGAACTGGTCGATCCCGCTGACCGAGAACCTCTCCTACCCGGTCTACCGGCTGGTGATGTCGGGCGTGTGCATCGCGCTCGCACTCGGCCTGTACCTGCTCATTTCCAAGACCCGCCTGGGCATGAAGATCCGCGCCGGTGCCTTCAACCGCGAAATGACCGAGTCGCTCGGCATCAACATCCGCCTCATCCACGGCGTGGTGTTTGCGCTGGGCGTGGCGCTCGCCGCCATCGCCGGCATGATCGCCTCGCCGATCTCCAGCGTGTACCCCGGCATGGGCAGCTCGGTGCTGATCATGTGTTTCGTGGTGGTCGTCATCGGCGGCATCGGCTCGGTGCGCGGCGCCATGGTGGCGGCCATGCTGGTGGGCCTGGTGGACACCTTCGGCAAGGTGCTGGTGCCGCAGGTCGCCGGCATGGCGGTTTACATGCTGATGGCCCTCGTGCTCCTCTACAAGCCCGAAGGGCTGTTCAAACAATGAGCACCGCAAAAGCCCAACTCGAAAAACTGCCCAAGTCCATGCAGCTGATGCTGGCCATCGGCGCTGTGGCCCTGGCCGCGTTCCCGTTGATGCCGCTGGAGAGCCGCGACTTCTACCTGCAGATGCTCACGCAAATGATGATCCTCGCCATCTTCGCGATGAGCCTCGACCTGCTGCAGGGCGTGACCGGCCTGGTCTCGCTCGGCCACGCGGCCTACTTCGGCCTGGCCGGCTACGCGCTGGCCTTCATCACCCCACAGGACGCGCCCATCGCCCTCTGGTGGAGCCTGCCGCTCGCCGCGGCGGGCGCTGGTCTGGCTGCGCTGGTGATCGGTTTCTTTGTGGTGCGCACGCACGGCATCTACTTCATCATGGTCACCATGGCGTTTGCCCAGATGGTGTTCTTCCTGTTCTTCGACAACAAGGCGTTGGGCGGGTCCGACGGCATCTACGTGAACTTCCGGCCCGACGCCACCGCGCTGGGCATCGACCTGGAGAACAAGGCCCACTTCTTCTACTTCACGCTGGCCATGCTGATCGGCGTCTACCTCTTCCTGCGTCGCGTGCTGTTCTCGCCGTTCGGGCGCGTGCTGGCCGGCATCCGCGTGAACGAACACCGCATGCGCGCCGTGGGCTACGGCAGCTTCGGCTACAAGCTCGCCGCGTTCACGCTGGCCGGCACGCTGGCGGGTGTGGCGGGTTACCTGTGGGCCGCGCAGACCGGCTTCGTGAACCCCGAGCTGATGGGTTTTCACATGAGCGCGCACGCGATCATGATGGTCATCCTCGGCGGCATGGGCAACTTCGCCGGGGCCATCGTCGGAGCGTTTGCCTTTGAGTACGTGATGCACTTTTTCAAAGACCTGCCTGCCATCGGCGACTTTGAAACCGGCAAGCACTGGCAGCTGTGGATGGGCAGTTTCATCGTGCTGGTGGTGATCGTCGCGCCGCGTGGCCTGCTGGGACTGGCCGAGAAGTTCATGGGCCGCAAGGGGAGCCAGTCATGAGCGATGTGCGCCCCTCCGAGGTGGCTTTGCTCACCGCCAACAAGCTCACCAAGCGCTTCGGCGGCCTCGCGGCCGTCAACGAGGTGTCGGTGCACCTCTACCGCGACCGGCTGCACGCCGTCATCGGCCCCAACGGCGCGGGCAAGTCCACGCTGACCAACCTGCTCTCGGGCGACCTGCCGCCCACCTGCGGCAGCATCACACTGAGCGGTGTGGAAACCGCCGGGCACTCGCCCGAATCCATCTCGCGCCTGGGCCTGGGCCGCAGCTACCAGAAGACCAACATCTTCCTGCCCTTCACCGTGTGGGACAACGTTCGCCTGGCCTCGCAATCGCGCGAGCGGCACGCGCCCTGGAACCCGCTGCGCTGGCTGCAGTCGGCCTCGTCGATGAAGACGGTGAATCAGCGCTGCGAACGCGCCATCGAACTCGCCGGCCTCACGCACCGCACACAGACCGTGGCCGCCACCGTCAGCCACGGCGAACAGCGCCAGCTCGAAATCGCCATGACGCTGGCCACCGAGCCCACCGTGCTGCTGCTGGACGAACCGCTCGCCGGCATGGGCCAGGCCGAGGCCGAAGGCATGATCGAGTTGCTGCTCAAACTCAAGAAGGACCACGCGATGATGCTGGTCGAACACGACATGGACGCCGTCTTCGCGCTCGCCGACCAGCTCACCGTGATGGTCAACGGGCAGGTGATCGCCAGCGGCACGCCGACCGAGGTGCGCAACGATCCGGTCGTGCAAGCGGCTTACCTGGGCGAGGAACATTGAGATGACAGCGCCCCTGATCCAGGCCACCGGCCTCCACACCCACTATGGCCAGAGCCACATCCTGCGCGGCATTGACTTCACCGTCTTGCCGGGACAGACGATCGGTCTCATGGGCCGCAACGGCATGGGCAAGACCACGCTGCTCAAATCGCTCATGGGCATCGTCAAGCCCAGCGGCGGCACGGTGCAGATCAAGGGACAGCCCATGACCGGCGCGCCCACCTTCGAGATCGCCCGCATGGGGATCGCCTACGTGCCCGAAGGCCGCGGCATCTTCGGCAACCTGAGCGTGAAGGAAAACCTGCAGATGTCGGCCCGCGCCGGCACACGGGGCCAGCGCGACTGGACGTATGACCGCGTGCTGGACACCTTCCCCCGCCTGGCCGAGCGCCTGGGCCACGGCGGCCAGCAGCTCAGCGGTGGCGAGCAGCAGATGCTGACCATCGGCCGCGCGCTGATGACCAACCCCGACGTGCTGATCCTCGACGAGGCCACCGAAGGCCTGGCGCCGCTGATCGCGCGCGAGATCTGGCGCATCTGCGGCCTGATCCGGGAAAGCGGTATCAGCAGCATCATCGTGGACAAGGCCTGGAAGCAGGTCACGCAGATCACCGACCGCAACGTCATCCTCGTCAAAGGCGAGGTGGTGTTCGAAGGTTCGTCGGACGAGCTGCTGTCGAAGCCCGAACTGCTGGAGCAGTACCTGGGCGTCTGACCCTCACAGCAAGGGGCGCAGCTCCCGCGCCGCATCCAGCAGCAGCGGGAGCAGGTCCTTGTGCATCACCGCCGGCGCCAGCCGCTCGGGCGAGGCCACCACATTGAGCGCCGCCACGGTCTGGCCTTTCATGTTGCGCAGCGGCACGGCCAGCGCGTGCACACCCAGCTCGTGCTCTTCGCTGGCCACGGCAAAATCGTCCGTCCGCACCTGCGCCACCACGGCGCGAAAGGCCTTGGGGTCCACGGTGGTCCTGGGCGTGAGCCGGGGCAGCTCGCGCCCCTTGAGCCAGGCGCTGAATTCGGCGCGAGGCAAGGCCGCCAGCAGCACGCGCCCGGTGGAGGTGGCGTGCACCGGCAAGCGCGCGCCGAGGTGCAGGCCGTAGGCCATGAGCCGCTGCCCGCCCACCGAAGCGCTGCGCGCCACGATCACGACCTCGTCACCGTCGAGCACCACAGCCGAAAACGATTCGCGTGTCTGCGCCGCCAGCCGGTTGAGCGTGGGCTGCAGCAGGCGCGGCAAGCGGGCCGAAGCCAGGTAGCTGCCGGAGAAGCGCAGCACCTTGGCCGAGAGCCAGTAATGCGTGCCGTCGGTGTCAAGGTATCCGAGGTAGGCCAGTGTGAGCAGGTGGCGCCGGGCGGCGGCGCGGGTCAGGCCGGCGCGCTCGGCCGCCTGGGTGGCATTGAGGCGCTGGCGCTCGGTGTCGAAGCTCTCCAGCACGGCCATGCCCTTGGCCATGCCTTCGATCAGGTCGGCTTTGGCGATGCTGCGGTCGTGGGGGTTCATCGCGGCATTGTCGCCCGAAACCCATTGCTGCGCGATCATCGCGCAACACCGCCAATCATCGCGCGATGACGGTGCTGTTCTCTTGAACACCTGACCCCATCTGCCTACAGTCTCTTCACCCCCCAACACAGGAGACATTCCCATGCGTACCCAGGTTGCCATCATCGGCGCCGGCCCCTCCGGCCTGCTGCTCGGCCAGTTGCTGCACAAGGCCGGCATCGACGCCATCATCGTCGAGCGGCAGAGCCCGGACTACGTGCTCGGCCGCATCCGCGCGGGCGTGCTGGAGCAGGTGGCGACCGAACTGCTGGACGAAGTGGGCGTGGGCCAGCGCATGCACGCCGAGGGCTTGGTGCACAGCGGCTTCGACATGCTGTTCGATGGCGTGCGCCATCGCATCGATCTGGAGAAGCTCACCGGCGGCAAGAAGGTGATGGTCTATGGCCAGACCGAAGTGACGCGCGATCTGATGGACGCCCGCGCCGCCGCCGGTCTGCCCACGGTGTACCAGGCCGCCAACGTGCAGGTGCACGACTTCGACACCCAGACCCCGCGTGTGACCTACGAGAAAGACGGGCAGAGCCACACCATCGATTGCGATTTCATCGCGGGCTGCGACGGCTTTCACGGCGTGTGCCGCGCCAGCGCGCCGCGCTCGGCGATCAAGGAGTTCGAGAAGGTCTACCCGTTCGGCTGGCTCGGCCTGCTGTCGGACACGCCGCCGGTGCACCACGAACTGATCTACGTGAACCACCCGCGCGGCTTCGCGCTGTGCTCGCAGCGCAGCGAAACCCGCAGCCGCTACTACCTGCAGGTGCCGCTGACCGACAAGATCGAACAGTGGAGCGACGACGCGTTCTGGGCCGAGCTCAAGCTGCGCCTGGACCCGGAAGCGGCCGAAAAACTCGTCACCGGCCCCAGCCTGGAAAAAAGCATCGCACCGCTGCGCAGCTTCGTGACCGAGCCGCTGCGCTTCGGCCGCATGTTCCTGGCCGGTGACGCAGGCCACATCGTGCCGCCCACCGGCGCCAAGGGCCTGAACCTGGCCGCCACCGACGTGAAGTACCTGAGCAACGCGCTGGTCGAGTTCTACAGCGAGAAGAGCGAGGCCGGCATCGACGGTTACTCCGAGCGCTGCCTGAAGCGCATCTGGCGCGCCGAGCGCTTCAGCTGGTGGTTCACGTCCATCATGCACAACTTCCCCGACGAAGGCGCCATCAACGGCAAGCTGCAGCATGCCGAGCTGGACTACCTGATGCACTCCGAATCGGGCCTGAAAACCATTGCCGAGAACTACGTGGGCCTCCCGCTGAACTTCGGCGAGTAGATGACCCACCCCCGCGCCGCCTGCGGCGTCACCCCCTCAAGGGGGCGCCAGCAGCGGCCCGGCGAAGCCGGTTCCGCGCTGGCACTGGGGTTTTCTCCGACAGCGTTGTCGCGCTCGCGCTTCAGGCCTTGCGCTCATGACGGTACATTGACGTGAACGTCAACCGGTACCGCCATGTCACCCATCACCCCCACCCCGATCAAACCCCTCAAGCCGCTGCGTGGCGTGCGAGTGCTCAGTCTGGCGCTCAACCTGCCCGGCCCGGCCGCGCTCATGCGCCTCAAGGCCATGGGGGCAACTTGCCTCAAGGCCGAACCGCCTGCGCCGAAGGGCCTGCCCGCCGGCACCAGTGGCGACCCGATGGGCCAGTACAACCCGACGGCCTACGCCACGCTGCACGACGGCATCCAGCGCATCACCATCGACCTGAAGGCCGAGAAAGGCCAGACACGGTTGCACACCGAGCTGGTGCGCACCGACCTGCTGCTCACCTCCTTCCGCCCTTCGGCGCTGGCCAAGCTCGGCCTGGGCTGGAAGGCGTTGCACAAGGCCTACCCGGCGCTCTCGGTGGTGGCCATCGTGGGTGCGCCGGGTGCGCGTGCCGAAGAGCCGGGCCACGACCTGACCTACCTCGCTGACGCCGGCCTCGTGACCGGCCTCGACCTCCCGCCCACGCTGTTCGCCGACATGGGCGGCGCGCTCATGGCGAGCGAGGCCGCGCTCAAGGCCGTGCTCGCGCAGAAAACCAGCGGCAAAGGCAGCTTTCAGGAGGTGGCGCTGAGCGACGCCGCCGCCTGGCTCGCCCTGCCCCGCCACTGGGGCCTGACGCAACCCCAGGGCGCCGTGGGCGGCGCGCACGCGGGCTACCGCGTCTACCCCTGCAAGAACGGGCGTGTGGCGGTGGCCGCGCTGGAGCCGCACTTCGCCGCCGCGCTGTGCGCGGCAGCCGGCATCGCCATGAGCGGCATGGCCACGCTGTTCAAGCCCGACACACACCAGGCCATTGCCGCCTTCATGGCCGGGCAGACGCGCCAGCAACTCGACAAGCTGGCTGCGGCCCAAGACATTCCGCTGCACACGCTCGCGGGCTGAGCGCTCCTTCAGGCGGCCAGCGCGAAGTCCACCGCGGCCATCGCGTGCAGCGCGGTGGTGTCAAAAGTCGGCAGGCAGCTGTCTTGCGGGCGCACGATCAGCGGCAACTCGGTGCAGCCCAGCACCACCCCTTGCGCGCCGCGCGCTTGCAGGTCAACGATGCAGTCGCTGAACCAGCGGCGCGAGCTGTCGCTGATCACGCCCTGGCACAGCTCCTCGAAGATGATGCGGTGGATCTCGATGCGTTGCGCCTCGTCGGGCAGCACGCAGCGGATGCCACGCTCGCGCAGCCGCTGCACGTAAAACGCCTCCTCCATCGTGAAGCGCGTGCCCATCAGGCCCACGGTGTCCAGCCCCTGGGCGAGGATGGCGTCGGCCGTCACGTCGGCGATGTGGATCAGCGGAATGTCGCTCTCGGCCTGCACCTCGGGCGCGAGCTTGTGCATGGTGTTGGTGCCGATCAGCAGGCACTGTGCGCCCGTGTCCTTCAGGTGCCGCGCCGCCTGGCGCAGGATGGCGGACATGCCCGCCCAGTCGCCCGCGCGCTGGCGTTGCGCGATGTCCTGAAAGTCCAGGCTCACCAGGTTCAGGCGCGCGCTGCTCAGGCCGCCCAGGCGCCGGGCCACCTCGCGGTTGATCAGCTGGTAATAGAGGGTGGTCGATTCCCAGCTCATGCCGCCGATCAGGCCAATGGTTTTCATGTGTGCTCCAAGCAAGTTGCGAATGCAGGGAGTGTGCGGGGCCGGGCGCAGAACCGGCTTGCCTTTTCGGCTCAGGAAATGGCCTAATGGAGAAACCATTTCTATAAAATCACATGAAAAAGAAACTGGATGCGATTGATCGGCAGATTCTTGCGATCCTGCAACGCGATGCCGAAACCCCGCTGGCCGACCTGGCGCAGGCGGTGAACCTCTCGTCCACCCCTTGCTGGCGGCGCATCCAGCGGCTGCGCGAGCACGGTTTCATCACACGCCACGTGGCGCTGGTCGACCCGCTGAAGATCAACCTGGGCGTCACGGTGTTCGTGGCGGTCCGCACCAACCAGCACAGCCAGGCCTGGTTCGAGGGCTTTCGCGACGCCGTGCGCGACATCCCCGAGATCGTCGAGTTCTACCGGATGAGCGGCGACGTGGACTACCTGCTGCGCGTCGTGGTGCCCGACATCGCGGCCTACGACGTGGTCTACAAGCGGCTGATCCGCTCCGTCGATCTCTCGGACGTGAGCAGCAGTTTCGCGATGGAGGAACTGAAGTTCACCACCGCCCTGCCGCTGGACTACGCGGACTGAGCACCGTCAAGACCGGGGCGCGGGCGGCCCCTCCAGGCCGTGCACCCACTCGCGCCAGATCGCCACCAGCAGTGCCATCAGCACCGGGCCGACGAACAGGCCCACCATGCCCATGGTGGTGACGCCGCCCACCAGCCCGAAGAACGTGGGCAGGAACGGCAGCTTCACCGGCCCGCCCACCAGCCGCGGACGCAGCGTCTTGTCCACGATGAAGAGCTCGACCGATCCCCAGGCGAACAGCGCCAGCCCGGCCACCGCGTTGCCGGAACCCACCAGATAGAGCGACACCAGCGTGAACGACAGCGGCGCGCCGCCGGGGACCATGGCCATGAAGCCGGTGAGAACGCCCAGCAACACCGGCGAGGGCACCCCCGCAATCCAGTAGGCCACGCCCAGCACCAGGCCCTCGCCGATGGCGATCAGCCCCATGCCGGTGACGGTGGCGCTCACCGTGGCCGGCACCACGCGCGAGAAACGCTGCCAGCGCGCGGGCAGCAGGTGCTCGCCCACCCGGTCCACCTGACCCGCGATGCGCACGCCGTCCTTGTAGACAAAAAACAGCGTGATCAGCATGAACAGCACCAGCAGGAACAGCCTGAACAGGTCGCCCGCCGCCTTGAACACGGTGCGCGAAATGTTCCCGATGTGCTGCCCCGAGAGCAGTTGCATCCACTCACCCAGCGCCTGCGGCTCGCTCAGGTGTTCGCGCCAGTAAGCCGCCAGTTGCGGGCCGATGAAGGGCAGCGCCTCGATCCAGGCCGGCACCGGTGCACCGCTGCGGTTGGCCTCGACGGCCCAGCGCACGAATTCGCTGGCTTCACGGATGGCGTAGTGCATCGCCACCGACAGCGGCACCACGAGCACCACCAGCACCACCAGCATCGCGAGGCTGGCCGCCAGCGTGGTGTTGCCGCCGCAGCGGCCCACCAGGCGGCGGTACAGCGGCCAGGTGGCGAAACCGATGATCAGTGCGGCGAGCGCCGGGACCAGAAAGCCGTGGAAAAAATAGACACCGGCGGCGAGGATGAGCAGCAACAGGCCGCGGGTGATGAGGGGAGCACGCAGGACAGGGGGCATCGTTTCATTCTGACATGGGGTGCAGCACGCGCCGGGCCCAGCCGGGCAGCGCATCGGCCTGCCACACCAGCTCGCCGCCGCGCAGCCGCGCCACCAGCCGCGGCGGCTGGAACGCCTGGTCGGGCGGCAACGACGTGTCGTAGAGCAGCGCCAGATCGGCCCGCCGCACCGCCACGCTCAGGTGGCGCACGGTGCGCGGGTAACGCGCGAGCACGCGTTCGGGAGGCACCGGGTGGCCGCCCTCCTCCACGCGCTGGCTCACGCGGCCGAGCAGCTGCTGCGGGTCGTCCACGCACACCACCAGCAGCACCACGGCAAACCCCACGCGCTGGGCGGCGCTCATGAGATCGAGCTTGGAAGTGTGGGAAAACACGGTCTCGCTGGCGAAAGACCGGCCTTCGGCGAGGCACTGCGCCCGCCGCGCGTCGGACCACTGGCGCGCCTGGCGCGAGCGCTCGGCGGGATCGGCCACGTGCTGCAGGTGTGCCGCCTCGTGCAGGTCGGCGTTGACGAACTCGGCCTCGGTCGGGATCAGTCGCTCGGCCGCCGCGCTGAGGTACAGCGTGGACTTGCCCGCGCCATTGGGGCCGGCCAGCAGGTAAAAAACCGGGGAAGCCAAACCAGGGTGGTCTTGGGCGGCGTCAGGCGGCGCGCTGCAGCGAGGCCTTCTGGCGGTTGGCGCTCACGGAGCTTCGCACCGCCTGCGCCAGCCGGCCGGTGGTTTCGGCCTCCACGAACCGCGATTCAATGGCGTCCAGCGATTCGTCCAGGGGCCCGCCGCGCTGGCGCGCGTCGTAGCGGGCGATCGCCTCGCGCGCCTCCTGCACCGTGAGGCCGGTTTCATCGGCGATGCGGCCCAGCGTGGCCCAGTATTCGATCTGGCCGGCCACCGAGCGGCGCTGCGGCTGGGCCGCCTCGCGCGCCTGCTGCACCAGGGCGGCGGGCAGTTTCACGGACGAAAACGGGCTGACGGCGTTGGACATGGCGAAACTCCTGTTTGGCGCATTTTGCGCCAATTTGACCCATTCGGCAATCACGGACAATCCCCGGCGACCCAGGAGGAATGCCCCCATGAAAAAACAAGGTGCCGTGGTGCGTTGGGACGACGCCAAAGGATTCGGCTTCATTCACAGCCCATCATCCAGCGCGCAGCTGTTCTTCCACATCCGCGACTGGCGCGGCAGCGCCGCCCCCACCCTGAACCAGCGGGTCAACTTTGAGGAAATCCATGTCGGTGGCAAGGGCCCAAGGGCCATGGATGTGCGTCCGGACGCCGACCGAACGGCCGCCCCGCCGCACAAGCCCCCTCGCACGGCGGCGCAGAGAGCCCGACCGTCGCAGCGTCCATCGACATCCCGCCGCGTGTCGCCGCACCGTCAGCCGGCATCGGCGGGGCCCGCGCTCGCGCTGATGCTCGTCTGGGCTGGCCTGCTGATCGCGGGCGTGATGCTGAACCGCCTGAGCTGGCTGTTGCTGCCTGCCGCGCTCATCTTCAACGGTGTCACCTTCTATGTGTATTGGCAGGACAAATTCGCCGCGACACAAGCCGGCTGGCGCACGCCGGAAAACACCCTGCACAGCTTGGGGCTGATGGGGGGCTGGCCCGGCGCGTGGTTCGCGCACCAGATCCTGCGCCACAAGTCGGCCAAACAGGCCTTCCGGCAGGTGTACTGGATGACGGCGATCCTGAACGTGACCGCCCTGGGCACCTGGGTGCTGCTGCCCTGGATGCCCTTGCCGCACTGAAGGAGCGCCCCCATCGGGCGGCGGGGCTTGCTAGACGCTGCCGAACAGCCGCGCGAAGAAGCCCCTCTTCTTCTGCAGGTGCAGCTCGCGGATCAGCTCTTCCTTGATCTGCGCCTTCATGTCGGACTCGCCGTGGCTGACGTTCTTCAGATAGACCTTGACCGCGTCGGTGTAGCTGCGGTCGTCGTTACGGATGTGGTTGAACAGCCAGCGCGAGAGCATGGCGTGCAGCTCGGACGCCACGTCTTCTCCCGCCTCGAAACGCATGTGGTATTCACCCACCTTGCGGGTGAACAGCTCGTGGATCTTCTTGTGCGGACCGGCAAACATGTAGCCGGCGTCCGTCATCAGCGACTCCTCGAACGCAAAGTGCGAGAGCGTGTAGTCAACCATCTCGTCGATCACCGCGCCCACGGCCTCACGGTCGTGGTGGTCGCGTGCGTCATAGAGCTGGTTGATGTAGTCGACGATGCGTTGGTGTTGTCCGTCGATTTCGCGGATGCCCGTTTCGAGATCGGGCGTCCAGTTCAGATGCGCCATGAAAAGTGTTCCTGTCAGGTGGCAGGGGCCGCCCGGAAAGCAACGGATTGTGAGAGAGAACCCGCAGCGCTGTGGCGGAATCCACCCGTTTCATGACCTATCTCAACTGTTTCAGCCCGATCGGAACGCCCGGGGTCAGAACACGCGGCTGACCTTGAACCCTCTGGCGGCCAGGAGTGCCGGAAGACCCCGCGGCCCCACCAGGTGCAGCGCACCCACGGCCGCGAACACGCTGGCACTGGCGTGCAGCCGCTCGATGGCATTCACCATGCCGGGGTTGCGCCCGTCCACCAGGCGCGCGTAGGACTCTCGCTCGGTTGGGGTGTTCACGCAGTCGCACCACTCGGCATGGGCCTCCAGGTCCTTCAGGTCGCCCGTCACCCACGCCCGCGTCAGGCGCTCCAGGGTGTGCACGGCCTGCGGGCGCTGCAGCTCGGCCAGTGCTTCACGGACCATGGTGGCGGCCTCTTCGTCGTCGCGGGCCAGCAGCGCCGAGAGCTGCGTCTGCACCGACTCCAGCCCCACCACCGGGCGCTGACGGCCCAGGCTGCGCACCAGCAACACCGACTCGGCCCCATAGAGTGGAAACAACCCCTGGCGCTGCGCCTGCGCCACGCCCAGCTGCATGACGTGGAACTCCGCCGCGCCGCGATCCAGGGTGTCCGCCGGCAGGCACTCGGTCGCCCAGGCCGCGCGCAGCGACCGCATCAGCTCGGCCGGCAGCGCGCGCGGCGGCCCCTGCATCGCGCCCTGCAAAGCCGCCTGGACGGCCGGGTCGGTGACGTCGATCTCCAGCGCCAGCGTGCCGGCACGAGACAAAGAGGCCTCGGTGCGAGGCCCCAGCGCAAACCACTCCGGACGCCCGGCGTGGAGGGTGCCGTAGAGGAAGGAATCACGCCCGTCGCGGCTGATGCGCCAGAGGAAGCCCCGGTCGACCGCCTGCTGCTGGGCTTTCTGCATCAGCTCGCGGCTGGGGGGTGAGGGTTGGGGTGGGCAAGCGCCTTCCGCTGACGGAGCAGCCAGCGCGGCAGCGGCACCAGACATGAAGCCACAGGCCAGCACAAGCGAGGCGAATCGGCGGATCAGCATGGTGAACGAACCACCCTTCAAACAAGTCAGCATGCGAACCCGCGCAACGGCGGGCCGCTCACCGCCTCGGCGGATTGGCACTAGCCCCAATCAGGCGACCGTTGCAAGCCGCGTCAGCCCGCAGCGGCTTCGGCCGGGTTGGAAGCGGGAAAAGCGCTTGCCGCAGCGGTAGCGGCACCAGCCGATGCCAGCGTTTTATCCAGCTCAGCACGCAAACCAGCCAGGGCGGCCTGCAACTGGGCGACTTCGGTTTCAAAGCTGGGGTTGGCCAGGCTGGACTCGGCCAGATTCAGCACCGCTTGCGCCTGGTCGACACGACCGTCCAGGATGGCCGTGGCTGCCGCCGTGGTCAGGGCTGTGCGCAGGATGTGGCTGTGCTGCTGGCGGGCGACGGCATTTTGCAGCGCCAGCCCCAGCGTGTGGGCTACCGCCTGGTAAACGGCGGCGGCCGCAAAGGGCTGGGTGAGCCCATCCAGGCTGTGCTGCAACTGGGCCACGCTGTCGGTGACCTGGTCATTGACGCTGCCGACCGCGTCAGTCATGGAGGCGGGCTCGCTCATTGCGGTTTGCTGGCCTGTCCGCCCAACAGCACCGCAGTGGCACGGGCGGTGACGGCTTGGGCCAGGGTGGCGGTGTTTTGCTGCTGCGCGGTGGCGTTGATCGCTGCCTGGCCGATGGCTTGCGCCATGGACTGGGCCAGCACACCAGCGGCTTGTGCGGATGCGTCGCCCAGAACCTGGACGTTGGATTGGGAGACGGCATCGGTGATCTGGTCATTGACCGAGGTGGGGAAGGCCATGGCAATCAGCTCTTGTCGCCGCCCAACAGGACTTGCACGCAACGGGTGGTGACGGCCTGCGCCAGCACGCTGGCTTGCTGCTGGGCAGCCGTGGCGTTTTGCGCTGCCAGGGCCAGTGACTGCGCCGTGGCCTGGAACAGGTTGCCCATGGCCATGGCGGGGGCATCGCCCAATACCTTGACGTTCGCCTGGGTGACGGCATCGGTGATCTGGCTGTTGACTGCGGTGGGAAAGGCCATGGTGTTGTCCGTTCAAAAGTTAAGGGAGCAAGGGGGAAATCGGGCTCGGATGACGAAAACGGATGGGCCTCAAGACGGCGAGCGGCTCGTTGCCATGCCCTGCACCGCACCGGACACCGCCGCCTCTGCCGCCTGCATGGCGGCGTCGATGGCCGCCTGACCAGCGCCCGGCTGCACATCGCCGACATCCGCAGTCGGCTCAGGGCTGGAAGCGGTGGATGTGGGCGCAGGAGTGGACAACAACGTGTCAACAGAAGGTGCAGTGTTTTCAGTCATGCGGCGAAGAATGCCATATTTTTTGTGACATCTTTCTGAATTGACCGCAAAGTTGCCACAGTCCCATCACCCCTATCACCCCGACCGGCAGGGGAGTCGGATCGCCCTACACCAGAATCGAGGCAGCAAGCCACGTCCGGGGGAGATTGAGTTCGGCAAACGCCATGGCGACGCGCCTTACTTCCCCCGGCCTTTGACTCCCGCTCGCGGCGGCAACCCGGTGTGCTGCGTCAAGATGCGCCCCTTGACCGGCGCCTTGCCTGCAGGGCTTGAAGCGACGCCCTTCCCCGCCCCGCCCGGCGTCGAATTCTTCTTCCGCGCGCTCTGATACCCACCGTCCGTCATCGGCTGAAACGTCGGGATCAGGTGGTGCTTGCCGTTGCCGATCAGGTCGGCCCGGCCCATGGCCTTGAGCGC
>NZ_JADMKB010000096.1 GCF_018780075.1 Hydrogenophaga sp.
ACCAGTGGTTCTCGAAAATCGCCGTGTGGATGGTCATCGCCATGGTGCTTTTCACTGTTTTCAAGCAGTTTGACGGCCGCACGTCTGCGGGCGCCGGCACCGTGGGGTATTCCGAATTTCTGGATCTGGTGAAGTCAGGCGGACTCAAGTCCGCCACCATCCAGGAAGGTCAAGGCGGTACCGAAATCGTGGCCGTCACCCAGGACGATCGCCGGGTGCGCACCACCGCCACCTACCTCGACCGCGGGCTGGTGGGTGACCTGATCAACAACAACGTGAAGTTCGATGTGCGCCCCCGTGAAGAGGGCTCGCTGCTGATGACGTTGCTGGTCAGCTGGGGGCCGATGCTGCTGCTGATTGGCGTGTGGATTTATTTCATGCGGCAGATGCAGGGCGGCGGCAAGGGCGGCGCATTCAGCTTCGGCAAGAGCAAAGCCCGCATGCTCGACGAAAACAACAACACCGTGACATTTGCCGACGTCGCCGGTTGCGATGAGGCCAAGGAAGAGGTGAAGGAGGTCGTGGACTTCCTGAAGGACCCAGCCAAGTTCCAGAAACTGGGTGGTCGCATTCCGCGCGGCCTGCTGCTGGTCGGCCCTCCGGGCACCGGCAAGACGCTGCTGGCCAAGGGCATCGCGGGTGAAGCCAAGGTGCCGTTCTTCAGCATCTCGGGCTCTGACTTCGTGGAAATGTTCGTCGGCGTCGGTGCAGCCCGTGTGCGCGACATGTTCGAGAACGCCAAAAAGAACGCGCCTTGCATCATCTTCATCGATGAGATTGACGCCGTCGGACGCCAGCGTGGTGCTGGCTTGGGCGGTGGCAACGACGAGCGCGAACAGACCCTGAACCAGATGCTCGTCGAAATGGACGGTTTCGAGACCAATCTGGGGGTCATCGTGGTGGCCGCCACCAACCGACCGGACATCCTGGACGCCGCCCTGCTGCGCCCTGGGCGCTTCGACCGCCAGGTCTATGTGACGCTGCCCGACATCCGCGGACGTGAGCAGATCCTGAACGTGCACATGCGCAAAGTGCCGCTGGGCACCGACGTGAACCCGAGCGTGATCGCTCGAGGCACGCCCGGAATGAGTGGCGCCGATCTGGCCAATCTTTGCAACGAAGCCGCGTTGATGGCCGCACGCCGCAACGCGCGTGTGGTGGAGATGCAGGACTTCGAGAAGGCCAAAGACAAAATCTTCATGGGCCCCGAGCGCAAGAGCATGGTGATGCCCGAAGAGGAGCGCAAGAACACGGCTTACCACGAGGCCGGTCACGCCCTCATTGGCAAACTGATGCCCAAATGCGACCCCGTGCACAAGGTCACCATCATTCCTCGCGGTCGCGCGCTGGGCGTGACCATGAGTCTGCCTGCGCAGGACCGCTACAGCTACGACAAGGACTACATGCTGAATCAGATCAGCATGCTGTTTGGTGGCCGTATTGCGGAAGAAGTGTTCATGAACCAGATGACCACCGGCGCTTCCAATGATTTCGAGCGCGCCACGTCGATTGCTCGCGACATGGTGATGCGCTATGGCATGACCGATGCACTCGGCCCGATGGTGTACGCCGAAAACGAAGGTGAAGTGTTTCTGGGTCGCTCGGTGACCAAAACCACCAACATGAGCGAACAGACCATGCAAAAGGTGGACGCGGAGGTGCGGCGCATCATCGACCAGCAGTACAAGCTCGCGCGTGATCTGATCGAAGAGCACAGTGACAAGATGCACGCCATGGCCAAGGCCTTGCTGGAATGGGAGACCATCGACGCTGAGCAGATCGATGACATCATGGCTGGCAAGCCACCGCGCCCGCCGAAGGACTGGACGCCTCGCAACCCCTCTGTGGGTGGTGGCGGCAGTGGTGGAACACCTGCGGTGACGACCGATCCGGCACCCAACGCGGCCTGATTCCGTTTATTTCGCTGCATTCACGGGGCCTCACGGCCCCGTTTTCATTGGAGCTTCGGACCCCATGCACTGGATCACCACCCGCTTCGACATCGACCTGAGCGCCCCCCAGGTCATGGGCATTGTCAATGTCACACCCGACTCATTTTCTGATGGTGGACAACACGCAGGGACCTCGGCCGCAATGCGCCATTGTGAACAGCTGATCGAGGAAGGCGCACACATCCTTGACATCGGTGGTGAATCCACCCGTCCCGGTAGCCCCGCAGTCCCGTTGCATGAGGAGTTGGCCCGGGTGCTTCCTGTGGTGCGCGAAGCAGTCAAGCTGGGGGTGCCTGTGTCGGTCGATACCTACAAACCGGAGGTGATGCGCGCCGTTCTGGACTTGGGCGTTGACATCGTCAACGACATCTGGGCGTTGAGGCAGGGCGACGCCGTGGGCGTTGTGGCTTCTCATCCACGCTGCGGTGTGTGTCTCATGCACATGCATCGAGATCCCCAGACCATGCAGGTGGCGCCGATGGAAGGCGATGTGCCGTCGCAGGTCGCCGAGTTTTTGATGAGACGTGCCCAGGCATTGAACAATATTGGTGTTGCGCGCAACCGGATCGCGCTGGACCCTGGCATCGGCTTTGGCAAAACGGTTGCGCAGAACTTCTCGCTGCTCGGGCGCCAGAACGAGTTGCTCGCGCTGGGGTATCCGGTACTGGCGGGCTGGTCGCGCAAGTCTTCGCTCGGCGCGGTCACTGGGAGACCGGTTCCGGCCGAGCGCGTGTCGGCCAGCATCGCCGCAGCCTTGCTGGCCGTGGAGCGGGGTGCGAGCGTGGTTCGGGTGCACGACGTGCACCAGACAGTGGATGCATTGAAGGTGTGGTCGGCTTTGCAAGCCTCAGAGAAACAAGCAGCCTGAGAAACGTTTTGGCGCGCAAAGTTACATATTGTGTCAACTAAGGTGTTCAGTGAATATTCACGTCACCGTTTCCACTAGTACACAAGTTACAATGCGCCGCAATAAAACAGAATTTCAGGAGGAAGCGGCCGCATCTCAGCGATCGCTCTGGTCATCATGGTCGACACACGTTCGGCTGGCATTGATTCAGGGCTTTGTGCGTTCGCCGCGTCATGGTTCTCATGCTGGAATGCCCCGATCTTTCGGTTCCCAAAGAAGTGATGCAGCACGTGGTTCACGTCGAGTCATCGCGAAATCCCTTCGCCATTGGCGTCGTGGGCGGATATCTTGCGCGCCAACCCAAAAGCCTTGACGAAGCGCTGGCTGCGGTTAGGCAGCTGAAGCAAGAGGGTTACAACTTCTCCGTCGGTATCGCTCAGGTCAATCGCTACAACCTGGCGAAATACGGCTTGAAGACCTACGCCGATGCCTTTGACGTCTGCTCCAATCTCAGAGCAGGCTCTCGCATTCTTCGCGAGTGCTACGACCGCGCCCAAGACTGGGGTAAAGCCTTCAGCTGCTATTACTCGGGCAATTTCGCCACCGGTTTCGAGCACGGCTACGTTCAAAAGATCTTCGCGTCCATGCGCAAGGTTCAATATGGCCTTGTGGCGCAAGCCGAACCGGTCAGGATCATTCCGTACAACAACAGCCCGCGAAAGCTGGCTCGCGAAGACAAAGTGCCGTTGGGCGGTGGCGATGCCGTGTTCTCCGCACCTGCTGCTCGAGTTGTCGCGCCCTCGGGAGCGGCCGCTGCGTATCCGGGGCCACACACCATTCGCAAGTACCAGCCCACAACGCCGTTGTCCGTGATGGCGTCGGCGTTGGCCAACGCTCAGACGCCCGCCCGGCCATCACCAACCGATGGTGCTGGCGTTGAAACGGCTGAAAACCGTCCTGCCGTACCTGTTCCTGGACCAGGTGCCATTGTGCCGCCAGCAAGCAAACCGCCAGCGGGTGGCCTCAGCAACATCCCGACGCAAGTGGTTGGCGTCAATGGGGATCCCTACCAAACACGCCTGTTGCCATCCACCAGTGCGGGCGTACCTGCGGAGAAGCTTCCATTACCTGATTTGAATACATCTCCGCTATCCGGCGGAGGTAGTGCCCTCAAATCCGGGAAACCCAGTGCACACCGTGCGATGTATGCCCGAAAAGGCGGCAGCTTATTGCACTCCACCGAGTCTTCAGGGAAGCCTGAAAACATGACTACCAGCCCAGCGGCTGATGGTCGAACCAACCTAGGTGGGGATAAAAACTCCCCGAATGATCAATATTTTGTGTTTTGAAAAACTGAAGTAGAAAGTTAATATGAATAAATCGACCCTTAAGATTTCCAATATTGAATATCAAACCATTGTGGTGATGGCTCTTGTCTTTGCAGTTTCTGCAATGATGCCCACGACGAGCTATGCGGACTTTGGTGAGGCCTGCACAAAGGTTACGGGATTCTTCAGCAACTTCGAGACCATACTACGGGTTGCCTCGATTTCCATTGTTACGATTGCCATTGTTTTTGCCGGGTATCAAATCGCCTTTGCGCACAAACGTCTTTCAGATGTTGCTCCCATATTGGTTGGAGGCCTGCTGATCGGTGGTGCCGCAACAATTGCGGGCTGGTTTGTGGGGGACTGGGTGCTAAATGCCGGATCTGCCGCTACCTGCTGATAGATAAAAATTTCCATACTCCATGCACAAGGATGTTCTATTTAGAGGTTGTACGCGTCCCCCCATGATTCTTGGGGTGCCGTATATTCCCTTTATGGTAGGTGCCGGGGTGCCTTTGCTTCTGGCCATGTACCTTTCTCTCTACATTCTTCTTGCAATTCCTTTCATTATTTTCATGATGAGAATGATTGCCAAGAAGGATGAAATGATCTTTCGCCTAATTGGGTTGCATTTGGTGTTCCGGTTCTTGCCTCGCAATTTGCGCCAGTACGACGGGGCGTGGGTATTTGCACCGGAAGTGCGGCGCGAGGGGCGCAAGAAGCCAATCAGGCCCTACCTTTGAGCTTACCTCCTTTGCCGCTTGCTGCCAATCCTGAACCATGTCCTTGATCTCCCCCGACGCTGACTACAGCAATTTCATTCCGTTCAGTACCCATGTGGACACCCACGTGGTGAAGTCGCGGGAGGGTGACTATGTGATCACCTGGTTGCTGAGCGGTTTTCCGTTTGTGGGGCGCGAAGACTGGGAACTGGAGCACCGGCACAAGGCGTTCAACAACCTGTTGCAAAGCCTTCGCGCGCCGGATTTCGAAAACTTGGCTTTCTGGGCGCACGATATCCGGCGGCGTCGCCCCATCAAGGCAGACGCCCGGTATCCGCACCAGTTCAGCCAGGACCTGCACGAAAAGTACATCGAGCGCTTGTCCAGCAAGCGGTTGATGCAGAACGAGCTCTACCTGACCATGATTTATCGCCCGGTGGTCAGCGGCAAGAAATTTGCCGCCATCTCGCGAGATGTCGAGGTGTTGCGTCGGGAGGAAAAGGCGTATCTCGAAAAGATCTATGAACTGGTGGGCAACGTCGAAGCGCTGCTGCAAGACTATTCACCCTATCGGCTGGGCTTGTACGAGAGCGTCAACAAGCAGGTGTTTTCCGAGAATCTCGAATTTTTCGGCTATCTCATCAATCATGTGGACGAGCCCGCGCCCGTGTTGCCGGCGCCGATTTACAACTACCTGCCCACCAGCAAGCACATGTTTTCGACCGGCAGCGGGGATTTTGCAATCCGCACCGCCAACGGCGACAACTACTACGGCGCCATTCTGAACATCAAGGAATACGCCGACAACTCATGGCCTGGCATTCTCAATGGCTTGAAGTACCTGGAGTTCGAGTACATCGTCACGCATTCCTTCACGCCCATGAGCCGTTACGACTCCATGAAGGCGCTGGAGCGCACCAAGGGCGCCATGTTGTCGTCCGAAGACAAGGCGGTCAGCCAGATCGTTGAACTCGACTACGCCATGGACCAACTGGCGTCGGGCAACTTCGTGCTGGGCCAATACCACTTCAATATGGCGATCTTCGCCAGCGGCCAGGAAGAGCTCTACAACCACATCGCGCAAGCCCGGGCGCAGCTCTCGGGGGCCAGTTTCGTTACCGTCAAGGAAGATGTGGCGGTTCCCGCCGCCTTCTACGCGCAACTGCCCTGCAACTGGCGCTTTCGCCCGCGCATTGCCAACCTGAGTTCACTGAATTTCCTGGGCTTGAGCCCGCTGCACAACTTTGCCACTGGCAAACCGCAGTTCAACCCGTGGGGGCCGTCGGTCAGCATCCTGCAAACCCTGAACAACCAAGCCTACCACTTCAACTTTCACGCGACCAAGCCGCATGAGTATTCGCTCGGTGAGAAGGCGATTGCCAACACCATGGTGATCGGAAAGTCGGGCACAGGCAAAACCGCGCTCATCAACTTCCTTCTGGCCCAGGTACAGAAGATCGACCCGGAGCCCACGATCTTTTTCTTCGACAAAGACCGCGGTGCAGAAATTTTTATTCGCGCCTGTGGCGGGCGCTACTTCACGCTGGAAAAAGGCAAGCCCACCGGCTTCAACCCGCTGCAGTGCGAGAACACCCCCGAAAACGAGCAGTTTCTGGTGGAGTTGATGCAGACCCTGTGCGGCAAAGACAAATACGCTGCCGGTGAACTGGAAGACCTCATTCGCGCGGTGCGGGCCATTCTCGACACGCCCCCGCACCTGCGCACCATGACCAACCTGCAGAAGAGCTTGCCCAACATGGGCGAAAACAGCCTCTTCGAGTGCATATCCGTCTGGTGCAAGGGTGGCCCCTACGCCTGGGTGTTTGACAACCCCAAAGACAACATCGACTTTTCAGGCTCCAACATCGTCGGATTCGATTACACCGAGGTCATTGAAGACGCCAAGACGCGCGAACCCATCATCCAGTACCTGCTGCACCGCATGGAGAGCCTGATCGACGGCCGCCCCTTCATCTATGTGATGGACGAGTTCTGGAAGGTGCTGGAAGGCAAGGGCGGTCTCAAAGACTTTGCCAAAAACAAGCAGAAAACCATCCGTAAACAGAACGGCCTGGGCATTTTTGCCACCCAGAGCCCGCAAGATGCCCTCAACAGCGACATTTCGGCCGCGCTGATCGAGCAGACCGCCACGCTGATCCTGCTGCCCAACCCCAACGCCGACGCCAAGGACTACCTCGAAGGGCTCAAGCTCACCCGGGCCGAGTTCGAACTGGTGGTCGGCTTGGACGAGCGCAGCCGCTGCTTTCTGGTGAAGCAGGGGCACAACGCGGTGCTGTGCCAGCTCAACCTCAATGGCATGGACGACGAACTCGCCGTCCTCTCGGGCTCCAGCGACAACGTGGAAATTCTCTCCGCCTTGCTGGCCGAGCACCCCACGCCGCACCTGCCCGACAGCTGGCTGCCCGAATTTCATCTGCGCCGCAAAGGCATGCGCACCCAGCGCAAGGCGCTGATGGCCAACACCAATGAATTCCTGCGCCACGCGCCGACCGACGAAGCCGAGGGAGTCTCCTGACATGCGTTTTCTGCACCCTGCCATTTCCATGGGTCTTTGCCGTCTGGCGCCCCTGGCTGTGCTTGCCGCAGCCGCTCTGACCGCGCCTTCCGTCTGGGCCACGGCCGGGCAGTCCAAATGCGGTGGCCTGGCCCCTTCGGGTACCGCCAAAGCTCCCGGTGCCTTCTTCGACGACGACCTGCCCGCCGACCAGGACGTGTTTTCGTTCTGTGCCTATGGCTACCCGCCGCACTGCTGGGTGGGCGTGAACCCGATCTCAGGCACCTGGAAGATCGTCAACCAGTACTGCTTCAACCCGAAGTGGACCAACAAATACGAAACCGTTTGCCCCAGAGGCCTCAAGCCCGGCACCTGGAAGAGCCCCGGAAAAATGCCCTTTGACTACAAAGGCAAACCCGGCGCTCCCGACGGTCTGGAGGAGTGCCAGCACCTCATGGAGGGCCAGTAGCCAAACTGTTTCGAAGGGCAGTGACGGTGGGTTGCCGCGCTCGCCAACCAAAAAAACCACAGGGGGAACTCAATGAAAAATATCCAGCAACGGAGAACGGTCCGTGTCTCAGTGACCTTGACCTGTCTCGTGATCAGTGGCGCCGCCTTGGCGCTTGGCCTGCCCAAGCCGCCCAAACCGGGCGAGCTGCCCGAAATCCCAGACACGCAGATTCTGGACAAGCTGCCCAAGGGCGTTGAGATGCCCGAGCCGAGCGAGGCGGGTCTGGGGGTGTCGTGCCTTCAAAAGGGCAAGATGGACATCACTCGCCCGAGTCTGCCGCTGCTCAGCTGTTGGGAAAGCATGCCCACCGGTGGTGACAGCGCCGAAGACCTGCAAAAAGCGTGCACCGTGCAGATGACGCCCATGCAGATCGACTCCCAACTGGTGCCCAAATGCCCACCCGCCGCGCTGGGCACCTGCATTGGTGCCCGCAGCGGTGGTGCGGGCGGCGAGGCATCGCTCTCCAACCACCACCACTACACCCCGCAAAGCTACTTCGAATGGAAGAAGAGCAAGAAGAACTGCGAGCGTTCAGGTGGCAAGTGGTATGGCCTGGGCAACCGGTCGGGGTTTTTCTGACATGAAGCACACCGGGCTTCGTCGGCCAGGGCGGAGGCCGTTTGTGGCCTGCACGCTGCCTCTGCAGCACTGGCCTGGTGCCGACACCCAGCATGAGGCGGAAAGCGGGCAGCCCCGGCTGGGCGGGTGCGGATACATCTCGATCGGCGATTTCCTCTCTGTGAAATGGCGCGACAAAGCCACACGCAAGGAGCACGAAGACCGGGGATCTGCGCAAGTGCCTGCCCCCATCGATACGCGGCCACTTGGCGGTGAGGGTGGGGTCATTGGTCTTGACGTTGCAGCACACACAATGAATTTGGGCATGCATTGCCAAGCACTCGCCTGAGTGCTTGGCAATGCATGGTCTGTTCCATTCGGTTTCCAATTTTTGTTTCTGTCACCACACAAGGAGTTATCTCATGACGCTGTTAAAGAAGGAGATCAGCCCATCGCACCGTCGCCAGGTGTTTCGCATCGGAACGGGTTTGGGCTTGGGGGCGTTGCTGGCTGCTTGCGGGGGTGGAGGAGGCGGCAGTGATTCGGATGATTCACGGGATCTGCGTGCTGCTTTGGATCGCTTAGTAGCTGGAATGACAGAAGACGAAATCACTGCTGCAGTAGGTTGGCCTCCGAATGACGGTCCGCTTGCCTGGGATAACGGTTCTGAGTATCTGACAGTGGTAACTGCACCGATAGGATCGAATACCAAGGTCACAATAACCAGTGCAACCTATTGGGTTAAAGGTGTCTCCGGTGGGAAAATTGTTCGGAACTTTATTTGAGGTAAAGGATGAAAAAATTTGCCATATTGATCATGCTCCTGTTGCCAATTAGGGCATTCTCGCAATGGGCGGTTTTGGATGAGGAGGTAAGGAAATTATTGGAGCAAATAAATCGTGTTAAGAGCATTGGCGACAAGAAGCTTCAAGACTTTGATCAGCAAGCACTGTTTAGCGAAGATTTTGCCGCTGTCAGCGTGAGTAATCCTGAGCGGTATGTTAAGTCGATGGCCGATTGTGGGGATAAAAATCTGAACCTTAATCACTACAACGCTTGCCTGGGTTTACGAAATCTGCAGCTCAAAACTTTGGATCAGACCGAAGCTATCGTGGTGAGAATTCGTGACCGTAGAACCAAGATAAGGCAGTTGGTGGATGCTGCGCGAGGTACCAAACCTGATACGGAAGCTGGCCAACTCCAGCGCTATCAATTCGAACTGCAGGGCGTTCAGGCCCAGATGCAGAACGACGCCATGGAACTCGAAGCGCTGCGCTACGGCTACAAGCAGCGCGAGCACATGTATGAAATGCAGATGGCCGAAGCGCGCCGTGCCACCGATACGCGGCCACCGGGCGGAGCGGCAGGTGGCATCAATCTGGGCACAGTGCCATTTTTCAGGAAATGACCGTGCGCATTGTTAGTTCATTTTGGTGTTCGGGCGGCAGGCGCGTTGCGCCAGCTGTTGTTGTTCACCCTTGAATTCCACCAAAGGTTGATTCATGCCTTGTACCACCATCTCCCTGCCGGGTGCGCTTCTGGCCGCATTGAGCACGCTGGACTCGAAATACATATCGGTGATCACCGGCGCTCAATTCATGTGCAACGTGCGTGGTTATTTGCTGGACGACATGCTCATTGGCACCTACCGCGATCAGGTGGCGTCTCAATTGGGCACAGCGCTGGCTTACATGTCGACCACGATCATGACGTCCTGGGTGATTTACCACGGTTTCATGATCATGACGGGCGGCAACAAACAGCCAGTGCTGCCGCTGTTTCTGAAAACCGGCAAGATGGCATTGATCATGTCGCTGGTGGCGCTGATTGCGGCCAGGTCGCCCATCATTGCCGGTTGGGTGGCCGATTTTCAAGCGTTGATCACGGCCGCCGTGGTGGGGTCTGAGATCAATCTGTACCAGATGATTGACATCAATCTGGCACTGGCCCAGGTGTTCAATGCCTTGGTGGACGGCATGGCCGGGGGTCAGCAGGCAGGCGCTGATGGCAAATCGCTCACCACATTGGCGGGTCTGGTGGGGCAGAGTGGCCCGGCGGTGTTGTTGTCGGTGTTGTCGCTGATGGCCGAGATTTCGATCGTGCTGGCGATCATGCTGGCGCCGCTGTTCCTGTTTTTCCTGCTGTTTCAGCAGACCTCGGCCATGTTCTGGACCTGGGTGAAGTTTTTGCTGGGCACCATGGTGTCGCTGGCGGTGGTGACACTCGTGGGCAGCATCGTGCTGGACATGATGATGCGTTACGGCGGCGCCATGGTGTTTGCCTATTTCGTCAACGGCATGCTGCAAGGTTTTGCGGGGTTTGACATGGGGGGCAGTGCGGTGCAACTGGCTTCGCTGGGCGCTCTGTCCACGGCGTTGCTGACCATGGTTCCGCCGTTGATCATGCAGTTCTTCAATTCGGGGGCGTCGTTCGCCGCCGGTGCCATGGCGGGCGCCATGGGGGGGGGCGCTGCGGCCGGGGCCATGGGTGGCGCCATGCCCGGGGGGGCGTCTGCCGGCCTCGCGGGTCTGCTGGGCGGGAAGAGCGCAGGGAGCCTGGGTTACCAGGGCGGGGGTAGCAGTGGCGGGGCCGACACGGGTGGCTCGGCAGGTGAAGGCTCAACCTCGGCCACCAACGCGGGCGTGTTGCAACAGGTGTCCCGCATTTCCAATGATCAGGGGGGCTCGGGCACCAGCTCTTCAGGCAGCAACTCTGCGCAATGGGGGAGCCGGGGGATTGCGGCACAAACGGTGGACAACCCGGGTCTGGCTGCGGTGCGCCATAAACAGGATGCGCTGGGGCAGACGGGTGAGCTTCGCCTGAACGAGAAAACCGGTGTCTACGAAACCAAAGACACCCCGCGCCAACTCGCAGAGAACCCCGGGCTCGGGCGGGGGCATGGCAGCTCCCTCGCGGTGAGCCGGGGGGACACCAGAGCCTCCGCGACCACCAGCGGTGGTGCAGGGACCGCTGTTGCAACCACCGCAGCAAAGGGCCCGGTTGACAGCCATGGGTCTGCCAATCAGCCACCTGGAATGCGCCAAGCATCCAACACGCCCTTGAGCAACAAAGTGCCTTCGAACGTCGGTGCGTCAGGGCCGGCCCAACAGCCCTCGGTCAATCAGGCCCATGCGTCGAGACGCACTGAGCCGAAACCGACCAATGTCATTTGATTCCTCTTTGTCATTTCCTTTGAATCGATATCCCGATGAATGAACGCAAACACAATGCCCAAGCCGGTCACCTCTTGCAGAATTGCGGCGCAATTCTTTTAGCCGGCCTGCTCCAGGCCTGCGCGGCGCCCCAGGCGGTCGACATGGCCGACAACTGGAAGCCGGTCAATACGCTGGCCGCCAACCCGCAGCAGATTCCGCTCAAAGAAGAGACCGAGCTGCCCAAGTTCCAGATGCTGCCCACCGATGCCACCCTGCGCCACATGCTTGAGCGCTGGGCCAAAGAGAACGGTGGCACGCTGGACTGGCAATTTCCCAGCGATCTGACACTGGTGAGTGGCCTGGAATCGATCAAAGACAACAACCTGCAGCGTGGGCTCAACACCGTGCGCCGCAATTACGCAGCCCAGAAGCTGCGGATTCAGGTGGCGCCCAACCGAACGATGCTGGTGACCAAACTGCCTTGAGCGGCGCAATGCAAGCCGTTGGCAACGGAGCGAAACAGTGAAATGACGAAGAAAGAGAGCAAGTAAGGCATGGCGTTGTTTAAGCGAAACCTGTCGGAAGCGTCCGAGCAGGTGCTCAAGAAGTCGATGGATTTCGAGTCGAATGTGGTCGACATGGTCAAGCGCAGCGAGCGCCGGGCCTGGATCGTGGCCATCAGTTCGATGGTGCTCACGTTGCTGCTGGCGGTTGGCGTGGCCTACATGCTGCCGCTCAAAGAGAAGGTGCCCTATCTGGTGACGGTGGACCTCAAGCGCAGCACCAGCACGGTATCGCCGCTGCGCGACAACGTGGCGGCCACTGGCATCTATGCCAGCGAGGCGCTGAACCGCAGCCAGGTGGCCCGATTTGTGATGTCCCGGGAAGGCTATGACTACGACACCATCAATGAGCACGACTGGGAGTACGTGGCGGCGATGTCGAACGATCAGGTCAAAGGCCTGTTTGTGCAGCAGTTCGACGGCACCCCTGCGAGCCCCGAGAAGAAGTGGGGCCGCAATTTCGCCATCCGCGTGAAGATCAACAGCATCGTCTTCAACGGGCTGGACGAAGAGCGCGGCGCGCGGCCCACTGGAGCCACGGTGCGATTCGAGAAGTGGAAGTTCGATAAAACCACCGGCCGCAGCGAGTACCTCAGCAGCCATGTCGGCACCATGAGCTACGAATACAAGAACAACCTGAAGATGAGCGACAACCTGCGCCTTCGCAACCCGCTGGGCTTTCAGGTGAGCTCGTTCCGGGTGGACGACGAATTCAATGCTCCAGTGTTCAAGGCCAACACCCCCGACATCGGCATTCCGTTGCTGACGGAAGAAGAGGGCGTGATGCACCGCGGCGCTGACGGCCAGGGCGCCCGCGCACTCAATCAGCCCGCCAACGCTGCTGAGCTGGCGCCAGCCACACCAGGCGCACTGCCCACCTTACCCGGGGCGCCTGCCACACCCACCGCCAGCCAGTAACCCGCCACACTGAATCGAACCGAAAAGGGAGAGCTCGAGAATGAAACCAACCAACCGATACCGCAGCGCCGTTGCCATGGTGGCAATGGCTGCCAGCGCCTGGACAGGGGCCGCGCACGCCCAGGAAGTGCGTGAGGTGCCTTACCGCCAGGACCAGGTGGTGCGGGTGAACACCGGTCTGGGCATCGCCACCCAGATCGAAATCAGCCCGCAGGAACAGGTGAAAGACTTCGGCACCGGTTTCAGCGACGGCTGGGAACTGGTGCGGCGGGACAACATCTTCTACATCCGCCCCAAAAACGTGGACGTGGACACCAACATGTACATCCGCACCAACATGCGCTCGTACCTGCTGGATCTGCGGGTGTCGGCCACCAAATGGAAGACGCTGGAAGAGGCCAAGAGCGCGGGGGTGTTCTACAAGATTCGCTTTGTCTACGGCAGCGACTCGCCCGACAAGGCCAGCACGCTGGCATCGGCCAACGCGGTGCTCTCGCCAACGGCCGCCGCGCTGAATTCGCAGAGCAGCTATCACCTCAATTACGACTATTCGGCGCTGACCGACGTCTCGACCATCGTGCCCACGCGGGTCTACGACAACGGTCAGTTCACCTACATCCATCTGCCGCCGATGGCGAATTTTCCAGCCGTTTTCGGGCGCAACTCGCGCAGCGGTGACGAGTTTGTGGTGAACACCAAGAGCGAAAAGAACGTGATGGTGGTTCTGGGCGTGTACCCGTTTCTGGTGATGCGCCTGGGCAATGACGTGGTAGGACTCAGGAGGAACCCATGAACAATCCATTTCCCCAAGGCAGCGGGCAAGGCCCCGTGCTCTCCGACAACATGCCCAAGCTGTCGGCAGGTTTGACACGCGGTGTCAACAAGACGGCCATTGCCTACATCGTGCTGGTGTCGCTGGCGACCATCGGCATGACGCTGTGGGTGGCCAGCAACGCCTTTTCGGCCGACGATGACGACAAGAAGAAGCAGGTCACTTATGAAGAGGTCACGGTGCCCAACAAGCCCGTGCTCAAGCTGCCTCCGCCACCCGAACCCGCACCGGTGGTGGTGGCCAAGGCGGACCTGCCACCGATGCCGGGCGAGGCGTCAGCGGGCGCGCCCGGTGCTGCACCGGAGAAGGACGATCTGCTGGCACGGCGCATGGCCAGCGAGAACAACCTGATCGCGGCCCAGCAGGACAAGGGCAAGAAGAACCAGCTGTTTGAGGACGAATTTTCGACGGTCAAGCGTGGTGCGGTCGAAGCGCTGGCCAACGCCGAGTTCACCCTGACGCGCGGTACCTTCATTCGCTGTTCGCTGGAAACAAAAATCGTCTCCACGCTGCCGGGCATGACGTCCTGCATCGTGACCGAGCCCATCTACTCGGTCAATGGCAGCCGCCTGCTGATCGACAAAGGTTCCAAGGTGACTGGTGAGTACAAATACGCCGACGAGAACTTTGACCGCGTGGGCGTGGTGTGGACCCGGGTGCTGACCACGACCGGGCTGGATGTGCGCATAGACAGCGGTGGCACCGACGCCCTGGGCAGTGCAGGCATTCCAGGTGACTACAACGGTCATTGGGGCGAGCGCATCGGTGCGGCCATGCTGGTGAGCTTGCTGGCCGATGGCATTGATGCGGCGGGCCAAAAGTTTGCCAACAGGAACGACATCCGGGGCACCACTGAAATTTCCACTTCGGGCCGGGTTCTGAGCTACGACCCCTGGGAAAGCGCCACTGCATCCACCGCCAAGAGGGCCGCCAGCGACATGCTGGAGCGCTCGGCCAATCGCAAGGCCACGGTGACGGTGCTCAATGGCACGGTGATCAACATCTTCACCACCCGCGATGTGGACTTTTCCAGCGTGATGCGATGAACAATGGGCAGTCAGCGACATGAGTGTGGACCTTGGCGCGGAACAGATCGCGCACATCTCGACTGAGTTCCTCGAGTACCAGTACCACGTGCTGGGCATTTCCGGCTTTCTGAGCGATCCGAGGGTGACGGAGATCTGCATCAACCGGCCCGGCGAGGTGTTTCTGGAGACCGTAGACGGCTGGGACCGCATCGATGTGCCGGGGCTCACCTTTGAGCGGGCGCGCCAGTTCTGCACCACGGTGGTCAATGAGAGCAAGACCGGGCAGCGCATCACGGCCGTCGATCCGGTGGTCTCGCTGACCTTTCCCACAGGGCAGCGGGCACAGTTCGTGATGCCGCCGGCGGTGCCCGCCGACCATGTGTCGATCACGATTCGCCTGCCGTCGCGGCACACCCGAACGCTCAACCAGTACCAGCAAGACGGTTTCTTTGCCAACATTCTGGAGGTCAGCGACCAACTCACCGCCATGGATGAGGAGTTGCTGGCGCTCAAGCGGGCGCGTGATTACCACGGGTTCTTCAGCAAGGCGGTTCACTACAAGAAAAACATCGTGGTCTCGGGTGCCACCGGCAGTGGCAAGACGACGTTCATGAAATCGCTGGTGACGCACATCCCGGACGACGAGCGGCTGATCACCATCGAAGATGCGCGCGAGCTGTTCATTGAGCAGCCCAACCGGGTGCACCTGATCTACTCGCGCGGTGGGCAGGGCACGGCCAACGTGACCGCCAAAGGTTGCATGGAGGCCTGCCTGCGCATGAAGCCCGATCGCATCATCCTGGCCGAAATACGGGGCGACGAATCGTTCTATTACATCCGCAATTGCGCGTCGGGCCATCCGGGCTCCATCACCAGCTGCCATGCCGGCAGCACCAGCCAGACCTGGGACCAGATGGCCCTGATGGTGAAGGCCTCGCCAGAAGGGTCTGGCCTGGCATTTTCTGAAATCAAACGCCTGCTGATGTTGACGATCGACGTGATCGTGCACATCCAGGCCCACGCCGGCCGACGCTACATCACCGGCATTGACTTTGACCCCCAGCGCAAGCTGGATTTGGACACATAACCACCATGAACATCTCGTACCCTGTTTCCCGTTGTTTTGTGCTGCCGCTGCTGGCGGTATCGGCCACGTTGGCACAGGCGGCCACGCCTGCGACCGGTATCACACCGGTGGACATTCGCGGCATGTGGTTTCCGAAGTCCGAGGCGGGCGCGGCCAAATGTGAAAACTACCTGAGCAAGCTGCCGGTGGAGCCTGACCCCGAAGCGCTGGTGGTCAGCGAACGGCAAATGATTCGGTGGGCAGCGGCCGGTCAGAACACCATGCATTTCGTGACCGATGTGGCCCCGCGCCGCGCCAACACCTGGCGCGTGCAGGCGCTGGTGGACGCGCCACCGTATGAGTTGCCTAAGGTGCTGCAGACCTATGTGTTTGAACTGCGCCAGGACGAGCTGCACTGGTCTAGCCGCCGGGTCGAAGACCCATCGGGCGATCAGGTGGATACCGCTGTGTTTGCGCGATGTGGGTATTGAATGCGCCGACCTTTTCGAACCCCCCTCTTCGTGGCCAACGGTGCCGCGCTTTCCTAATAGGTGACCTGATGCGAGCTCGGCGGATTTTTGTGGGCGTTTTGATGATCCTGGCATTGGCCACGGCATGTGCCACCAAGGTGGCGGAGCCTTGGCACGATTTCACGTTCGATGGCTGGAGCGACAAGTGGTATCCGGCCCATGAATTGCTGGAGTACAGCTACGGTGACCAGTACCGCATGGTTCGAGCGAGTGTCATCAAGCCCGAGCACCCCATCAACGAAGGTAAGAAAATGTTACCACCCACGGAGGGCGTCAGTGGACCGATGCCCGTCGGAGAGTTCTTGTTTGTCAAATGGCGGATCAAGGCGACAGGGGAGCTGGTTGAGGATCGGGTGGATCTGCGCCAACGGCTGCCCAAAGACATGAACGACCATGGTCTGACGTTTGTGATCGAGGGCAAGCAGCTCTATGTGTATGTGATCACAACCAAGGTCCGCAACAGCGACCTGCCACCCAACAAAAAAACCAGTTTGTCCAGGTATCGGGAAACCTTTGAGGTCTACCCCACCAACGAACTGTCGAAAAAAATCTGATCAAGAGGTGAGCGGGTATGGGAACCACCGTTGAGCGCAATCTGTCGCGCGAAGAAATCCAGCAGGTGCAAGTGCAACGTGAAGCCATGGGGCAGCTTCACAGCGCACAAGCCGGAAAGTTCGTTTTCTTTGCAGCGTTTGATGGCACAAACAACGACAAAGACAACTTGAAGCTGTCGGGAAACCCGTATCCGACCAACGTCGCCAATCTGCACAGACAGGCTCTGGATGCCTCGCAGTCAAATGAAAATCTTAGGGTCCGCTATTACCCTGGCGTTGGCACTGGCGGTGACATGGGTGGCTTGCTCCAGTCCGGACCGTTTCCAACAGAGCCGGTGCAAGTCGCTGCCAACAAAGCCTATCGACATTTTGCAGAGCAAGCCGACAAGTACCTTCATAACAACCCCACCGCAACCCACAAAGACATCAGCCTCTCCAGCGTGGGTTTCAGCCGTGGCACGGCGTCTCAAGTCCTGTTGGCCCAGATGCTCAACGACAAAGGCCTGGTGACCGAGGATGGCAAGCCGCTGGCTCCGCCCGGTGGCATCGAGGTCAAGGGCATGGTGATGCTCGACCCCGTGCACAGCTACATCAAAGGCGACATGCGCCTGCCGCCCAATGTGAAGGGTGATGTGCTGGTGGTGCGTGCCGACGATGAGTTCCGCACGGAGTTCAAGGCAGCCGACTACGGCCACGACCCGCGCGTCGAGACCGTCAACCTGCATGGCAACCATTGCGGCATTGGCGGGGGATCTCACCAACGTGGCACGGCCGCCGCTGCGCTGGAGGGCTCGACGAAGTACCTTCAGAACAGCGGCGTGACGGTGGCGGACGTGCCTGTCAGTCAACGATTTGACCCAAACGAGCCGATCCCTTTGCACTCCGAGGCGTACCAGACAGCGCGCAATGGCGACAAGCTGTACAGCGATCCTGTCGATGGCGACCCGGCACGTTCCCGGCCCCTGCTGCAATGGGGGGTGCACGGCGAGCGTGGTGCGCGAGGCACGACACCGGTGCATGCCGACCCGGGGCGCTTCGAGACCTTCCCGGAGCACATGCGTGGCGTGTTGAAGGATGGCGGTCTGAGTGATGTGCAGAAGGACAACCACGTGCTGTTGCAGCACCGGTTCGACCAGCGGATGCTGAACACCGGCATGCCGGAGACCGAGAAGCAGGCGGTGCGGACGCGAATCGAGCGCCAGTTCCACGAGCTGGCGGCCAACGGCCAGCTGAATCAACCGGTTCAACAAACCCAGCAGGCCATGGACGGCGTGTTTGCTGAAGCGTCTCACCCCACGAGAGCTTCTCCGGCACTCGGGGAATCCCTGGCCGCCATTCACACCCAGGCCCGGCAAAGCCTCGGGACCGGTTTGTCGAAACAAGGGTTTTCAGCTGAACAGATCGAGCAGGTGCAGGCCTACGCGGTGCGGACCGCAGCCGAGCACCAGATGAGGCCGGCGGCCAGCTGGATGGGCCTGAGCGCAGATGGCTCGCGTGTGGGATGGAAGGATGCCGCGGGTGCGATGTGGGACTTTCCGGTTCGAGAGGCTTTTCAGGCATCGGCAGGCGAGCATCTGCTGCGCGCCTCGGAACACGAACACCGCCTGGGTGATGCCACGGCGCTGGCCCAGACTCAGTCGAGGGCGGCGCCCGCTCAGGAGATGGCGCGCGCTTGAGGCTTTGAGGGCTGTGTGACAGCCCCTCAAAACACATGAAACAGGGATGACCAATGAAGACCAAACAACTGGGTGCGTTGCTGCTGAGCGCATCGCTCGTCGCTTGTGGGCAACTGCCCCTCGATTTCCTCCAGGCTCAACACAACGGCCTTGAGACCCTTTCTCAGCAGATCGGTCCGAATGTGGGCCGCTTGCATTTTGACTTCGAGTTCGACGACAAGGCCGACGCCGCAGAGGGCGAGATCGGCTCGGGCTACATCGTGGTGAGCCGCGCGGGCAAGGAGTTGCAGGCTTTGCCTCACGCCTTTGAGATGCCTCGAAATCGGCTGGACCGGGAAGCCTGGCTGGACTTCAAGGACTTCAACGGGGATGGTCTGCTGGACTTCAAGGTCACGCGCCTGTTTGCCATGGACGGCAAGCTGCCGGTCGACAGCCTGTACCAGTTCGATGCCAAGACGGGCACCTTTGCGCAGGTGGACTTGGTGTCCAACGCAGGCGCGATCGAGGCGACCGCACCGGGTTGTGTGTCGCTGACGCTGGTCAATGCCGCGGGCAATGCCAAGCAGGAAAGCCACTGTTTTGTGCCAACCACCGCGCGGTGGGTTCGGGCCAAGGCAGAGGTGGCCCAGAAGGGGGCCGCGGCAGCGCGTGTCGAAGCGGTCTGCGATCCGCTGGTACCCGACTTGATCGGTTGCCGGCGGGCGCGCATCGAGCAAGACCGGGTGCTGCTGACGATGGTGCGCGAGTACCGCATGGGCAAGAAGCAGGCCTTGATCGGTTTGCAGGGCAAGGCCTATGCCGATGCGTACGTCAAAACGCAGGACCTGGACCACCAGAGCTGGCACCGCTACCGCGACGCCCGCTGCGCTGCCCAGGCGAGGGAGCAGGCGGTGGCCGTCAAGGCCTTGCCCGCCGCGATCGAGCTGTGCCGCCACGACTGGTCCCGCGATCAGTTGCGTCGCTACAAAGAGCAGGTGGCGCGCCTGGGCGAGGGGAAAAGCAAGCCATGAGGCAGGCCAAGCTGCTGTTCTTTCTGGTGTTGTTGGTGGCGGCCTTGTTCGCTGGCCTGTACCTGAGCGGTCTGGTGCTGTTCTGGCGCCTGGACATGCCCTGGTCGCGCATGGCGTGGATGGACTACGGGCGTTACTGGTGGGCCTATTCGGAGGTGCCCGCCCACGCCGGGGTGATCAGGAGCAGCGGCGTGATCGGGTTTGCCGTGCCATTGCTCGTGCTGGTGGCGCTGACCGCGCTGATGTTGTTCCGGGAAAAGCCCAACCTGTACGGCGAGGCCCGTTTCGCGACCGCGGGCGACCTGCGGGAGCGCCACATGCTCAAGCCCGACGACACGGCGCTGGTCGTGGGCAAAAAGGACGGCAAGTTCGTCTACTTCAACGGCCAGCAGTTCGCGATGCTGGCCGCCCCGACCCGCTCAGGCAAGGGCGTGGGCATCGTGATCCCTAACCTGCTGAGCTACCAGGGTTCGGTGGTGGTGCTCGACATCAAGCAGGAAAACTTCGACCTCACCAGCGGCTTCCGCGCACGCTATGGTCAAGCCGTCTACCTCTTCAATCCCTTTGCCGAAGACCGGCGAACCCACCGCTGGAACCCGTTGTCCTATGTGTCGCGGGACGAGCATTTCCGCATCAGCGATGTGCAAAGCATCGCCGCCATGCTGTACCCGGCCTCGGAGTTGCACAAGGACCCGTTCTGGGCCAACCAGGCGCAGAACGCGTTTGTCGCCTTCGCGCTGTACGCTTTCGAGCAGGCGGCCTACCTCGCTGAACAGTTCGACGTCCCCTACGACGCGCCGACCATCGGTGGCCTGTACCGCCTGGCGTCGGGGCGACCGGGGCAGGAGATCAAGGCCTACCTGACCGAGCTGGCGGCCTGGCCGCACCTGAGCCCGAGCGCGCGCACGGCGTTCGCCACGTTGCTGGGCCAGGCCAACGAAACCTTCGCCAGCATCATGGGCACCTTCAAGGAGCCGTTGAATCCCTGGCTCAACCCGGTGGTGGACGCGGCCACGAGCGGCAACGATTTCGACTTGCGCGACGTGCGCAAGAAGAAGATGAGCATCTACGTGGTGATCCAGCCCAACAAGCTGGCCGAGAGCCGCCTGATCCTCAACCTCTTCTTCAGTCAGCTGATCAACCAGAACACGCGCGAGCTGCCGCAGGCCAATCCCGAGCTCAAGCACCAATGCTTGCTGCTCATGGACGAGTTCACCAGCATCGGGCGGGTCGACATCATCGCCAGCGCCGTGAGCTTCATGGCCGGCTACAACCTGAGACTGATGCCCATCATCCAGAGCATGGCGCAGCTGGAGTCCACCTACGGCAAGGAGACCGCGCGCACCATCATGACCAACCACGCGCTGCGCATCATCTTTGCGCCGCGCGAGCAGCAGGACGCCAACGAGTACAGCGAGATGCTGGGTTACACCGCCATGCGCAAGGACAGCGTGAGCCGCAGCCGTTCGCGCGAGAGCAGCTACACCCGCAGCGAGAGCGACGAGCGGCGTGCGCTGATGCTGCCGCAGGAACTCAAGGCCATGGGCGATGACAAGCAGATCCTGCTGGTCGAAGGTCTGGCGCACCCCGTGATGAGCGAGAAGATCCGCTACTTCAAGGAGTCGACGTTCAAGGAGCGGCTGCTGCCCAAGGTGGAAGTGCCGATGCTGGTCTTGCCGGGCCGCGTGCCAACGGGCTTCAGTGGCGTGGCGGATGGGCCGATGGTCCACGACACCGTGGTGCCAGACGCTCCGCCCGTGGTGCATCCGAGCGTCGAGTCCTCGCTGGCACACCAGCACGAGGCGCACCGCCAGCGAACCCCCGAAGCGCCGGCGGAATACACCGGGCTGGCGGGCATTGGCCAGGAGGTGGACGATGTGATGCGCAGCCTGGCCAACCTGTCGTTTGAAACGGGTGCTCGCTGACGGTTGGCGGGCCTCAAGGACGCCGGGCGGGTCGCGATCGCGGCCCTAAAATGGTGCCCCGTGGCTGCGTCCGGTCGGATCAGTTCTCTCCGCGGGCCAGGCCCACCCATCTTTTCTCCCCCCTATGACACGCACATACTTTGGCACCGACGGCATCCGCGGCACCGTCGGCCAGGCGCCGATCACGCCCGATTTCGTTCTCAAACTCGCCCACGCCGTGGGCCGTGTGCTCAAGCGCACCGAGGCCCACCCCACGGTGCTGATCGGCAAGGACACGCGCATCTCGGGCTACATGCTGGAAAGCGCCCTGGAGTCGGGCTTCAACTCGGCCGGGGTGGACGTGGTGCTGCTTGGTCCGGTGCCCACGCCCGCCGTGGCCTACCTGACCCGCGCGCAGCGCGCCAGCCTGGGGGTGGTGATTTCGGCCAGCCACAACCCGTTCGGCGACAACGGCATCAAGTTCTTCAGCGCGCAGGGCAACAAGCTGCCCGACGACTGGGAGCATGCCGTGGAGGCCGAACTGGCGCGGGACCCGGTCTGGGCCGACTCGCGCAACCTCGGCAAGGCGCGCCGCATGGACGACGCGGCCGGGCGCTACATCGAGTTCTGCAAGAGCACCTTTTCCAGCGAGCTCACGCTCAAGGGCCTGAAGATCGTGGTGGACGCGGCGCATGGTGCGGCCTACCAGATCGCCCCTGCCGTGTTCCATGAGCTGGGCGCGGAGGTGGTGCGCATCGGCTGTGCGCCCGATGGCCTGAACATCAACCACGAGGTGGGCGCCACGCACCCGCAGGCGCTGGTCGCGGCGGTGGCGGCGAACGGCGCCGACTACGGCGTGGCGCTCGACGGTGATGCCGACCGTCTGCAGCTGGTGGACGCTGCCGGGCGCCTCTACAACGGCGACGAACTGCTGTACCTGATCGTCGCCGACCGCATTGCTCGCGACGTGGACGTGCCCGGCGTGGTCGGCACGCTGATGACAAACATGGCGGTCGAGGTGGCGTTCAGACAACGCGGGGTGAAATTCGTGCGTGCCAAAGTCGGTGACCGCTACGTGCTCGAGGAGCTGGAGCGCCACGGCTGGACCTTCGGTGGCGAAGGCTCGGGGCACCTGCTGGTGCTGGACAAACACACGACGGGCGACGGGCTCGTGTCGGCGCTGCAGGTGCTGCAGGCCTGCGTGGGCAGCGGAAGAACCATGTCGCAACTGCTTGAAGACGTGACGTTGTTCCCGCAGACCCTGATCAATGTGCGCCTGCAGCCGGGGCAGGACTGGACCACCAACTCCTTGTTGCCGGAGGAGACGAAGCGTGTGGAGGCCGAACTGGGCGAGACCGGCCGCGTGCTGATCCGCGCCAGCGGCACCGAACCGCTGCTGCGCGTGATGGTGGAAGCGCGCGACGCGCAACAGGCACGGGCCTGTGCCGAGCGCCTGGTCAACGCGGTGAGGGCAGGCTGATGGCGGCCGCATTGTCGGTCCGCCGCGCGGACTACCTGGATGCACGCGATGCCGCTGCCGTGGTCGCCTTGCTCGACGCCTACGCCAGCGATCCCGCCGGTGGAGCGGAGCCGCTGTCCGACTTCGTCAAAGAGAACCTGGCGCGCGAACTGGCGGCCCGTCCGCAGGCCTACAGCGTGCTGGCGTTCGACGGCGAGCAAGCGGTGGGACTGGTCAACTGTATCGAGGGGTTTTCATCTTTCAAATGCAAGCCACTCGTCAACGTGCACGACGTGGCCGTGCTCGCCAGCCACCGGGGCCGCGGCATCGCGGAGCAGATGCTGGCCGAGGCCGAGCGCATCGCCGTGGAGCGCGGCGCGGTGAAGATGACGCTGGAGGTGCTGTCAGGCAACGGGCCGGCGAAGAAGCTGTACGAGCGCATCGGTTACGCCGGCTACCAGTTGGACCCTTCGATGGGCACGGCGCAATTCATGCAGAAGTGGCTGGCAGTGGGTTGAAGACAAGGGGCCGTGCACGCAGGGTCGCAGAGCCTTGTGCATGGCATGAATGTTTTTTCAGGGGGGAGTGAGTGGATATGAAAAGACGGTCGTTTTGTGGCTTGCTGTGTGTTCTGCCCAGTGCGGCGCTGTGGGCTCAGCCCAAGGGGTTCCTGTTTGACGGCGAGAACTACGTCCAGCAGTTTGTCGGTGCGCCTCCCAGTGGCGACCGGGTGGTGGAGTACGTGCGCCCGCCAGAGACACTGAACAACTGAACAACTGAACAACTGGACGCGGCTGGTCGGCTTGCGGTTCCAGCAGATGCCGTTTCTCGACAACGATCCCGTGGCGGCGGCGCTGCAACTGGAGCGGGTGGTCATGAAGGCCAATCCGCAGGCCCGTACGAGCGTGATGAGCAATGAAGCGAAGACCGATGCCACCATCGACTTCCTGACCTGGTCCGGTGATCAGGCGAACATGGAGTTCAATGTCTTCCGCTACGTGAAGAGCCCGGACGGTCGCGGTCTGGTGTCGTTGCAGGTGGCGCATCGGTTCCGCGCCAGCGAGCCGCAGTTGGCCGAGACGCTGCGTGCGACCCGGGCATCCTGGGTGAAACAGGTGGTTCAGCACGACATGAAAGCGGTGACGCAGGCGGTGATGGCGCTGCGCTGAGGCGGGCGGAGCGGGCTTCAGTACAGCAGAAACGGCTGGCGCGCTTGCGACCAGGCGGCTTCATCGGCCACCGAGAGGGCTTCCAGGGCCTCGACCGAGGCCTCCGGGTCGTCCACCCATCCCCGCAATGCAGGTCCGCCATTGATCAGATCGATGGCCAGGCGATCGTGTTCGTATTCGTAGGCGAAGTCACGCCACAGCGGGTAGTCGGGTGCTTGCATCCGGACGGCCTTGAACGCAAGGGCCTGCAGGCGCCAGGGGCGGAAGGTGGCGTGGTCGTAGTGCGTCGGGTCTTCGACGTGGATCTGCACACCCGCGCAGAGTTTTCCTGCGTGTTTGTGGAAGGTGGGCTCGAAGAAACACTCACGCAGCACGCAGCCTTGGAGCCACTGCGGCGCGGTGCGGCGCATGTCGGCGATGAGTTGGCGGGCGTCGATGTCGGGGGCACCGAACAGCTCCAGCGGGCGCGTGGTGCCGCGGCCTTCGCTGAGCGTCGTGCCTTCGAGCATCACGGTGCCGGCGTAGGCGCGGGCCATCCAGAGGTTGGCGGCGTTGGGACTGGGGTTGACCCAGGTGCGCTCGCTGGGCCAGCCGAAACCGGGCGCGGCGTCCGGCGACCAGCCTTGCATGGTGATGACGCGGTATTCCACCTGCAGGCCGAGCGTGGCGATGAACCAGTGGCCGAGTTCGCCCATGGTCATGCCGTGGCGCATGGGCATGGGCCCGGCGCCCACGAAGCTTTCCCAGCCCGCGCGCAGCGTCAGGCCTTCGACCGGGCGGCCGGCGGGGTTCGGGCGGTCGAGCACCCAGACGGCCTTGCCGTGCTGCGCCGCCGCTTCGAGCACGTAGCGCAGCGTGGTGATGAAGGTGTAGATGCGGCAGCCGAGGTCCTGCAGATCGACCAGCAGCACGTCGAAGCTGTCCATCATGGCGTCGGTCGGTCGGCGCACCTCGCCGTAGAGGCTGAACACGGGGATGCCCAGGCGCGGGTCGAGGTAGTCGGGCGACTCGACCATGTTGTCCTGCTTGTCGCCGCGCAGCCCGTGTTGCGGGCCGAAGGCCGCGGTGAGCTTCACATCGGGCAGGGCCGCGAGGGCGTCCAGCGAGTGCGTGAGGTCGCGGGTGACCGAGGCCGGGTGGGCGAGCAGGGCGATCCGCCTGCCGGCCAGCGGCGCGCGCAGGGCGGAGTCTTCGATGAGGCGTTCGATGCCGAGTTTCATGCGGGTCTCTGAGGGGCGGAAGGGGTCGGGGGCAAGCGGTGCACCCAGCCACCAGGGTGGTGGAAATCGGGCCGATCGGCGCGCGGGTGTTGCAGCGCCCAGTAACTGAGCTGGCCGTCGCGGGTTTCGATCACGGCGTTCAGGCCGATCTTCAACGCGGCCTTGTGCGCCGGCTCGGGCAGTAACGCTGGCGGCAGCCAGACCCGCAAGTCCAGCGTGTCCGCCGAGCGCTCGCAGGTGATCACGGGTGGGTGACCGCTGCGTTCGGTGGCAGGGTCGCGCACCCGCTCGGCGCTGAAGCGGTACGCGGCCCACTGGCCCGAAGGTGAAAAGTTGAACTCGCGGTAGGCCGCGCTGCCGGTCGTGCCCACGAAGGCTTCAAAGCAGGTGTGTTGCCAGAGCCCGTCGGCCGGGCCGGGTGGCAGGGGCTCGGGGATGGCCAGTGCGTTCAGGTCACCGGTGAGCGTGAAGCGAAGCCGCCAGCCGTCGCCATCGGGCACCAGCACCACCCTCGGTTGCAGGCCCCCGGCGCAGGGTGCCGCCGGGTGGGCCAGCAGCGGCAACGCCGCAGCGTGCGGACCCGGCATCAGGGCTGGTAGCACTTGCCGGCGGGGTCGACGTCCATGCGGATCAGCTGGTTGCTGCCAGCGCCCCAGACGTTGCCGCCGGTGAAGCTCAGGCAGCCTTCGCCCTTGTAGTGCGTGACGACGCGGCGCGCGTCGCTGCCGAGGTAGAAGGGAATCCAGCGCTTGCCGGTTTCGTGGTTGAAGAGCTCGTCGTAGTTGCCGATCAGCTTCAGCACCTGTTGCAGTTCCATGCCGATCCTCACCTTGGCGAACCGGCTGTCCGGTGCGGGCGTGCCGGAGACTTCACCCTCGAACTTGCCGTCGGGCGACTTGACGGTGCGCACCTCCTGGCCGCTGGCCGAGCGCCCTGCGCTGGGCGCGGCGGGGTCGAGGGAGACGCTGGAGCACCCCAGGATGGCGATGGACATGACGCCCAGCGTCAGGGTGGTTCGCAGTGAGGTCATGGTGACTCCTTGGGACGTGATCGACAGTGGCGGTCATTGTAGTGAGCGCCACGCGGCGCAGACCCATGACGGGCGGGGTCATGCCGGCGCTGCACCCGCTGGCATGACCACCACGGGCGAGAAGCCGCCGCCTTCGGTGCGGAAGTTGGTGGTCTGGCCCGACCAGGTGCGCGCCGCCAGCAGCTGCACCTGGCCGCGGTAGGTGTAGGCGCGCAGGTCCAGCTTGAGCAGCGTGGTCTGGCCGTCCACGGACACCAGGCGTTCGCTGGGCGGCACGGTGGTCTGGGCCACGTAGTCGCCCGCCAGGATCTCGCCCCACACACGTTTGGTGAGCTTGTCGCCCCGGTAGGCGGCGCGGGCGCCGAAGCCGGCGGCGGGTTTGAAGAACAGTGTGCGCCGCTGGGCCCAGAGCGCGTCGGCGTTGTCTGCCGTGACGCGCTGCGTGTCGGGCACCACCTGGTGCAGCACGGCGCGGTCGGCTTCGCTCACGCCCCAGGTGTCGAGCAGCGCGGTGTCGGACAGCGCGATCAGGTTGCGTTTGTCGGCGTACAGCGCGTGGGTGCGGGGGTGTGGCGTGACCACGGCGGCACCCGTGCGGTAGGCCTGCTGCAGTGCGTCGTGTCCGCTGTCCTGCAGGTAGAAATCGGTCAGGCGGTTGTAGACCAGGTCCACCGGCATGTCGGCCGGCAGGGCCGGGTGCCAGAGTTGGCCGTCGCGCCATTGCAGTTCGCGCGGATCGGCCACCACGGCGATCAGGCCGTGCGCGGTGAACAGGGCGCGCGCCATCTGGAACTCGGGCGCGAGGTACTGCTCGCCGGGCGCGTCGTCCAAGATCAGCACGTTGCGCAGCGGCGCGTCGCCGCGCTGCGACCGCCACTCGGCGCGGAACATGGCGACGAACACCTCGTCGAGCCGTTGCAGCGTGTCCGCCGGGTCGAACAGGGGCTCGAACCCGGCGCAGCAGGCGCGGTGCGCCCGGGCCAGCGCGGCGTTGAGCAGGGCGCCACCGGCGTTGCTGTTGATCTCGATCAGCTTGGGGCCGTCGGCGGCGAGGTGGAAGTCGTAACCCATGAAGACGCCGGCCGGGCCCCAGTCCAGCGCCGCGATCGGGTTCGCGCGGGCCAGGGCCTGCTCGCGCCAGGCGGGCAGGGCGATCACACGCTCCAGCGTTTGCACCGCCTGCACGATCTGCCTCTGCACCCCGGCGTCGAGGAACACCGCGCTGGCGGAGAACAGGTGCGGGTGGCTCTCGGCCAGCCGCGCGGTGAGGCCGCCCAGCGCCGGGCTGGTTTCCAGCTGCTCGCGCAAGCGCGAGGGCTGCAGGGTCTGGCAGGCGCATCCCAGGTTCATCGCGTCGGCGAGGTTCATGGGGCCTCCTGGGGTTCGCAGCACGCCGCGGCGCCCGCCTGCTCGCAAGTTTGGCCACCGCAGCAGTGTTCGGTGAGGTAGCCGAGCAGGGCGTTCATGCGGTCGAAGTGGGCGCGGTAGATCAGGTGGCGGCCCTGCGGCTCGGCGCTCACCAGGTCGGCGTGCACCAGTTCCTTGAGGTGGAACGAGAGCGAACTCGGCACCACGTCCAGTCGCTCGGCGATGGCGCCGGGCGTCATGCCCGCCGGGCCGGCGACCACCAACTCGCGGAAGGCGCGCAGGCGCACGGCCTGCGACAGGGCCGCGAGCGCGCGAAGGGCTTGGGTTTCCTGGGGGGTGATTGTTTCCATATTTCGATGATAGTCGAAATATAGGATTCCCATGAGCCTGCCAGCCTTGGCGGCCGCACCCTGCGGCTGGCCCACCGCGGAGGCGATCGTCAGGCAGCCGGCTCGGCGGCGGGGCTTCGGCTCAGGGCGGGCTCGGTGGCGCGGGGCACGCTGTCCAGGCCGTCCTGCATGGCGGTCCATTTGGAGTCGCTCGCGGCGGAGGCCAGCACCCGCTCGATGAAGCGCACCCCGCGCGCACCCGCTTCAATGCGCGGGTAGTCCGCCGCCAGCGGATCGGCGGCCACGCCCTGCAGGCGGGCGCGGATGTCGGCGGCCACGCCCAGGTAGACGTTGGCGAAGGCCTCGATGAAGCCTTCGGGGTGGCCGGCGGGCAGGCGCGAGGCGCGCACCGCCGCCTCGCACAGCCCGGCCGAAGCGCGGGTGAGCGTGCGCGGCGGGCCGTCCAGCGGCAGGTGCAGCAACTGGTTGGGGTTCTCCTGGCACCAGACCAGGCTGCCGGTGGTGCCGCTCACGCGCAGGCGCAGGTCGTTCTCGCTGCCGGTGCAAATTTGCGAGGCGATCAGCACACCCCGAGCGCCGCCTTGCAGGCGCAGCAGCATATTGCCGTCATCGTCCAGCGTGCGGCCCGCGCCCATGGCGCTGAGGTCGGCGCAGAGCGACTCAATCTCCAGCCCGGTCACGGTGCTCAGCAGGTTTTCGGCATGCGAGCCGATGTCGCCCATGGCGCCCGCGGCGCCGCTCAGCGCCGGGTCCACGCGCCAGGCGGCCTGCTTGCTGCCGCTGTCTTCCACAGCGGTGGCCAGCCAGCCCTGGTGGTACTCCACCACCACCTTGCGCACCGTGCCGATGGCGCCGCTCTGCACCATGTGGCGCATCTGGCGCACCAGCGGGTAGCCGGTGTAGTTGTAGGTCACGCCAAACACCGTGCCCTGCCGCTTCACGGCGGCCTCCAGGTCCTGCGCCTGCGCGCTGGTGTGCACCAGGGGCTTGTCGCAGACCACGTGAAAACCTGCCTCCACGAAGGCCAGGGCCACGGGGTGGTGCAGGTGGTTGGGGGTGACGATGGACACGAAGTCGATGCGCTCCTCGGGGCTGCGGCGCAGCTCGTCGGCCAGCAGTGCCTGCCAGCTGCCGTGGTTGCGGTCCTCGGCCAGAAACAGGTCGCGGCCCGAGGCACGCGCCTTGTCCGGGCTGCTGGAGAGCGCGCCGGCCACCAGTTCGATCTGGCCGTCCAGCGCGGCCGCTTGGCGGTGCACGCCGCCGATGAAGGCGTCTCGGCCACCGCCCACCATGGCGTAACGCAGGCGGCGTGGCGTGTGGGCAAGGGTCATTGGCGTACCTTCGCCCTGCGGGCTGCGGTGCGAGCTGGCTTGGGAACGGCCCGGTGCGGCGCTCATGAGACTTGTTGGTCTTTGGCAAACACGGCGTCGAACGCGCCGGCGGCCGGTTTGAAATCCAGGCGCTTGCAGAAGGCCGCGCTCTCGGTGGCGCCGTGCACGCGGTCCATGCGGCTGTCTTCCCACTCCACGCTCAGCGGGCCTTGGTAACCCACGTCGTTGAGGGCCACGATGATCGACTCGAAATCGATCATGCCGCGGCCCACGCTGCGGAAGTCCCAGGTGCGGCGCGCATCGCCAAAGCTGGTGTGGCCGCCAAAGGTGCCCACGCTGCCGTCGCCCTTGCCCCACCAGGCGTCCTTCATGTGGGCGTTGAAGATGCGCGGGCCAAAGGTGCGGATGAAGCGGATGTAGT
>NZ_JADMKB010000057.1:0-3677 GCF_018780075.1 Hydrogenophaga sp.
CGCATCTGCGCCGAAACGCCGGACAACCAGTTCCTGCCCGCCACCGGCCGGCTCGACGTCTACCGCAAGCCCGCCTGCACCAGCTTCGAAAGAGGCGCGGTGCGCGTGGACGACGGCGTGCGCGAGGGCGATGCGATCAGCCCCTTCTACGACTCCATGGTCGCCAAGCTGATCGTGCACGGCCGCACCCGCGCCGAAGCGCTGGCCCGGCTTGACGCCGCGCTGGCACAGACCCGCATCGTCGGCCTGTCCACCAACGTGCAGTTCCTGCGCCATGTGGTCGCCAGTCCTTCGTTTGCGCAGGCGAATCTGGACACGGCGCTGATCCCGCGCGAAGCGGGTGTGCTGTTTCACCAGGACAAGGTGGGCCTGAACCTGGCCGTGGCCGCCGCCGTGGCGCAGACCCTGCTGGCCGAGCGCGCCAGCGAAGGCAAAGACCCGTTCTCGCGCCGCGACGGCTGGCGCCCGCACGGCCTGACGGTGCGCCGCTTCGACTTCGAATACCAGGGCGAGGCGCTGCAGGCCAGCCTGACCTACCTGCACGACGGCGCACTGCAGCTCGCGCTGGGCGAGGCCAGCGGCCTGCTCGCGTTCGACGCCTTGCCGGCAGAGAACGGCACGCTGATGGACCTGCGTTTCATGGGCCAGCGCCAGACGGTGCAGACCTGGCAGCGCGAAGAGGTGGTGCATGTGTTCTGCGACCTGGGTGCCACCACGATCATCGAAATCGACGCACTCGCGCACGCTGGCGAAGCCGCCCACGACGTGGGCCGCCTGACCGCGCCCATGCCGGGCAAGGTGGTGTCGTTTTCGGTCAAGGCCGGCGACGTGGTGAAGAAAGGCCAGCCGCTGGCGGTGATGGAGGCCATGAAGATGGAACACACCATCGCCGCCCCGGCCGACGGCACGGTGGCCGAGCTGCTGTATGCGCCGGGCGATCAGGTGGCCGAGGGCGCGGAGCTGCTGAAGATCGCCACTGCGGGATGAACAGGCATTGACCGCCCGCTAAGCTCTTCGCATGAACATCACTTTCTGCTGCACCGACACCAAGGCCGAACCTTGGCTGGAGGGCCTGCACGCCGCACTGCCCGGCGCGCAGGTCAACGTCTGGCAACCCGGCGCACCTCAGGCCGACCACGCGGTGGTCTGGGCGCCACCCCAACAGTTCCTGGACGAGCAGCAGGCGCTCAAAGGCCTGTTCAACATTGGCGCCGGTGTCGATGCGCTGCTCAGGTTGCGCTTGCCGCCGGGCGTGAAAGTCGTGCGTCTCGACGACGCGGGCATGTCGGTGCAGATGGCCGAGTACGTGTGCCACGCGGTGATCCGCCACTTCCGCGAGTTCGACGGTTACGAGGCCGATGTGAAGGCCGGCAAGTGGTCGTACCGCAAGCCGCGAGAACGCCAGGATTTTCCGGTCGGCGTGATGGGCCTGGGCGTGCTCGGGGTGCGTGTGGCCCAGGCCTTGCGGGTGTTCGAGTTTCCGGTGCACGGCTGGAGCCGTACGCCCAAGGCCATTGAAGGCGTGGTCACCCACAGCGGCGAGGCGGGGTTCCAGACCTTCCTGTCGAGCTGCCGCGTGCTGGTCAACCTGCTGCCGCTCACGCCCGACACGAAAGACATCCTGAACCGCGACACGCTGGGGCGTCTCAAGCCCGGCGCTTACCTGATCAACGTGGCGCGCGGCGCGCACCTGGTCGAGGCCGATCTGCTCGCGTTGCTGGAGAGCGGCCACATGGCCAGTGCCACGCTGGATGTGTTTCGCACCGAGCCGCTGCCCGCCGGGCACCCGTTCTGGTCGCACCCGAAGATCACCATCACGCCGCACACCTCGGCGCGCACGTTGCGCGATGAAAGCATCGCGCAGATCGCGGGCAAGATCCGCGCGCTCGACGCGGGTCAGCCCGTGGCGGGTGTGGTCGATCCCGTGCGGGGATACTGAGGGCCTTTTCTGCTTTCCGTGTCACCAGGGATGTTCCACATGCACCGTTGTCTCTCGCGCCCGCTGGCGCTGGCCCCCACCCTGATCGCTGTCGCCCTCGCGCTGGGCGCCTGTTCGGCGAAGGACGAACCACAGGCCGTGTCCGCCCCGGCGCGCGACGCCGCGCCGGAAATGTCCGCCAAGATGATGGCCCAAGCGCCCGCACCCATGGCCGCCGATGCTGCTGCTGCGGGCGGTGGCGAGGCCTTGTCGCCGCGCCACATCGCCGTGAGCCACGCGCTGGAGGTGGTGGTGCCCGCTGCGCAGATCACCGAGGCCTGGAAGGCCGTCGCCGACACCTGCGCCCAGCTCGATTGCGAGGTGGTGTCGTCGTCCGTGCGCAAGGAGCTGCGCGACCAGCCCGGCGGCGCCGAGCTGGAGATGCGCGTGAACCCGAAAGACGCGCCCCAGCTGCTGGGCCAGCTCGAAGGCGTGGGCCGCGTGGCCTCGCACAACACCAGCAGCGAAGACAAGACCGCGCAGGTGGTCGATGTCGAAGCGCACATCAAGAACCGCACCGAGTTCCGCGACAGCCTGCGCGCGCTGCTGCAGCAGCCGGGCGCCAACCGCAAGCTGTCGGACGTGCTGGAGATCCAGCGGACCCTGTCGCAGACCCAGGCCGAACTCGACAGCCACGCCACCCAGCTCAAGCTGCTGATGCAGCAGACCGCGCGCCAGCACGTGCAGGTGGCGTTCCGCCCCGAGGTCACGCTCACCGAAGGCCGCGCCGCCAACCCGATCTGGACCGCGCTGCGCGACGCCGGTCAGGTGATGGCCGACAGCGTCGCCAGTCTGATCACCCTGGTGGCGGCGTTCATCCCCTGGCTCGTGCTGCTGGTGCCGCTGGTCTGGGGGCTGCGCCGCGCCTGGGCCTGGCGGGCGCGCCGCCGGGCGCCGCCCGCCGCCTGATGTTGTCCTGAAAGAGGTTCCCCATGTCCCTGCCCACCCGTGTCCAGCTCATCGACGTCGGCCCGCGCGACGGCCTGCAGAACGAAAAGCAGCCCGTGCCGGCCGCGGTCAAGATTCAGCTGGTGCACCGCCTGCAGGCCGCCGGCCTGACCGAGATCGAGGTCACCAGCTACGTGAGCCCGAAGTGGGTGCCGCAGATGGCCGACAACCACGAGGTCATGGCCGGCATGCAGCGCCAGGCGGGCGTGCGCTACTCGGTGCTCACGCCCAACCTCAAGGGTTTCGAGGCCGCGCTGCTCGACCAACCCGACGAGATTGTGGTCTTTGGCGCGGCGAGCGAGGCCTTCAGCCAGAAGAACATCAATTGCTCCATCGCCGAGAGCATCGAACGCTTCGCGCCCGTGGTCGCGGCGGCGAAGGCGGCCGGCGTCGCCGTGCGCGGCGCGATGAGCTGCACCGTGGGCTGCCCCTACGAAGGCGAGATTGCGCCTGAGCGCGTGGCTTACCTCGCGGGGCTGATGAAAGGCATCGGCGTTCAGCGCGTGGACGTGGCCGACACCATCGGCGTGGGCACGCCGCGCAAGGTGCAGGCCGCGCTGGAGGCGACCCTGAAGCACTTCGGGGTGGACCACATCAGCGGCCATTTCCACGACACCTACGGCCAGGCGCTGGTGAACACGATGGCCTCGCTGGAGCTGGGGGTCTGGAACTTCCAGTCGTCGGTGGCGGGGCTGGGCGGCTGCCCCTACGCCAAGGGCGCCACCGGCAACGTGGCGACCGAAGACGTGGT
>NZ_JADMKB010000057.1:3777-5962 GCF_018780075.1 Hydrogenophaga sp.
GGCGCCGTGCTGTCCATGAGCCACGGCCTGGCCTACGGCGTGCGCCACACCAGCGCCACCATCGCCGGCCTGCAGCTCGGGCTGTCGGTGATCCTGCTGATCGCCGGGGTGGGTGTGGGCGCGCTGCTGCTGGCCTCGGCCACCGCGTTCACCGTGGTCAAGGTGCTGGGCGCGGGTTACCTGATCTGGCTGGGCGTGAAGCAGTGGCGTTCGCCGGTGCATGCGGCCCATGCCCACACGCAGGCCGCAGACGAAGTGGCCGGCCTGAAGCCCGGGCTGCCCACGGTGCGCCAGAGGGTGCTGACCGGTTTCATGACCAACGTGACCAACCCCAAGGGCATCGTGTTCATGGTGGCGGTGCTGCCGCAGTTCATCGACCCGCTGCGCCCGTTGTGGCTGCAGTTGCTGATCCTGCTGGTGACCACGATTTCGGTCGATCTGATGGTGATGCACGGCTACGCCTTCCTGGCCTCGCGCGCGCAGCGCTGGCTGGCGACCGCCAAGGCGCGCCGCGCGCAGAACCGCGTGTTCGGCGGCGTGCTGGTGGCCATGGGCGCGAGCCTGCTGCTGGTGAAACGGGCTGCGGGCTGAAACCCGGCCCGCTACCATTGCCGCCCATGAGTGAATCAACCTTGAACACAACCGAGAGGCCCGCCGGCGTGCAGCGCGTCACCGACGCGCTGGCCGCGCTTGGCCACCCGCACGCGCCCGTGATGCTGAGCGATGCTGCGCGCACCGCGCAGCAGGCGGCCGATGCCCTGGGCGTGGCGCTGGGCCAGATCGCCAAGAGCATCATCTTCCGCCGCAAGACGGACGACGTGGCCGTGCTCGTCATCACCTCGGGCGACCTGCGCGTGGACGAGAAGAAGGTGCAGGCCATCGTTTGCGCCGAGGGTGGCAAGCTCGGCCGCGCCGACGCCGACTTCGTGAAAGACAAGACCGGCTTTTCCATCGGCGGGGTCTCGCCGCTGGCGCACGCCACGCCGCCCGTGACGCTGATCGATGACCAGCTGTTCCGCTTCGACGTGATCTGGGCGGCGGCGGGCCATCCGCACGGGGTGTTCCGCCTCACGCCCCACGACCTGCAACACCTCACCGGCGCGCCCGTGCACGACGTGACCGTGCCCGCCACGCCCTGACCCCCATGTTCCTCAAGAAACTGTTTGCCCGCACCCCGGCGCCCGTGCCCCGGGTGCTGCCCCTGATCAACCTCGAGGACGCGCGCGCGCGCCACGTGGACCCCGAGGTGCCGTCGCCCTGCATCTCGGTGTGCCAGATGAACCCCGCCACCGACCTGTGCAGCGGCTGCTACCGCACGGTGGACGAGATCGCGGCCTGGAGCGGGCTGGGCGATCCGGAGCGGCTCGTCGTGTGGGAACGCATCGAGGCGCGGCAGCAGCCCCAGGTGTGAACCGGCGCTGAATCGAAAGGCCCCCAATGTCCGCGACCGACATCGACCCCGCGCCCCCGTCCGGCACCCTGCACGAGCTGACCTTTTTCTACGACCCGATTTCGCCCTACGCGCACCTGGCCTTCGAGGCGCTGCCGAAGGCGCTCATGGGCCTGAGCGTGCACGTGCGCTACCGGCCTGTGCTCTTCGCCGCGCTGCTCAAGGCCCACGGGCAGCTCGGCCCGGCCGAGATCCCGGGCAAGCGCGAATGGACCTACCGGCAGGTGGGCTGGCTGGCGCAACAGCAGGGGGTGCGGCTCGACCTGCCCGCAGCGCACCCGTTCAACCCGCTCGCGCTGCTGCGCCTGGGGCTGTGCACCGCCACCGACGACGCGCCCGGCGACACCAACCGTTACGTCACCGGGCTGCTGTTCCAGCACGTGTGGCACGGCGGGCTGGACGCCACCGACCCCGCGCGCCTGGCCGCGCTGCAGGCCCGGCTGCAGGACCACATGGCCGAGCGGAAAAAACCCTGGCACGCGCCCGACAGCGACACGGTGAAACAGCGGCTGCGCGACAACACCGAGGCCGCGCTCGCCGCCGGTGTGTTCGGGGTGCCCTCGATGGTGGCGAAGGGCCGCGTGTTCTGGGGGCAGGACGCCCTGCCCATGCTGCGCGCCTGTCTGGACGGCGACGCCTGGTTCCAGTCCGGCGCCTGGGTGGCGGCGGCCCAGCTGCCCGCCGGGGTGCGCCGAGGTTGATACCTGCGGTTTTCTTGATCCGGCGCATGGCGCT
>NZ_JADMKB010000033.1:0-21493 GCF_018780075.1 Hydrogenophaga sp.
CCAGCTGGCGGCGCTGCGCGACTGGGGGAACAAGGCCCCGGCCGATCTCTCGGTGATCAAGCAGCCGGTGCTGGTCGTCAACGGCGACAACGACCGCATGGTCCCGACCGTCAACACGCACGACCTGGCGCGGCGGCTGCCGAACAGCCAGCTGATCATCTATCCCGATGCCGGCCACGGCGGCGCCTTCCAGTTCCATGCGGACTTCGTGCGCAGCACGCTGGAGTTCCTGGCCCGCTAAAGCGGTGCCGGAACTCGCCCGCTATCACCAGGAGGCCGCCATGAGCCACACCCATCTCACCGCCCCCACCCGTTTTGTTGAGGTAAGCGGAGACCGTTTCGCCTACCGCCGCTGGGGCAACACCGCGACGGACCAGCCGCCGCTGTTCTTCCTCCAGCATTACCGCGGTGGCATGGACCACTGGGACCCACTCATGACCGACGGCCTGGCCGCCGGGCGCGAGGTGATCCTGTTCAACGGCCGCGGCGTCGCGTCGTCCAGCGGGACGCCGCGCACCCGGATCGAGGACATGGCCGATGACGCTGCGGCGGCGATACGCGCCCTGGGGCTGCGCCAGGTGGATGTGCTGGGCTTTTCACTGGGCGGCTTCCAGGCCCTGGATCTGACCTGGCGCCATCCCGAGCTGGTGCGCAAGCTGATGCTGCTGGGCACCGGGCCGCGCGGCGGCGACCCGGAGATGGAGCAGCGCGTGCTGACCACCGCCGTCAACCCGGAGCCCACCGTCGACGACTTCGCCTACCTGTTTTTTGGCCGCTCTGCGCAAGCCCAACAGGCTGCGCGAGACTTCTGGGCGCGGCGCCACCAGCGCGTGGACCAGGACCCGCCGTCTTCCCCGGAAGTCGCCAGCGCCCAGATCGAGGCCAACCTGCACTACCTGCCCAGGGTGCAGGAAGACGACCCGTTTGCCTACTTGCGCGGCATCCGCCAGCCCACCTTCATTCTCAACGGCGTGAACGACGTGATGGTGGCGACCGTCAACTCGTTCTACATGGCGCGCAACCTGCCCAACGCGCAGTTGTTCATCTACCCCGACGCCGGCCACGCTGCGCAGTTCCAGTGCCCGCAGCGCTTCCTGCAGCACGCCGTGCAGTTCCTGGCCGAGTGACGGCGAGCGCCCCTGCCCACCTTTTCCAAGAGTGCCTCCCATGCTCAAGTTCAAGTTCCTGCTATGGGCCTTTGCCCACTTGCTGCAGCGAAAGATCCGCAGCAACCCTGATTGCGCGCGCTATGTCGGCACCAAGAAGCTGGTCTTCCAGATCCGCACGGCCTCGGGCGCCGGCCGCACCTACGTGCTCCAGGACGGCGCCGTGCGCTCCTTGGCCGGCCTGAGCGCCGCGCCGGGCCGCCCCAAGCAAGCTCGCTCCGAAGGCGTAGCCGAAGGTACCCCAGTGAGCTCGGACCCCGCCTTCACGTTGAGCTTCTCGACCCCTGCCAAGGGCTTCGAGATCCTCTCGGCCAAGGACGCACAGCCCGCCTTCCTGCGCGGTGTGGGCAGCCAGGACCTGGTGATCAGCGGCGACTTCCGCGAGGTGCTGTGGTTCCAGGGGCTGACGTCCTACCTGCAGCCACCCAAAGTCATCGCAGCCTGGGACCGTAGCCCGTTCTGACATAAGCGGTTCCACACAAAAGAAACCTCCATGCCCATGACATCCACTACCTCCCCCCGCCTGCTGACCCAAGCTCTGACGCTGCCCAACGGCACCGTCTTGCGCAACCGGCTGGCCAAAGCCGCCATGAGCGAGACGCTCGGCACCTACGACAACCGGCCGACGCCGGCCCTGGTCGCGCTTTATCGGCGCTGGGCGGCATCGGGGCTCGGCCTGATCCTGACTGGCAACATGATGGTCGACCGGCGCGCCCTCGGCGAGCCGGGCAACGTTGCCATCGAAGACGAGTCGGATCTTGATTTGCTCACGCAGTGGGCCCAGGCCGCCACCAGCCGCGGGGTCGCCATCTGGGCCCAACTCAACCACCCGGGCAAGCAGTCGACCAAGGGGCTCAACGCCTACAACATTGCCCCTTCGGCCGTGCCGTTCCGTGAGGACATGGCCGCCTTTTTCGAGACCCCGCGCGAGGCGACCCAGGCAGAGATCGATGACGTGATCCGGCGCTTCGGGCGCAGCGCGGCGGTGTGCAAGCAGGCGGGCTTCAGCGGTGTGGAGATCCACGGTGCCCATGGCTACCTGGTCAACCAGTTCCTCTCGCCCCGGCACAACCTGCGCCAGGACGAATGGGGCGGCACGCCCGAGAAGCGCCGCCGCTTCGTGATGGCGGTCTATGCCGAGGTTCGCCGCCAGGTCGGGCCTGGCTTCCCGGTGGCCATCAAGCTCAACTCGGCCGACTTCCAACGCGGCGGCTTCACCGAAGAGGAGTCGCTGGACACCATCCGCGCCTTGGCCGAGGCGGGCATCGACCTGATCGAGATCTCGGGCGGCACCTACGAAGCGCCTGCGATGAATGGCGCCAACCACGAGCCAAAGAAGGACTCGACCGCGTCGCGCGAGGCCTATTTCCTGAGCTTCGCCGAGAAGGTACGGGCAGCGGTGGATGTGCCGCTGATGGTGACCGGTGGCTTCCGCAGCGCCGCCGGCATGGAGGGTGCCCTGGCCTCCGGCGCACTGGACATCGTCGGCCTGGCGCGGCTGCTGGCCATCGACCCCGATGCACCGGCCGCCCTGCTGCAAGGGCGCGACAGCGCACAGCAGGTTCGTGCCATCAAGACCGGCCTGAAGACGGTTGATCGCATGGGCATCATGGAGGTGCTCTGGTACGAGCGCCAGCTCAAACGCATCGCCAAAGGCGCCGAGCCCCGGCCGGGCGAAAGCGGCCTGGCGGCCTTCCTGAAGTCGGCCCTGGGCAGCGGCTGGGGGACCTGGCGCACACGACGCTTGCGCGCGAGCAGCTGATCGACAGCACAACATTCGACGAAACAGCACTTCAGGAGACGACGATGACATTCAGAGCACTGCTGACCACCAAGACGGGCGATGCCATTTCCACCGGACTCGTGGACTTTGACGAGGCCGACCTGATGCCGGGCGACGTCACCGTCGCCATCGACTATTCGACGGTGAACTACAAGGACGCGCTGGCGATCAGTGGCCGCGCGCCCGTGATGCGCCAGTTCCCCTTGATTCCGGGCATCGACTTCGCCGGTGTCGTCGAAACATCGACGCACGCGGGCTTCGCTGTGGGTGATCGGGTGGTCGCCAATGGCTGGGGCCTGAGCCAGACCCACCACGGCGGCTTGGCGCAGAAGGCACGCGTCAGCGGCGACTGGCTGGTCAAGTTGCCCGACGTGTTCTCCACGCGAGATGCCATGGCCATCGGCACGGCGGGGTACACCGCCATGTTGTCCGTCCTTGCTCTGGAGCATGCGGGCGTGGCACCGGACAAGGGCGAGGTTCTGGTGACCGGGGCTGGCGGTGGAGCCGGCTCCATCGCCATCGCTTTGCTGTCCACGCTGGGCTATCGGGTGGTCGCCTCGACCGGGCGGCTGGAAGAGTCGGACTATCTGCGCGGGCTGGGGGCGGCCGAGGTCATCGACCGGCGCACGCTGTCCGAGCCGGGCGCACCGATCGGCAAGGAACGCTGGGCCGGCGCCATCGACTCGGTTGGCAGCCACACGCTGGCCAATGTCCTGGCACAGACCCGCTACCGCGGCGCGGTGGCGGCCTTCGGGCTCGCACAGGGTGTGGACCTGCCAGGCTCGGTGTTGCCCTTCATCCTGCGCAACGTGACGCTGGCCGGCATCGATTCGGTCAACGCGCCGCAGGACGCGCGGCTGCAGGCCTGGGCACGTCTGGCCACCGATCTGGGACTGGGCAAGCTCGCGCGCGCCACGCGGGTTGTCGGCTTGGCCGACGTACCCGGCCTGGCGGGGCCGGTGCTTCAAGGCCAGGTCCGTGGCCGCACGGTGGTCGACGTCAACGCATGAAAGCGGGCCCCACCGTGCTGCACAGCTCAATCTCATCTCACGACAAGGAGTCTCCATGAGCAAGCCTGAAATCGTTCTTTGTGCGCCTGTGCGCACACCCATTGGTGCCTTTGGCGGTGCGCTGAAAGAGACCCCTGCCACCACACTGGGGGCGGCGGTGGTGCGCGAAACCCTCCGGCGTGCCGGACTGCCCCCTGAGGCGGTCGATACGGTGGTGCTGGGACAGGTGATTCAGGCGGGCGCCAGGATGAACCCGGCGCGTCAAGCCACCATCGGCGGCGGCCTGCCTGTACAAGTCCCTGCAATGACCGTCAATCGGGTCTGCGGCTCGGGTGCACAGGCCATCGCCAGTGCGGCGATGGAGGTGTCTGCGGGGTACGCCAAGGCGGTGATCGCCGGCGGCATGGAAAGCATGGACCAAGCCCCGTATCTGGTCCCTGGCGGACGCTGGGGCCAGCGCATGGGGGACGCGGCGATGCTCGACAGCCTGCTGCGCGACGGTCTCAACGATGCCTTCAGCGGACAGCACTCGGGCTGGCATACCGAAGATCTGGTGAGCCAGTACCGCATCACCCGCGAAGACCAGGACCGCTGGGCGGCGCGCTCGCAGCAGCGCTTCAGCGCGGCGCAGGCGGCGGGCAAGTTCGATGAGGAGATCGTTGCCATCGAGCTGGCGGGCCGCAAGGGGCCTGTGCGATTTGATCGCGACGAAGCCAATCGCCCGGACACGACCATCGAAACCCTGGCCAAGCTCAAGCCGGCCTTCCGCAAGGACGGCAGCATCACCGCCGGCAACGCGCCCGGACTCAACAGCGGTGCGGCCGCGCTGATCGTCGCGGAGCGTGGCTTTGCCGAGCAGCACGGACTGCAGCCTTGGGCGCGGCTGGTCGCACATGGTGTGGCGGCGGTCGAGCCGGGCCTCTTTGGCATCGGACCCGTGCCTGCGGTCAAGCTGGCCCTGGAGCGGGCAGGGTGGAAGCACGGCGACATCGAGCGCATCGAGATCAATGAGGCCTTCGCGGCGATCGCGCTGGCCTGCCTGCGCGAGATGGGGCTGCCCGAAGACATCGTCAACGTCGAAGGCGGCTCCATCGCCCACGGCCATGCGATCGGCGCCACGGGTGCCGTTCTAACCACACGGCTGCTGCATTCGATGCGCCGTGACGGTCTCAAGCGCGGCGTGGTGACGCTGTGCATCGGGGGTGGCCAAGGCATTGCACTGGCTCTCGAAGCGCTCTGATCAGAATGGCTCGATCAAGAGCGTTCTGTTTCTGAAAGACTTCGCCCCAGCACAGTGTGTCGCCTGGTGGACACGCATCCGCATCGAGGGTCCCTGGGTCAACAGGTTCGCGACGAAGTTCGACCCTCAACCCTTACATCTCAGAACGGAGAGGTCGTGCAGACCTCCGTCGGCAACCTGGTGGCCTCGCGTCGGTTTGCGTTGTCGCGTGGGCCGCAGAACGAACGCTTCTATCAAGCAACAAGCGAAAACGACCTGAATGCCGGTGTCGCACAAGCCACAGGGAAGGAAGCCGCAGAGGGTGCCTCTGACCTGCCAACCACAAAGTCTGGCTCTGCTAGCGACAGTGCAATGGCTGCGCTATGTAAATCGCGTGTCACCAACAAGCTTGGTGACACGCTCAAGACGCCCCTTAGTCCAATTTCAACCCGATGTTTCGAATCAGGTCGCGATTGACCGCTGCGTCACGGGCAATCGACTCCTTGAAGTCTGCGCTGCCCTTCGGCGAGAGCAGCATGCCTTGCTTGTACATGCTCGAACGCGCGTCCTCGGTCGAGCCGATGGCGAGGATCTGCCGCTCAAGCAAAGCGAGGTCGGCTGGTGGTGTTCCGCTCCTTCCCAGCACGCCAATCCACGCGCTGTAGTCATACCCTGGAAAGCCAGACTCTTCCACCGTAGGTATGTTGGGCATCCCTGGCCAGCGCTGCTTGCTGGTCACAGCCAGCGCCACCAGTTGGCCCGAAGCCACGGCTGACTGAGCCGCCAGAACGGAGATCAGACCCACCGGTAGCTGGCCTCCAATCAGGTCTGCTGTCAGGGGCCCCGATCCCTTGTACGGGATGTGCTGCATGGAGACCTTGGCCCGGGACTTCAGCAGTTCGATGGCCAGGTGTGCGGGATGTCCGTTGCCACCCGTTCCGTATGAAATCGAGTCGGGCTTGGCTTTGGCTGCCGCCAGAAGATCGCCCAAGGTTTTGAAGTGGGTGCTCGGATGTGCCACCAGTGCGAAACCAGACACCCCGAACTGAGCTATCGGGGAGAAATCTTCCAGTGCATAGCCGGGCTTGGCATACAGCGACAGGTTGATCGTATGGTTGTTGGACGTGATCAGGAGTGTGTCGCCGTCCAAAGAGGACTGGGCAACTGCCATCGCTGCAATGTTGCCGCCGGCGCCGGGTCGGTTCTCCACGATCACATGCCGCCCTCCCAGGCCTGCGGTTAACCGTTCTGCCAGTAGCCGTGCGGTAGCGTCGACGCCACCGCCGGGCGGAAACGGAACGACGAGGCGAAGAGCTTTGGAGCTTTGCGAAAACGCTGGCAAGGCGCACGCGGTCGATGCAGCGGCGAGCAGCAGGGACCGACGGCGAATCGGGTAGGCTTGTCTCATCTTTGATCCTTTGTGGAGTATTGGAGGTGAAGCCCCAGTATTTCGCCAGTCGTGGGTGGGGGCAATTCAACCTGCAGATACAGCGATCTCAACAACAGATGGGGAAGCCATCGAGGAGCCAGGCATGGAAGTGCGGCAGTTGAAGTACTTTGTGAAGATCGTTGAGCAGCGCAGCATGTCTCGAGCGTCCGTGGAACTGCACGTTGCGCAGTCCGCGTTGAGCGCGCAGATGGCCGGGCTGGAAACGCAGTTGCGACAGAAGCTGCTGATCAGGCGCTCTACCGGTGTTTTTCCAACGGAAGCCGGACAAGCCCTCTACAACCACGGCGTCGCCATCCTTCGACAGGTCGAACGTGCCACGCACGATGTGGTGCATGGGACCGGCACCCCGAGCGGTCCGGCTTCGCTGGGATTGCCCGTGGTGGTGGAGGATTTGCTCGCCCTGGACCTGTTCGTGGCAGCGCGGACCAGGCTTCCGCAAGTGACCTTGCACCTGCAAGAAGGCATGAGCCACCTGCTCAAGGAAATGGTCCTTCAGGGCCGTCTCGACATGACGGTGACATACCAGTTCGAGCCGTCGCCCGGAATCGTCGAACACCCGCTGTTCACCGAGATGATCTATCTCGTTTCGCCCGCGAAGTCCGGAGTGGATCCGCACAAGGGCACCATGTCGATGGCTGAAGTCGTGCGGTATCCCCTGGTGCTCTCCAGCCCGCAGACGGCGATGCGCAGGCTCGTCCAGGCCGGACTGAGTGTCGAGAATGTTGCGGTGAACGCTCTCGCAGAAATCGACTCGCTGAAAACGCTCGTCGACATCGTCGAACAAGGTCATGCGCACACCATCCTCCCCGCCTCGGCGCTTCAGCGGCAGCTGAAGGAAGACGGAGGGAATTCCCTGATTCTCACGCCACTGGACAGTTCCAGGACGGTCGTCCTGTGTACGTCCGAACACCTGCCGTTGGGGGCCACCGCCACGGCGGTCTGTGGGCTCCTGGAGGACTTGGTGCAGAAAGCCCTGATGGAGCAGCGCTGGCTCGGTATCCGCCCGCCCAAGGCTTCGTCATCGGATTGAGAGAAGGGCCCCTCTGCACATCGAATAGCGCCGCAGCGATGCGATCCATACAGTCAAGACTTCATCACTCAACGGGACTGCTTTATGGAAAACATCACTGTGTATTGGACTACTGGGTGCTCCAGCTGTGTCAGGGTCAAGGAGTTCCTGACCGGCAAGGGAGTCCCTTACGAGTCGGTCAATGTCGCCACCAACCCCGCAGCCATGAAATACCTGGCTTCTTTGGGAATCCGGTCCATTCCCGTGGTGGTGCGTGACCAGGAATACACGTTCGCGCAGTCGCTCGATGACGTGGCCAGGTTCGTGGGCATCGACCATGCCGCCACCTACCTGGCTCCCGAGGTGCTCATGGAGCGCTGGACGAAGATCATGGAGATCGCCAGGGATGCGATCTCGAAGATTCCTGACAATGTTCTGGACAAACTGCCGCAACCCCCGCGCACACGCACGGTCCGTGATGTGGCGTATCACATCTTCCAGGTGCCAGATGCCTATTTGCAGGTGGTGATCGACGGACTGGAGGACTGGACGGTGGTCGCGAACATCGATGCGCCACCGACCATCGACGTTGCCGGCATCCTCGCGTATGCAGACGACAAGCGGATGCGGGTCGCCCAATGGTGGGACACCCTTGAAGACCAAAGCTGCACGCAACCATTGAAGATGTTCTATGGCGTGCATTCCATGCATTCCTTCCTCGAGCGCTCCACTTGGCACAGCGCCCAGCACACACGTCAACTCCTCTGGTGGTGCAAGGAAAACGGCATCCCCGTCGAACAGCAACTGACCGAAGAAATCCTGCAGGGACTTCCCGTGCCCAAGGGCCTGTGGGAGTAAGCCCATGCAGAACCATTCCAAACTGATCATCCTGGGCTCGGGACCCGCCGGTTGCACCGCCGCCATTTACGCGGCCAGAGCGAATCTCGCCCCGATGCTCATCACCGGCGACGTGCAGGGCGGCCAGCTGACGACCACCACCGATGTCGAGAACTGGCCAGCGGACGTGGAGGGTGTACAGGGGCCCGAGCTGATGGAGCGCTTCATGCAGCACGCTGCACGCTTCAACACGCGCGTGGTGTCCGACCACATCGTGAACGTGGACCTGAACAGCCGGCCTTTCGTTCTCAAGGGAGATGCGGGCTCTTACACCTGCGACGCGCTGATCATCGCCACGGGCGCATCGGCAAAGTACCTGGGCCTGCCTTCGGAGCAGGCCTTCCGCGGCCGCGGCGTTTCGGGTTGTGCGACCTGCGACGGATTCTTCTTCGTCGAGCAGGATGTGTGTGTGGTGGGCGGGGGCAACACGGCCGTGGAAGAGGCCCTTTACCTTGCGAACATTGCAAGCAAGGTCACGCTGATCCACCGTCGTGACAAGTTCCGCGCCGAACCGATCCTGCTGGACCGCCTGCAGAAGAAGATCGAAGAAGGAAAGATCGAACTGAAGGTCAACTGCGTCGTCGAACAGATCGTCGGTGACGATGCCGGCGTCACCGGGGTCGAGGTGCGCGACCAGACGCGAGGAGTCACCGAGCTCGTCGAAGCGCAAGGCTGTTTCATCGCGATCGGGCACCAGCCCAATACAGCCCTCTTCGATGGGCAACTGACGATGGCCGACGGCTACATCCAGACCCGGTCGGGCCTGGCGGGCTACGCAACGGCAACCAGTGTGCCGGGTGTGTTTGCAGCAGGTGATGTCCAGGACCACGTCTACCGGCAGGCCATCACCAGCGCAGGAACCGGCTGCATGGCCGCACTGGACGCTCAACGTTTCCTGGATTCCTGATGCGAGCCGCCGGAGCGGCGGCGCTGCTGAAGGGACGTACAGCCCGCTGGTTCCAGCTCATCGTCCTGTCCTTCGTACTGGCAGCACTGTTCGAGCGACTCGGGCTGCCGGCAAGTCGCCTCCTCGGACCGATGGTGGCAGCCATCGCGCTGACCCTCTACGGCTCAGGGGTCGGGGCAGGGCGGGGGGCATTCACCTGCGCACAAGGCGTGATCGGGTGCCTTCTCGGGCGGAGTGTGCCCAGTTCGTTTCTCGACTCGGTGTCGGCGCACTGGGGTGCGCTCTTCCTGGGCGTCACTGCAGTGACCTTGCTGGCCTATGGGCTGGGCTGGGTGCTGTCACGCCGAAAGACGCTTCCCCTTGCAGCCGCCATGTGGGGCTCGGCCCCCGGAGGCGCCTCCGCCATGTTGATCCTGGCCGAGGCCCAGGGTGCTGACGTGCGCCTGGTCGCGTTCATGCAATACCTGCGTGTCGTCTGTGTTTCCTTGGCGGCTTCTCTGGTGGCGCATTGGTGGATCTCCGATGGCGCAGCCCCAGCGGTCCAGAGTGCGGCCGCGGCCAGCGCGTTGCTGCTGCCGCCGTCGAGCTGGCACGCTGTAGCAGTGACATTGGCATTGGCGGTGGGCGGGGCCTACCTGGGTACTTGGCTTCGCATCCCTGCCGGCGCGATGCTCATTCCGATGGGGGCGTACTTCCTCCTGCAAAACTTCGCGAACGTGAAGCTGGACCTCCATCCACTGATGCTGGCCCTGGCCTACACCGCCATCGGCTGGACGATAGGAGCCCGGTTCGACCGACAGGTCCTGGCGCTGTGCCTCGGCTCTCTGCCCATGATCCTGGTCTCGATCATGACCTTGATCGTCCTGTGCGCTGCGGTCGGCGCCGCCCTGGTCCAATGGGCTGGCATCGACCCGCTGACCGCCTATCTCGCGACCAGCCCCGGCGGGGTCGATGTTGTGGCGATCATCGCGGCCTCCACGCCCGTCGATCTGGCATTTGTCATCTCGATGCAAGTCTTGCGGTTGTTGCTGGTGCTCGCCACGACCCCGCTTGTCGCCCTTGTGTTGTCGCGCACCCGCGGGAAGTAAATAGATCAACCGGGCCAAGGTCTTGCAGGTTCGTTGCTGGCGGTCAGCAAGGCCAGGGACAGCACGACGTCGACCTCGCCCGGGTCCGCGCCCTGATCCATCTTTGAGCCGCTTTCGAGCGACCACCCGACTTTGTGGAAATCGCACACGCGCAAAATCGATTGGATCTGATGAAACGTCCGTGGTGACACCTTGATCGGCCGACGTCCGCAGACGTTCGCTGCATCGACGACTTCGGCCAACGAGGCTCGCAGAAGTTCGGCGAGCTTCTCGGCTTCCTGGCATGGGTGCATGGGGATTTGCATATCGCGCTGAACCGGTGGGCCGCTCAAGCAAGCGCTCGTTGGATCAGAAACTGCTTTGTGTCCGACATGCCTTCGTAGCTTGGGCAGACCCGTGCATCACGGTGCCTGCCGTGCCCTGGCCGTCGGCGCTGCGTCGGCGTCATGGCGCCTCAGCCGCTTGCCTGCGCGCATGACCTGGCCAGGCAAAGGACGGCCCAGCGTCTCCTCCAGCAGCCACGCCGCCTGGATGAGCGCGTCGAGATCGATGCCGGTGCTGTGACCTTCCTCGTGCAGGTAGTGCACGAGATCTTCGGTGCACACGTTTCCCGTGGCGCCCGGCGCGAACGGGCAGCCCCCCACCCCTGCAACCGACGATTCGTACGCCGATATTTCGAGGTCGATGCCGGCGGCCACATTCAAGAGGCCAAGACCCCGCGTGTTGTGGAAGTGCAGGGAAAGGCGTGCCTCGGGTACGGCATTGCGCACGCTTGCGCTGACGGACCGCACGATGTTGGGCGTTGCCATTCCCGTCGTGTCCGCGAGGGTGATGTGCTGGATTCCCATACCGGCGAACGCCTGGGCGATGCCAACGACGGACTTGACGTCGATGTTGCCCTCGAAGGGACATCCGAAAGCCGTCGCGATGGCGGCACGCAAGGCAATGCCCTGCTGCGATGCCAGTTCGGCCAGACCTTCAATGTTGGTCAGGGAATCGGTGATGCTGCGGTTGAGGTTCTTTTGGTTGTGTGTCGGGCTGGCAGAAACGAACGCGACCAACTCGTCTGCGCCAGCGCGAATAGCGTCATGCGCCCCCCTGGCGTTGGGTGCCAGCACACTCACGACAGCGCCCTCGGGCCGGCGAATGGCCTTCAGTACTTCTGCTGCATCGGACATCTGCGGGACGGCCGCTGGAGACACAAAGGAAGTGGCTTCAACGCAGCGTATGCCCGAGGCGAAGATCGCATCGATCAGCTGCACCTTTCGATCGGTTGAAACAAAGTTCTTTTCGCTCTGCAGGCCGTCTCGCGGGCCGACCTCGGTGATCGTGATGTTCATAGGTCCTCAACGGAGTGAGCTGTTTGATTGCCACACCCATGGGCGCACCTGGCGATCTCTTTGCTGGAAGGCTGCGATGTCATCCGCGTAGCGCTCTGCGGCAGTGATGGGATCCAGCCCCTGAAGCAGGGTTTCGCGTTGGGCGGGGTCCAGCGTGAAGGCATGCACCGATCCGTCGGGAAACGTGATCTGACATACCTGCAAGTCGACTGCGACGTCTTTGCGTTCATCGCTCTCCAGCATGTTCAAGAGATCCTCGACAAGCCCTTCATCGAGGGTCACGGGCAGGATGCCGTTCTTGACGCAGTTTTCATGAAGGATCGAAGCGAAGCTGGGCGCGACGATGCATCGAATGCCGAAATCCGCCAAGGCCCAGACCGCGTGTTCGCGCGAGCTGCCGCACCCGAAGTTCGACCCTGCAACCAGAATTGTTGCGCGGCGAAAGGGCGCCCGATTCAGCACGAAATCCGTGATCTCGGCCCCGTCCTGCGCATACCGCCAGCGGTGAAACAGGTAATTGCCCAGCCCAGATTTTTTCAGCGTGTAGACATGCTGGACGGCGATGATCGCGTCCGTGTCCACGTTGGCCTTGGGCATCGGCGCGGCGACGCCCTTCCATTCAGTGAACGCTTCCATGGTCAGTCTCCAAATCGCCGGACGTCGGTGATGACACCGGCGATGGCTGCGGCCGCCGCCACGGCGGGGCTTGCAAGATGGGTGCGGGTACGAGGACCCTGGCGTCCCTCGAAATTGCGGTTTGAGGTGGACACGCACCGCGCACCCGGTGGAACCACGTCATCGTTCACCGCAGCGCACATCGAACATCCGGGCTCCCGCCACTCGAAACCAGCGTCCAGGAAGACACGGTGAAGGCCGAGGGCCTCTGCCTCGCGCTTGACCGTCATCGAGCCGGGCACAACCAAGGCTCTGACGTGACCCGCCACCTTGTGGCCGCGCACGATTTCTGCGGCCGCCAAGAGATCTGACAGCCGGCTGTTCGTGCAAGAGCCGATGAAAACGGCATCGACCTTGATGCCCAGCAGGGACGCGCCCGGTTCCAGCCCCATGTATTCGAGGGCGCGTTCCGCGGCGCTGCGCCGCTCACTGTCGGTGAAGTCGGCAGGGACGGGCACCGCCGCGTCGATCGGCATCACCTGTTCGGGGCTCGTGCCCCACGTGATCTGCGGCGCAGCCGAACCCGCGTCAAACCGGAGTTCCCTGTCGAACACCGCACCTTTGTCGGTGGCCAGCTGGCGCCACTGCGATACCGCAAGATCGAAAGCCTCACCCCCGGGTGCGAACTCACGCCCGCGGAGATAGCTGAACGTCGTTTCATCGGGGGCGATCAGCGTCGTGCGTGCACCTGCTTCCACGCCCATGTTGCACAGCGTGAAGCGCCCCTCCATCGGCATGTCAGAGATTGCTTGCCCCGCCAGTTCCAGGGCATAGCCTGTCGCGCCTGCTGTTCCGATTTGCCCGATCAGGTACAGGATGAGATCTTTGGGTGTCACGCCGGCGCCCAGCCGACCGTCGACCACGATCCGCATCGTCTTGGGTTTGCGCACGGCAAGCGTCTGGGTTGCCAGAACCTGCTCGACCGACGATGTGCCGATTCCCCATGCCCATGAACCCATGGCACCCACGGTCCCGGTATGGCTGTCACCGCAGACCAGTGTCATGCCGGGCAAAGCGATGCCGAGTTCGGGCGCAATGACATGAACGATGCCCTGCTGGGGATCTTGCACATCGAAGTGCCGTATCCCGTGAACACGTGTGCTGGAGCGGAATGCCCGTATGAGGGCCGCACCGCCTTCAACCGTCTGGTCGTCCCGGTTGCGTCGAGTCGACACCAGGTGGTCTGTCGTCCCGAAAGTCAGTTCCGGGTTTCGCACCTGTCGCCCGGCCTGCTGCAGGCCATCGAAGGCCTGGGGGCTGGTGATCTCATACAACAGATGGCGGTCTATGTGGACCAGGGTCTCACCGCCTGGAAGGTCGGCGATGCGATGCTGATCCCAGAGCTTCTGGAAGAGCGTGCAAGCGGTCATGCTGGCACCGTTTACTGGATGACAGCCCCGGAGCGCGATACCAGCGCCCCATGCTTGGTGAACTCGGACTTCATGAATTCCATGAGCGCATCGGGCTTCATGGGCGCAGGCATCGCGCCTTCGGCTGCAATCTGATGCTTGAAGGATTCGGATTGCACGATGGTCGAGATGGTCTCGTTGAGCTTCTGGACGATTTCGGTGGGCATGCCCTTCGGTCCGATCACGGCATACCACGCCTCCAGGACACAGCCTGGAATGGTCTCCGCGATGGCTGGCACGTTCGGCAGGTTTGGCAGACGCTTTGCGCTGGATACACCCAGCACCTTGAGCTTGCCTTCTTTGACAAGCCCCTCGACGCTTGCGTACGAGAAGAATGCGACGTCGACGACACCACTGAGCAAGTCGGGAATGACAGGCGCCACCCCCTTGTAGGGCACGTGCATGAGTGTGAAATTCCCCAATTCCTGCATGTGCATCCCCATCAGGTGCAGGATGGTGCCGTTGCCCGAAGAGCCCATCGTGAGCTTGCCAGGATTCTTCAATGCAAGAGCCTTGAGTTCGGCAACGTCCTTCGCTGGCAGATCGGCTCGCGCGGCCAGCACCATGGGGGTCGTGGCCACCCGGGCAATGGGCGTCATGTCCTTCAGCACATCGAATGAAAGCTTCTTGTACAGGTGCGGGAAAACGACGTAGTTCGAACTGATCAGACCGAGCGTGTACCCATCGGGTTGCGCCCTGAGCAGCTTCTCGCTGCCCAGCACGCCCCCCGCGCCTGGAATGTTCTCCACGAATACGGCTTGGTTCAACGCCTTCGTCATGTGGTCGGCAAGCCGGCGCGACATGCCATCGGCACCTGAGCCCGCCGAGTTTGGCGTGGTCAATCGAATGGTTTTGCTGGGGTAGATCTCGTTTGCGCTGGCAAAGTGCGGGATGCACAGCAGGGAGGAAGCGGCGAGGATCTGGCGGCGATTGAGGTTGAGTGTGTTCATGCTGTTGTCTCCTTAGGGTCTTGCGTGGGGAAGTGGTAATTCGATTTCGGCTAGTGAGGTCCCGCGACGGCGCCTCGGTCGAACAAGTCTTTCGATTCGGCATCCGTCAGCCCCCAGGCCTGGAGGTACTTGCCGGTCTGCGCGCCCACGTCCTGTGGTTGCAGGCGCACCGTCGGGAGGTGGTCGTCGATCCGGAAGGGCATGGCCGGTACGCTGGCCCGCCGCTCACCGACAGTGACCTCGAGCAGTGAGCCGTTGGCGCGCAAATGTTCGTCTTCGAGCAGATCCAACGGGGTGCGAACGGGTCCGAACGGAATGTCGGCTTTCTTGCAGAGCGTCTCCACCGATGCCATCGAGAGCGTTGCAAACTTCTCGTTCAGACGGGGCAGGAGCCAAGGCCGTTCGACGGTTCTGCTGGTATTGGTCGCCAAGCGTGGATCGTCGAGAAGTTCCTCGAGCCCGAAGGCAGCGCAGAACCGTTTCCACTGCGCGTCACTGGTGATGCCGATGAACATCTGCCCGTCGGCGCACGGGCAAAGGTCGTAGAGGCACCAGGCTTGTGTCCTGGCTGGCATGGGCACGACGGGCGTGTCGCCGAACTGTGCCATCGCCATGTGCTGGCCGACCAGGAACGCGGTGGTCTCGTACAGGGCGCTCGTCACCAGCGCGCCTTGCCCGGTGTGTTCGCGAGCACGCAAGGCCGCCGTGATGCCGATGACACCGAACATGCCACCCGTCATGTCCACGATGGATGCGCCGGCTCGAATCGGCTGACCCACCGGGCCGGTCATGTAGGCCAGTCCCCCCATCATCTGCACGACTTCGTCCAGAGCGGGCCGTGCCTGATAAGGCCCTGGCAGAAATCCTTTGAGCGAGCAGTAGACCAGCCGCGGATTGATGCCGCTCATTTCCGCATATCCGTACCCGAGCCGGCTCATCACTTCGGGACCGAAGTTCTCGATGACCACGTCCGCCCACTGGATGGCGCGTTCGAGCGCGGGGCGAGACAGGGGGTTCTTCAGGTCAATCGCAACGCTTTCTTTGTTGCGGTTGAGGTAGCCAAAGAAGCCCGATCCGAACCCTTTGAGGTTGCGTGTCGGGTCCCCCTCCACCCGCTCGATGCGCACGACTTCGGCGCCAAGATCTGCGAGGATCAACCCACATGTGGGCGCCATCACCGTGTGCCCGAAGTCCAGGACCTTGATACCGGCGAGCGGAAATTTGGAAGAAATGTCTTGCTCTGTTTGTTTCACTGGATGATCCTATATGATCGCTGAGTGAAACAACTTTAACCTGATAGGAGAGATATGTCAAAAGCCGACACGCCCGTTGGGGAATCGGGCCTTCGGGTCAATGCACTGGAGCGCGGGCTTCGTCTGTTGATGGCGCTGCGCTATGACGAAGGGCAAAAGTTGAGCGACCTGTCTCGGGCGACCGGCCTGGACAAAGCCACCGCGTCCAGGCTGCTGCGGTCCCTGGCCCAGTACTCGTTCGTGCTGAAAGATGGCAGCGAGCGCTATCGTTTGGGTCCCGCCATCGCAGTGCTCGAGCGCACCGGCAACGCGACGCAGGGCATTGCCGCAGTGGTCCAGCCGACGCTGGATCGATTGGCAGCGGACACGGGTGAAACAGCGAGTTTTTTCGTCCGACAGGGCGACTTGCGCCTTTGCATCGCAGTCGCTTTTGGGAATCAGGCCGTCAGTCACCTCTTGAAGGTTGGCGACACCTTGTTGACCGAGCGGGGGGCGAGCGGTCGCGTCATACGTGAATTCGCGGCTGGTCGGCCTTTCGGTGATGCGGACCTGGTGCAGACGAGCATGGGGGAGCGCGATCCGGAACTCGCAGCCGTGGCATGCCCCGTCTTCGACTCGCGCAACAAGTTGTTGGGGGCCCTCTCCTTGTCTGGCACGTGCACACGTTTCTCGTCGCCTGAGCACCTGCTGAGGCTGCAGCGTGCTGTGGCGGCGGCGGCCACAGAAATCGAAAGGCTCTTTGTCAAGCCGAGTTGACTCACCTTTTGCGCCTGACGCTGCGGGTCAACAGGCATGGCAGACGCTGGGCGCCGACGAGCACGCCTATCGCGTGCGCTTTGCCCGAAGGCGCCGACCCGCGCCCCATGCCCGGCATGGCGGGATTGCTGTCACTCGCTACAACAACCAGAACGCGAGGGGCGACCACTTTGCAGCCCTCCATGTCGTCCAACACAGCCTTGGACTTGCTGCATACAACTCGTCCAAGTTTCTATCTGCACCCCCAGTGGGTCACTTCTGGGTGGAAATCAACAATCACCCTGGGACATCGAGCGTTGACCGAGGAAGCTCACAACGTCCTGAGCCTGACACTTGACGGCGAAGATGTTCAATATGATAATTGAGCATCCACTCACTCAATAAAAGGTATCAGGCTATGGCTCGTCCCTTGAGCGAGGAGAAGCGTGGCGCCCTGCTTGAAGCTGCTTCTGACCTCATCGCCCAACTCGGCACTGGTGCCTCCACAGCGAAGATCGCCAAGGCCGCCGGCGTGTCTGAGGGGACGTTGTTTACCTACTTCCCATCGAAGGATGATCTCCTGAATGATCTGTTCGTTGAGATTGAAAGTGAGCTTGCGCAGACGATGCTGGCGCCATACCCGATGGAGGCGTCAGCGCGTGACCGACTGCTCATCGTTTGGAGTCGGCTGATCGAGTGGGGACTGAATCATTCCACGGCGCGTAAGGCGTTGCTCCAGTTGAAGGTGTCGGACCGCGTGACGGCGCAGAGCCGCCAGCGATGCCACGCCATGTTCTTCGACTCCCGCTCGATGGTCGAACAGTGTCTCGCGGGACATGCAGCGCCTGAGCGGATCGCTTTCTACATAGACACGATTCTGTTTGAGCTGGCGGACATCACCATGAACGCCATTGCGGCTAAGCCGAAGGAGCGGGAAGTGATTCAACAGGCTGGGTTCGACCTCTTTTGGAAAGGCTCTGCGGCCTGATTTTTTTTGTCAATTAAATGAGTATGTAATCGCTCATAAATAGGAGTTTGTATGTCAAATCACAAAGGCTTTACCGAGGCAGATGTTCCTGATCAGTCAGGAAGGTGCTTCATCGTCACGGGCGCCAATGCGGGTGTAGGCTTTGAACTGTCCAGTGTGCTGGCGGCGCGGGGCGCGCGCGTGCTGCTGGGTTGCCGCGAAAAGAGCAGGGCGGAAGATGCCATGGCGCGCATCAAGCAGCAGACGCCAAACGCCAACCTCGCTTGGTTGCCGCTGGACCTGGGCGACATCGAGAGCGTGCGTGCGGCCGCCGCGCAGGCGTCAAAGGAGCCTCGCATCGATGCACTCATCAACAACGCGGGCATCATGTTCCCGCCCCTGACCCGCACCAAGCAGGGATTCGAATCGCAGTTCGGGGTCAACCATCTGGGCGTGTTCGCACTGACCGCGCTGCTGTTGCCCAAGTTGGCCGAGACGCCGGGCTCGCGCATCGTTGTGACATCCAGCATTGCGCATTTGAAGGCAAAGATCGACTGGGACGATCTCAATGCCGAGCGCGGTTACGCCAAGCAGGAACGTTATCAGGCCAGTAAGCTGGCCAATGCGCTGTTCTTCTTTGAGTTGGATCGGCGCCTGCGCGCGACCCGATCCCCCGTCACGGCCATTGGCGTCCACCCCGGCGTGGCCAGCACCAGTCTTGGCAGGCACATGGGGCTCGCGCAGTTGGCAGGTCCCATCGTCGGCCTGCTGCTCAACAGTGCGGCCAAGGGCGCATGGCCGGCGTTGCTGGCCGCGACGGGCCCCGTGAAGCCAGGAGGTTATTACGGGCCCATCGGATTCGGAGGGATCAGAGGCGTCGCCGGCGAAGCCAAGCGCGCACCGCAGGCGACAAACCCCGTACTTGCCCAGCGGCTGTGGGACGTCTCCGTCGCCATGACGGGGATCGACCCCGGACTGCCTACCGTCTGACCGCGCAGCCTGTCTCCATCCAAAACCGCTGACAAAGTCAGCTTTGAGCAGGAGGCAGAATTCGACAATCAAGGCCGCATGTCGGCAGTCAGCGGCCTAAAGCGGTCTTACTGGACAGTGGCTTTGCCGAGAATTCGATGACTTAGGCCAATACATGAAGGGCCGCCTTTGGTTGCTGGCGCGGACTCACACATCAGCGAAGCGCTGCTCCATTTCTAGGCGCATGCCCTTGCACGCCTCGGCCGCCAGGGACCGGCGCTTTTCATCCGGCGTGAACGGGCGCAACGGCGGCACAGGTTTGGGCCGGCGTTCTTCGTCCATCGCGACCATGGTGAAGAAGCAGCTGTTCACATGCCGCTTGGCCTGGGTCTGGATGTTTTCAGCAATCACCTTGATGCCCACCTCCATCGAAGATGTGCCGGTGTGATTGACCGATGCCATGAAGGTCACCAGTTAACCCACGTGGATGGGTTGCCGGAACATCACCTGATCGACGCTCAAGGTGACGACATACGAACCTGCGTAGCGGCTGTCGCAGGCGTAGGCCACCTGGTCCAGCAGCTTGAGGATGTTGCCGCCGTGCACGTTGCCGGAGAAATTGGCGGTGTCGGGCGTCATGAGCACGGTCATGCTCATCTGGTGCGCGGGCAGCTCCATCTCAGGCGTCCTCACCCTTGAACGCGCGCAGCTGCTTGAACAGCAGCGGGGCCAGCAAAGCGATCAGCGCGAGCACCAGCAAGGTGGCCGAGCCGGGGTGCTTGAAGAACACCCACGAGTCACCCAGGCTGATCTGCAACGCACGGCGGAACTGGCTCTCGGCCATGGGCCCGAGGATCAGGCCCACGATCATGGGCGCGACCGGGTAGTCCCAGCAGCGCATCAGGTAGCCCGTCACACCAAAGCCCACCAGCAGTGCCAGCTCGGTCAGCGAGGGGTTGGCCGCCAGCGTGCCCATGGCGGCGAACACCAGGATGCCGGCGTACAGCCAGGGCTGCGGCACCGAGAGCAGCTTGACCCACAGGCCCACCAGCGGCAGGTTGAGCACCAGCAGCATCAGGTTGCCGACCATGAAGCTGGCGATCAGGCCCCAGACCAGGTCGGCGTTGGTGATGAACAGCAGCGGCCCGGGCACCAGCCCGTACTGCTGGAAGCCGGCCAGCATCATGGCGGCGGTGGCCGAGGTGGGCAGGCCCAGCGCCAGCAGCGGCACCATGGTGCCGGTGGCGGCGGCGTTGTTGGCGGCTTCAGGGCCGGCCACGCCTTCGATGGCACCGTGGCCGAACTCCTCGGGCTTGACGGCCAGCTTGCGTTCGATGGTGTACGACAGCAGGGTCGGCACCTCGGCGCCACCGGCCGGCAGGGCGCCGATGGGGAAGCCCAGGCCGATGCCGCGCAGCCACGGTTTCCACGAACGTTTCCATTCCTCCCGCGTCATCCAGAGCGAGCCGCGCACGGCCTCCACCTTGTCGGCGATGCCGGAAAAACGCGAGGCCACGTGCAGGGTCTCGCCGATGGCGAACAGGCCCACCGCCATGGTGGTGACCGAGATGCCGTCGAGCAGGTTGGGAATGTCGAACGCCAGCCGCCCCTGGCCGGTGAGCTTGTCGATGCCCACCAGGCCGAACACCAGGCCCAGCGCCAGGCTGGTCAGGCCGCGCAGCACCGAGTCGCCGAACGTGGCCGACACCGTGATGAAGGCCAGCACCATGAGCGCGAAGTAGTCCCAGGGGCCGAACGACACCGCCAGCTCCACGATGACCGGGGCCAGCATCGCCAGACCCAGGCTGGCGATGCTGCCGGCCACGAAGGAACCGATGGCCGCCGTGGACAGCGCCGCACCACCGCGCCCGGCCTTGGCCATGCTGTGGCCCTCAATGGCGGTGGCAATCGACGCCGCTTCACCCGGCGTGTTGAGCAGGATGGCGGTGGTCGAGCTGCCGTACATGGCGCCGAAGTAGATGCCGGCGAACATGATGATGGAGCCGGTCGGGTCCAGCTTGAAGGTGACGGGCAAGAGCAGCGCCACCGTCAGCGAAGGGCTGATGCCCGGCAGGATGCCGACCAGCGTGCCCAGCAGCACGCCGATGCCGGCGAACAGCAGGTTGCCGGGTTGCAGGGCCACGGCCAGACCGGCCCACAAGAGGTTCAAGGTTTCCATGGGGGAGCGATCAGGCGAGCAGAAGGCGTTCAAGGGGACCGGCCGGCAGCGACAGCGACAACACCCGGGCGAAGAAAACAAACACGAGGGTGGTCAGCACCAGGCCGATGCCCACCGAACGCGCGCCCAGGGGCTGACCAAAAGCGCGCGCGGTCGCCACGAAGAGGACGGTGGCGCCGATGACGAAGCCGCCACCGAAATGCACACAGGCGCCCAGCACCGCGAGCCCGCCCAGGATCCAGGCGAGTCCGGCGGGGTTGGTCGTCGGCAAGGCCTCGCGCGGCGTGAAGCCTTCATCGGCCTCGCGCACGCGGCGGCCCCAGGCCGCCACGCCGTGGGCCAGGCCCAGCGCTGCGACGAACAGGGCCACCATGCGCATGGCTGCCGCCGGCCCCACGCCCACGGTCACCTGTTCCGGCAGGCGGTTGGCGTCCAGCCAGATCAGCAGCGCCAGCGTCAGCAGGGCCAGGGCGATGCCGGCCAGCGC
>NZ_JADMKB010000033.1:21593-29567 GCF_018780075.1 Hydrogenophaga sp.
CCAGCCAGATCAGCAGCGCCAGCGTCAGCAGGGCCAGGGCGATGCCGGCCAGCGCGCGCCAGCTCGGGCCAAAAGTGTGGGAGTCGGTGCTCATGGGCTTACTTGACCAGGCCGATGGTGGTCAGCACGTCTTTGACGCTGACCTGTTCCTTCTTGAGGTTGGCCGCGAAGGCGTCGGCGTTCAGGTAGGCGTCGTCCCAGCCGCGCTGCTTGCGCACGGCGGCCCACTCGGGCGACTTCACGGCCTTTTCCACCGCAGCGGACAGGGCCGCTTTTTGTGCCGCGCTGATGCCGGGGCCGGCGACGATGCCGCGCCAGTTCATCAGCTCCACGTCCAGGCCCTGTTCCTTGATGGTCGGCACATCGACGCCGGCCATGCGCGCGCCCGAGGACAGCGCCAGGGCGCGCAGCTTGCCCGCCTTGATCATGCTTTCGAACTCGTTGTAGCCCGAGACGCCTGCGGTCACGCGGCCGCCGAGCATTTCGGCCAGGGCTTCACCGCCGCCCGAGAAGGGCACGTAGTTCAGCTTGGTCGCGTCGCCACCAGCGGCCTTGGCCAGCAGGCCGGCCAGGATGTGGTCGGCACCACCGGCCGAGCCACCGGCCCAGACCACCTTGGAGGTGTCGGCCTTGAGCGCGGCGGCCAGGTCTTTCACGGTCTTGAGCGGCGAGTTGGCCGGCACCACGATCACCAGCGCGTCACCGGTCAGGCGGGCGATGGGCGTGACCGCATCCAGCGTCACCGGCGACTTGTTGGTCAGGATCGCGCCCACCATGGTGATGCCCATGGTCAGCAGCTGGTTGCCGTCGCCCTTGGCGCCGTTGACGAACTGGGCCAGGCCCACGGTGCCGCCCGCGCCGGGCACGTTGACCACCTGCACCGACTTGGCGGCGCCGGTGGCGGTCATCACCTGCTGCAGGGCGCGCGAGGCGCCGTCCCAGCCACCGCCGGCACCGGCGGGCGCGGTGATCTTGATATCCAGTGTGGCCTGGGCGTGGGCCTGCGGCAGCAGCACTGCGGAGAGGCAGGCGGCTGCTGCGATGGCGAGGGTACGGCGGGTGAAGGACGTGGTGTTCATGGAAGGCTCCTGGGGATGGGTTGAAACGGAAGGAAAGAGGACCGCGCTCACTCGGCGACGATCCTGGCGGTGGTGACGATGCGTTCGAACTGGGCGGACTCCTTCTTGATGAAGTCCTTGAACTGCTGCGGGCTCATGGGCGTGGGCTCACCGCCCTGTTCGCGAAGCTTCTTCGCCAGCTCGGGGTCTTTGAGCGCGGCGGTCACGGCGGCGTTGAGCTTCTGCACCACGGCGTCGGGCGTGCCTGCAGGGGCGAAGAGGCCGAACCAGTTTTCCAGCTGGTACTTGGCCAGCGGCTTGTACTCGGCGATGGCGGGCAGGTCGGGCGCATAGGGCGCACGGGTGGCCGAGGTCACGGCCAGGGCCCTGACCTTGCCGGCCTGGATGAAGGCCTTGGCCGCCGTGTAGCTCACGAAGGTCATGTCCACCAGGCCGGCGGTCACGTCCACCAGCTGGCCTGCGGCACCGCGGTAGGGGATGTGGACCATGTGCAATCCGGCCAGCTCTTCGAGCAATTCGCCGTTGAGGTGCTGCGGGTTGCCCACGCCGCTGGTGGAATAGGACAGCTTGCCCGGGTTCTTTTTCGCGTGGGCCACCAGCTCCTCGACGTTCTTGACCGGCAGCTGGTTCGCCACCACCAGCACATTGGGCACGCGCACCACCAGCGTGACCGGCACCAGGTCCTTGGCCGGGTCGTACTGCATGCGGCCCTTGTAGACGAAGGGGTTGATGGCGGTTTCGCCGGCCGAACCCAGCAGCAGGGTGTGGCCGTCGGGCGCGGCCTTGACCACGGCCTGCGCGCCGATCATGCCGCTGCCGCCGGCCTTGTTTTCCACGATGACCGTGCCACCCAGCGTGGTGCGCAGCTTCTCGGCCAGCAGGCGGGCGGTGATGTCGACGCCACCCCCGGCACCGAAGGGCACGACGATGGACACGTTGCGGGACGGGTAGTCCTGCGCCTGGGCGGCGAAGGGGGCAAGGCTGCCCAGCGCAAGGGCCAGGGCGGTGAGGCGACGCGAGAGGTTCATGGAGGCTCCGATGGACAGTTCGTCCCGTTTGAGAGGCGGGTTAGGGTTAACGCTGGATTGCATTTTAAAGACAATAAATGCAAAATAGCCATCATGGAAAACACCTACTCCCCCGAAACCGGCCGATTGACGGTCGGTGCCGACACCTTCCGCTGCGTGGATTTGCCCGAGCGCCACGGTGCGCAACTGCTGCGCCTGCCCGTGGTGCTGCGCCTGCTGCTGGAGAACATCGCCCGCGAGACCGAAGGCGCCGAGCGCGACGCGGCCGAGGCCGCGGTGCTGGCCTGGCTGGAGACCGGCCGCAGCGAGGCCGAAGTGCCCTACCAGCCGGGCCGGGTGCTGATGCACGACACCACCAGCACGCCCGCGCTGGTGGACATCGCGGCCATGCGCGACGCGCTGGCCGAGGCCGGCGTGGACCCGCGCGTGCTCAACCCGGTGCTGCCGGTGGACGTGTCGGTGGACCACTCGCTGGCGGTGGAGGCCTACGGGCGTCCGCAGGCGAGCGTTGAAAACCTGCAGCACGAAATCCGCCGCAATGCCGAGCGCTACCGCTTCCTGCGCTGGGCCTCGAAGTCACTGGACCGGGTGCGCATCCACCCGCCGGGGGCCGGGATCATGCACACCATCAACCTGGAGCAACTGGCCACGGTGGTGACCACGGTGGAGCGCGGCGGCGAGACCTGGGCCGTGCCCGACATGATGCTGGGCACCGACAGCCACACGCCCATGGTCAACGGCATCGGCGTGCTGGGCTGGGGCGTGGGTGGGCTCGAAGCGCAGACGGTGATGTTCGGCATGCCGACCATGCTGCGCGTGCCCGACGTGATCGGTGTGAAGCTGACCGGGCGGTTGGTGGGCGCGGCCCAGGCGACAGACCTTGCGCTGACCGTGACGCAGCGCCTGCGCGCGCTCGGCGTGGCCGGCGAGTTTGTCGAGTTCTACGGCCCGGGCGTGTCCACGCTGACGGCCGGCGAGCGCTGTGTGGTCGCCAACATGGCGCCCGAGTACGGCGCCACCACCGGCTTCTTCCCGGTCGATGACAAGACGCTGGACTACCTGCGCGCCACTGGCCGCAGCCAGGCCCAGATCGAGCTGGTCGAGGCCTACTGCCGCCACAACGCCCTGTGGTTCGCGCCCGAGGCCGAGCCGCGCTACACGCAGACGATCAGCATTGCGCTGGACCAGATCGGCGTGATGGTGGCCGGCCCGCGCCGCCCGCAGGACCTGCTCGACCACACGTTGACCGGCGAAGCGCTGGCCAAGCTGGGATTCCAACCCACCGAACCGAGCGAGTTGCCCACCTTTCCTGTGGCGCTGGCCGCCATCACCAGCTGCACCAACACCTCCGACCCCGGCCTGCTGATCGCAGCCGGTCTGCTGGCCCAGGCTGCGCACGCACGCGGCCTCAAGGTGCCGGCCTGGGTGAAGACCTCGCTCGCGCCCGGCTCCCCGGCCGCCGCCGACTACCTGCGCCGCTGCGGGCTGGACGCCGCGCTGGCGGCCGTGGGCTTCGACATCGTGGGCTTCGGCTGCACCACCTGCATCGGCAATTCCGGCCCGCTGCCCGACGCGGTGGCGCACGCGCAGCACCAGGGCGCGGTCAAGGCCGTGGCCATCCTCTCGGGCAACCGCAACTTCCCCGGCCGTGTGCACCCGGACATCGAGGCCGCCTTCATCATGTCGCCGCTGCTGGTGGTGGCCTTCGCGCTGGCCGGTGACGCCGCGCGCAACCTGCGCGATGAACCGCTGGGCACGGGCGCCGACGGCCAGCCGGTGTTCCTGCGCGAGCTGATGCCCACGCGCGAAGCCATCGACGCCGCGCTCAAGCGGGCGCTGGACCCGCTGGACTTCCGCCGTGCGTTTGACATTGCCAGCGCCAACCCGCTGTGGCACGCGCTGGAAGCACCCGACACGCCGCTGTTCCCCTGGAGTGCCGCGTCCAACGCGCTGCGCCGCCCGCCGTTTGCCTCGCTCAGCGAAGGCTCGCAGCTGGGCCGCTACACCGCCTACCCGCTGCTGGTGGTGGGCGACGACATCACCACCGACCACATCTCGCCGGCCAGTGCCATCCCGAAGAACAGCGGGGTGGCCGACTTCCTGGTGGCGCGCGGCGACGATCGCAACGACCTCAACGTGTTCGCCTCGCGCCGGGGCAACTGGGAGGTGATGGTGCGCGCGGCCTTCCACAGCAAGACCCTGGTCAACCAGCTGGCCCCCCAGGCGCCGGTGGCCCACACCCTGCACGTGCCCAGCGGCAGCGTCGCCCCGATCTGGGACGTGGCGCAGCGCTACCGCGATGCGGGCGAGTCCGTGGTGCTGGTGGCGGGCGAGCGCTACGGCACCGGCTCCTCGCGCGACTGGGCCGCCAAGGGCCAGCGCCTGCTCGGCATCCGCGCCGTGCTGGCCGCGAGCTTCGAGCGCATCCACCGCTCCAACCTCATCGGCATGGGCATCCTGCCGCTGCAGTTCGCGGCCGGCCAGCACCCGTCCACGCTCAACCTGCAGGCGGGCGACCGCATCGAGGTGCTGGCCGATCCGGCGGCACTGCGGCCGCGTGCCCCGGTGGCGGTGCTCATCCACCGCGCCGACGGGTCGGCCCAGTCGCTCACGCTCACCGCTGCGGTGGAAACGCAGCTGGAGGTGCGCCTGCTGAGCCAAGGCGGCGTGATCCCCACCATCCTGCGCGATCAGCTGGCCGCGCACGCGGCGGTGGCCACCGCCTGACACCCATGACCAGCCTGCGTGCGCCTTACGATGGCGGCACCATGAGTGCTGACAAAACCATCGTTGCCCAAGTCCTGGCGCTGATCCGCCAGGACAAGCTGCCGCCCGGCGCCCACCTGCCCGCGCAGATGCTCGCCGACCGCCTGCGCGTTTCGCGTTCCCCCATCAACGAGGTGCTGATCCACCTGCACGAACAAGGCCTGCTGCAGCGCGAGCGCAACCGGGGCTTCTTCGTGGGCGAGGGCCTGCAGGCACCGGCCGAAGAGGTCAACCGCCGCCTCGGGCTGGAGGGTCAGGACGCCGCCACGCGCCTGTATTTCCAGGTGGCCGAAGACCGCCTCAAGGGTGAGCTGCCGGAGGAGGTGACCGAGGTGCTGCTCAAGACGCGCTACGGCCTGACACCGGCCCAGCTGCAGGCGCTGCTCGGTCGCATCGCCAAGGAGGGCTGGATCGAGAAGAAGCCCGGCTACGGCTGGGCGTTTTCGACCATGCTCACCACGCCCGACAGCCTGCTGCAGTCCTACCGCCTGCGCCTGGCGCTGGAGCCCGCGGCCCTGCTGGAACCCGGCTACCAGCTGGACCCGCAGGTGCTGGCGCGCTGCCGCGCAGCCGAGGTGCACCTGCTCGAAGGCGGCATCGAGACCGACACCGCCGACCAGCTGCACGACCGCGGCGTGAACTTCCACGAATCGCTGGTGGCCGCCTCGGGCAACGCGTTTTTCATCGACACCATCCGCCGCGTCAACCGCGTGCGGCGCCTGCTGTCGTACCGCTCCATGCAGGACCGCCAGCGTTACCCCGAACACTGCCGCCAGCACCTGCACCTGCTCGACCTGCTCGAACAAGGCCGCCACGCCGACGCGGCCGCGACCATGCGCGAGCACCTGGGCGCCACCCTCGCCAACCTGGCCAAGATCAGCGACCTGCTGGGACGGGCCTGACACCTTCCCTGAACCCCATGAACACCGCCGACACCCTGCGCGCCGCCTTCGCCCCCACCGGTCGCCTGCGCGCCTCCATCAACCTGGGCAACCCCATCCTGGCGAACCGCCGCCCCGACACCGGCGAGCCGTTCGGTGTGTCGGTGGACCTGGCGCACGAGCTGGCGCAGCGCCTGGGTCTGCCGCTGGACCTGGTGGTGTTCGATGCGGCGGGCAAGTCGGTCGAGGCCGTGACCGCCGAGCAGGCCGACTTCGGCTTCTTCGCCGTGGACCCGGTGCGCGGCCAGGGCATCGCCTTCACCGCGCCCTATGTGCTGATCGAAGGCAGCTACCTGGTGCGCGACGCATCGCCGCTCCAAAGCAACGACGAAGTGGACCGCTCCGGCACCCGCGTGGTGGTGGGCAAGGGCAGCGCCTACGACCTGTACCTCACGCGCGAACTCAAGGCCGCGAGTATCGAACGCGCGCCGACCTCGCCCACCGTGGTGGACGTGTTCGTGGAGACCCAGGCCGACGTGGCCGCCGGCGTGAAGCAGCAGCTCGAAGCCGACCAGAAACGCTTCCCCGGTCACCGCCTGCTGCCCGGCCGCTTCATGGTGATCCAGCAGGCCATGGGCCTGCCCAAGGGCCGCAGCGCCGAGGCGGTGGTGTACCTGAGGTCGTTTGTCGAAGAGATGAAAGCCAGCGGCTTTGTGGTCCAGGCCCTGCAGCGCCACGGCATCGAGGGTGCGTCCGTGGCCCCTGCGGCCGGAGCCTGAGCCATGTTCGCCTATGTCGGATCGCGCACCTCGCGCGAGCGCAACGCGCGCGGCGATGGCATCACCGTCTGGAAAGTCGAGGAGGCTACCGGCGATCTGAGCCTGGTGCAGACGGTGGGCGATCTGGTCAACCCGTCGTTCCTGCTCAAGCACCCGACGCTGCCGGTGCTCTACACCGTGCACGGTGACCAGCAGCAGGTCAGCGCCTTCCGCATCGATCCGGCCACAGGACACCTGAGCTTCCTGAACCGGCAGGACTGCGGCGGCCGCAACCCGGTGCACCTGGCCCTGTCGCCGGACGCGCGGCATCTGGTCATCAGCAACCATGTCAGCAGTTCGCTGGTGGTGCTGCCGGTGTCGACGGATGGGTCGCTGGAACCGCTGTCGCAGCTGGTGACGCTGGAAGGACCTCCCGGTCCCCACCGTGTGGAACAACCCTTCGCCAAGCCCCACTTCAACCCCTTCGACCCGAGCGGGCGCTGGGTGTTGGTGCCCGACAAAGGTGTGGACCGGATCTTCGCGTTCCGCTTCGAGAGCGGTCGCCTGACCCCTGCTGCACAAGCCTTCGCCCAGGCACGGGAAGGCGCCGGTCCACGCCACCTGGCCTTCCACCCGACGCAACCCTGGGTCTACGTCATCAACGAGCTGGATTCGACCGTGACCGCGTACACGTTCGATCCGATCACCGGCGCACTGCAACCGTTTCAGGTGCTCAGTGCGCTGGACGACACCTTCACCGGCAACAGCCGCGCGTCCGAAGTCGAGGTAGACCGCTCGGGCCGCACGCTGTACGCATCGAACCGCGGTGAGGACAGCATCGCCGTGTTCGATATCGACCCGGACACCGGGCGCATCAGGTTGCGCCAGAGCGTGCTCAGTGAAGGCAGGACACCGCGCTTCTTCTCCATTGACCCAACTGGGCGCTGGCTGTACGTGCTGAACGAGGACAGCGACGCCATCGTGCGGTTTGATGCAGTTGCTGCTAGCGGGCTGTTGTCGACGACAGGTAAGTCCTGGAAAACAGGAAGCCCTGTCTGCATGGTCTTTGGATCAACGTGAGTGGCGAGACCGCAAGTCGCCTGCGACCGATAGAGGTTCTTCTGAGCATCTGAACAAACCTAGCCGTCGCTCAAAGTCTGGTACATCGACGGCTATGACCAGTTCACGGTACCCCGTAGTGAGATGTCTCCGCGTGGAACGTTTGTTGCGGCCCTTTGTGCCGTGACCGGTATGAGTTTCCGAGCAGATGCTTGAAGGGTTCTATTTGTTGTCCGTTTCCAGCCTGGATGCTGAAGTCCTCCGCACTTCTGCTCCGCAACGGTTACGGTAATTGATACAGCCAAGTCCACCGACCAATTCATGACACCACTTGGCCGCTCGCGCGATAAGCGCGATCTCGGCGCCTTCGACGTGCCGAGGCTTGGCGCTCCAGCGCGAGAAG
>NZ_JADMKB010000164.1 GCF_018780075.1 Hydrogenophaga sp.
GAAACACCGCCTGATTGGCGGGATCGCGACCGTCCAACTTCTGGGGGTCAGTTCATTCTCTCGGGGGCGGTTCAGGACCTGGGATCACCAGACGCTTACCTTGATCCGTTCAAACATCACAGCAGGATCGACTCAAGGGTCGCTCGTCGTACTTTCTCACGCATTCAAAATGCACACGGCAGGCCGGAAACCCCTTTCTGGCTGCCCAAGGGGAACCGGCTCATTTTTGGCATCCACAACGGAAAAACGCGGAGACACCCAAGATGGGCCTCATTCTCAGGGTATACTTGTCGGCTTAGTCGGAGCGTAGCGCAGCCTGGTAGCGCATCTGCTTTGGGAGCAGAGGGTCGCGAGTTCGAATCCCGCCGCTCCGACCATTCATCGAAAAAGAAAAAGGCCCACTCTGTGGGCCTTTCTTCTATGTGCTGCCGGTTATCTGTCTGCCCGTAGCTCAACCGGATAGAGCAGCTGCCTTCTAAGCAGCAGGTCGGGGGTTCGAGTCCCTCCGGGCAGGCCATTGAAACGCTTCAGGAGGTCCAGGAAAGTCCCAGATTGACTCGCTATTCATTGGGCTTCCCCCAGTTTCCCGGACGGTTTGTTTAGCCCACTAAACCTTGCTCAAAGTCGACTGGGCTGAGGAAGTCTAGCTTTGAGTGTTTGCGCACCGGGTTGTAGAAGCGCTCGATGTAATCGAACACGTCGGACCTGGCTTCTTCCCTTGTCCGGTAGACCTTGCGACTGAGCCGTTCGGTCTTCATGGATGAGAAGAAGCTCTCCATCGCGGCGTTGTCCCAGCATTCACCGCGACGGCTCATGCTGCAGGTGATGCCCTGTGCCTTGAGCAGCTGCTGGAAGTCGTCGCTGGTGTACTGACTGCCCTAGTCCGAGTGATGCATCAGCGAGCTGGGCTTGCCACGCCGCCACAGCGCCATCAGCAAAGCGTCGCTCACCATCTTGGCCTGCATGGTGTCGCTCATCGACCACCCCACGATGCGGCGTGAGTACAGGTCCATCACCGCCGCTGCATACAGCCAGCCTTCAGCCGTCCAGATGTAGGTGAAGTCGGCCACCCATTTCTGGTTCGGACCACTGGCCTCGAAGTCGCGCTGCAGATGGTTGGGCGCGATGTGGTTCTCAAGCCTGCTGCCCATATCGCCGGGCAGCCTGCGTCGCTTGTGGCGGGCTTGCAGCTTGGCCTGGTGCATTAGCCGGATGACCCGGTTCATCCCGCAACTCTCCCCCAGCGCTCGCAGGTCGTGCCAGACACGCGGACTACCGTAGGTGCGGTCGCTGAGCTCGAAGCTCTCTCGGATGAGGCGAGTGAGCCTGGCGTCGTCCTGGCTGAGCTGACTCGGCGCTCTACCCATCCATTCGTAGAAGCCGCTGTGGGAGACCGCCAGAACCCGGCACATGGTGCGGGTAGGCCAAACACTACGATGCCGCGCGATGAAGCCGTACTTCACTGCGGGTCCTAGGCATTGGATGTGTCCGGGATACTGGGGGAAGCCCACGCAGTCAAGCATGGCACAAACGACCATTCGTCGCTCCTGTAGACCCGTCTGGACTTCCGGCGCATATGACGCCTTCTCACTAATCGGGACTGGGGCGTGCGGCTTCTTCATGCAGGCCAGGGGCATCTTGGGTGTTCCCGCGACAGGCCGAATAGATAAACGCGAGTCGTTCTACGCCACCAAGTTGAGCCTGCGGTTTGGGGGGGCGGACTATAGATGATGCTGATGCGGGGCAAGTGCTACCTGCGTGTGCAGGTGAGTCCGCATCTTCAAAGGGCAGACGCGGTGCTGGCGCCGGGGTTGCTGGAGCGCCTGGGCGCCCAGGCGATGCAGCTGGCTGGGCTCTCACCTCCCCTTCCTGCGATCAGCAACCGCGGGTGACGGGCATCTCCATCTCGGGTTTCAGGGCCATGTGTTTGGCCAACTCCAGCTTGGCGATGGACTGGCGATGCACCTCATCCGGACCGTCGGCCAGGCGCAGGGTGCGCTGGTTGGCATAGGCGTAGGCGAGCGGGAAATCGTCGCTCACACCGCCGCCGCCGTGGGCCTGGATGGCCATGTCGATGATCTCGCAAGCCATGTTGGGCGCTACCACCTTGATCATCGCAATCTCGGCCTTGGCCACCTTGTTGCCCACGGTGTCCATCATGTAGGCCGCCTTGAGCGTGAGCAGGCGCGCCATTTCGATCTTGCAGCGCGCGTCGGCAATGCGCTCGTGCCACACCGATTGGGCGGACACCGGCTTGCCAAAGGCAACGCGGCTGTTCAAGCGCTTGCACATGAGCTCCAGCGCGCGCTCGGCCGCCCCGATGGAGCGCATGCAGTGGTGGATGCGGCCCGGGCCGAGGCGGCCCTGAGCGATCTCGAAACCACGGCCTTCGCCGAGCAGCAGGTTGCCCACGGGCACACGCACATTTTTCAGCACCACTTCCATGTGGCCGTGCGGTGCATCGTCGTAGCCGAACACGGAGAGCGGGCGCACCACTTCAACGCCCTTGGCACTGGATGGCACCACGATCATGCTTTGTTGCGAGTGGCGAGCCGCATCCGGGTTGGTCTTGCCCATGACGATGTACACCGCACAGCGCGGGTCGCCCGCGCCCGACGACCACCACTTGCGACCGTTGATCACGTATTCATCGCCATCGCGTTCGATGCGGCACTGGATGTTGGTCGCGTCCGACGAAGCGACTTCGGGCTCGGTCATCAGGAACGCCGAGCGGAACTCGCCGCGCAACAATGGCTCCAGCCACTCGTCCTTGAGTGCTTCGCTGGCGTAGCGCTCGAGGGTTTCCATGTTGCCGGTGTCGGGCGCCGAGCAGTTGAACACCTCGGCCGCGAACGGCACACGGCCCATGATTTCGCACATCGGTGCGTATTCCAGATTCGACAGCCCCTCGGGTGCACGAGGGCTGCGCGGCAGGAACAGGTTCCAGAGGCCAGCGGCGCGCGCCTTGGGCTTGAGTTCTTCGATGATGGTCGTGGGAATCCAGGGGTTGCCCTGGGCCCGGTTGGCTGCGATCTCGGCGAAGAAGCGCCCCTCGTTGGGATAGATGTGTTCGTCCATGAACGCCAGCAGGCGTTCGCGCATGCCCTTGACTTTGTCGGTGTAATCGAAGTTCATGAGGTTCCTTGGAGCTGTGACGGTTGTGAGGCCGGAGAGAGGAGGGGATGTCAGGCCTGCTGCGCGAAGCGCCACGCCATTTCGGCCAGTGGGCGGGCGCCGGCGGCCGACGACACCGCTTGCGCGCTGGACGCGGTACCCGCCTCGACCCGCTTGGCGATGCCCTGCAAGATGGCCGCCAGGCGGAACAGGTTGTAGGCGAGGTAGAAGTTCCAGTCGGCCTTGAGCTGGTCGGGGGTGGTGAAGCCGGTGCGCTCGCAGTAGCGGGCGATGTACTCGGCCTCGGTGGGAATGCCCAGCGCTGCCACATCCAGTCCGCCGATGCCGCGAAACGCGCCCGGCGGAATGTGCCAGGCCATGCAGTGGTAGCTGAAATCGGCCAGCGGGTGGCCCAGGGTCGAGAGCTCCCAGTCAAGGATGGCCAACACGCGCGGCTCGGAGGGGTGGAACATCAGGTTGTCGAGCCGGTAGTCGCCGTGCACGATCGAGGTGAGCGATTCGTCACGCGCCATCGCCGGGATGTTCTGGGGCAGCCACTCCATGAGCCGGTCCATTTCGGGAATGGGCTGCGTGATGGACGCCACGTACTGCTTGCTCCAGCGGCCGATCTGGCGCTCGAAATAGTTGCCAGGCCTGCCGTAATCAGCCAAGCCGATGTCGGCCGGCTTCACGCTGTGCAGCGCCGCCATCACGCGGTTCATTTCGTCGTAGATGGCACCTCGCTCAGCTTTGCCCATGTCGGGCAGGGACTGGTCCCACAGCACACGGCCTTCCACGCACTCCATCACGTAAAACGCCCGCCCGATGACGGACTCGTCTTCGCACAGCACATGCATCTGTGCCACCGGCACGCCGGTGCCGTGCAGCGCGCCCATCACCCGGAACTCACGCTCAATGGCATGCGCCGACGGCAGCAGCCTGGCCACCGGGCCGGGCTTGGCGCGCATGACGTACGCGCGCTGCGGCGTGATGAGCTTGTAGGTGGGGTTGGATTGACCGCCCTTGAACATCTCCACCGACAGCGGGCCGGCGAAGCCAGGCATGTGCGGAACCAGCCAGTGTTGCAGCGTGGCGATGTCGACGGCGTGTTGCTCGGCCACCGGCCGCGTGCCGGTGAAGTTTTGAGAATCTGTCATGCGGCTGCGGGCGGTTGGGGCTGGAGCGGATTGCTCAGGTTTCTGCTTCGGCGATGCGCATCAGCATGTCGCGGTTGCGCACCACCAGCCCCCCCTGTTCGATGCGGATGGCGTCCTCGCGCTCCATCGACTTGAGTTCCTGGTTGACACGCTGACGCGAGGCACCGAGCAACTGCGCCAGTTCTTCCTGAGCGAGTTGCAGGCCAATGCGCATCTCGTTGCCGTCCGACAGACAGGGCACGCCGTAGCTGCGCACGAGGTGCAGCAACTGTTTGGCCAGTCGGGCGCGCAAGGGCAGGGTGTTGAGGTCTTCCACCAGACCAAAGAGCGTGCGGATGCGCCTGGCCTGCAGCCGCATCAGCGCTTCGTACAGCTCGACGTGCGTGCTGAGGATCTTCTGAAAATCGTTGCGGGCGACACAGAGCAGGGTGGTGGCGCCATGCGCGTAGGCATCGTGCGTTCGCCGGTCGCCGTCGAACATCGCCACATCGCCGAACCACACGCCCGGTTCCACATAGGTCAGCGTGATCTGCTTGCCCGAGAGCGAGGTCGAACTCACGCGCACCGCGCCCTTGGCCACGGCCGTCCACTCGGTGGGCGGCTCGCCGCGGGCGACGATCAGGTCGCCGTCCTTGAAACGCTTGACGTAGGCGCATCGAAGTATGTCGTGTCGCAGGGAAGGGGAAAGACTGGAGAACCAGCGACCACTGTTGATCGCCTCACGTTCTTCCATTGTCAGAATTGGTTCATCCATCGGCTGTCTTATGAGTGACTGGGTTGCTCAAGATTGTCACCACTGGGACCATGGCGACACATCAGGGTTTGCGTGGTGGCTGTCCCGCAGGCGTCCACCCGCGGTGAAGCGGGGTGTTCAGCGGTACACGGCCGGACGCTTGTCCAGAAACGCGGTGATGCCTTCCCCTGCGTTGGCATGGTGCAGGTTGCGAACAAAGTGGTCGCGCTCAGACGCCAGCTGTGTGTGCAGCGATGCATCGACGGCGTCGTTGGCGAGTTCCTTGATGCTGGCCATGGCATTGGGTGCGCGCGCATTGAGGCGCTCGGCCAGCGCCAACGCCGCGAGCAGCGCGTCCTGCGGCTCGCACACCGCCGTGATCACACCCAGTGCATGCAGTCGAGTGGCATCGATCCGGTCGCCACACATCAGCAACTGCAGCGCGGTGGCTCTGGGCAGGGCGCGCATCAGGCTCCAGCTGGCGCCACCGTCGGGGGACAGGCCCACATTGCTGTAGGCCATCACGAAGACACTGTTGTGCGCGGCGACCACCATGTCGCAGGCCAGGGCCAGCGAAAAGCCGGCACCGGCGCAAGAACCTTCGACCGCGGCGATCACCGGTTTGGGGAACACGTGGATGGTCTCGATCCAGTTGTGCAGACCCTCGATGCTCTGTGCCTGAACCTCAGGCGGCTGCTGACGATTGGCCAGCAGGCGCTGCAGGTTGCCCCCGGCGCAGAAGTGGCTGCCTTCCCCGGTGATGACCACACTTCGCACGTCAGGGCTGTTCTCAGCGACGTTCAGTGCTTCCACGCCAGCGGCGTAGATGTCGGGCCCGAGGGCGTTGCGGTGCTCGGGGTTGCTGATGGTCAGCACCATGGTCTGGCCATGGCTGTGGC
>NZ_JADMKB010000130.1 GCF_018780075.1 Hydrogenophaga sp.
GCCAGATCCTGGCCGGCGAGCCCCGCATCGACGGTCGCGACACGCGCACCGTGCGTGGCATCGAAATCCGCAACAGCGTGCTGCCCCGCACTCACGGTTCGGCCCTGTTCACCCGTGGTGAGACGCAGGCCCTGGTGGTTGCCACCCTGGGCACCGACCGCGACGCGCAGCGCATCGACGCCTTGTCGGGCGACTACGAAGACCGCTTCATGCTGCACTACAACATGCCTCCCTTCGCCACCGGCGAAACCGGTCGCGTGGGCAGCCCCAAGCGCCGCGAAATCGGCCATGGCCGTCTGGCCAAGCGTGCGCTGATCGCCGCACTGCCGAGCAAGGAAGATTTTCCCTACACCATGCGCGTGGTCTCGGAAATCACCGAGTCCAACGGCTCCTCGTCGATGGCTTCGGTCTGCGGCGGCTGCCTGGCGCTGATGGACGCCGGCGTGCCGATGAAGGCCCACGTGGCCGGCATCGCCATGGGCCTGATCAAGGACGGCAACCGCTTCGCGGTGCTGACCGACATCCTGGGTGACGAAGATCACCTGGGCGACATGGACTTCAAGGTGGCTGGCACCACCGGCGGCATCACCGCCCTGCAGATGGACATCAAGATCCAGGGCATCACCAAGGAAATCATGCAGGTCGCACTGGCCCAGGCCAAGGAAGCCCGCATGCACATCCTGGGCAAGATGCAGGAAGCCATGGGCGAAGCCAAGACCGAAGTGTCGAACTTCGCGCCCAAGCTCTTCACCATGAAGATCAACCCGGAAAAAATCCGTGACGTGATCGGCAAGGGCGGTGCCGTGATCCGCGCGCTGACCGAAGAAACCGGTTGCCAGATCAACATCGACGAAGACGGCACCATCACCATCGCCGCGACCGAAGCCTCGAAGGCCGACGAAGCCAAGCGCCGCATCGAGCAGATCACCGCCGAGGTCGAAATCGGCAAGGTCTACGAAGGCCCGGTCACCAAGATCTTGGACTTCGGTGCCCTGATCAACCTGCTGCCCGGCAAGGACGGTCTGCTGCACATCAGCCAGATCGCCCACGAGCGTGTCGAGCGCGTGACCGACTACCTGAGCGAAGGCCAGATCGTCAAGGTCAAGGTCCTGGAAACGGACGAAAAGGGCCGCGTCAAGCTGTCCATGAAGGCGCTGATCGACCGCAACGCCGCGCCCGCCGAGCAAGCCGCTCAGCAGCAGCAATAAGCCGTCGGGTTCAGGCACGATGCAAGCCGTTGAGATCAGCGCTTTCGGCGCACCCGAAGTCCTGCGCCTGACCGAGCGTCCGGTGCCGGTCGCGGGTGTCGGCGAGCTGTTGATCCGCGTGCGTGCATCGGGCGTGAACCGGCCCGATGTGCTGCAACGCAGCGGCGCCTACCCGCCACCGCCCGGTGCTTCCGACCTGCCGGGTCTGGAAGTGGCGGGCGTGATCGAGTCGGGCGACGCTGCGGCGATGCTCGCCTCGGGTTTCAAGGTCGGCGACCGCGTGTGTGCGCTGGTCGCTGGCGGTGGGTACGCGGAGTACTGCGTGGCACCCGTGGGCCAGTGTCTGCCGGTGCCTGCAGGTTTGGATGATGTGCAGGCCGCTTCGTTGCCCGAAACCTTCTTCACCGTCTGGAGCAATGTGTTTGATCGGGCGCGTCTGCAGCCCGGTGAAACGCTGCTGATCCAGGGGGGCACGAGTGGCATCGGCGTGACCGCGATCCAGCTGGCGAAAGCCTTGGGTGCGCGCGTGATTGCCACGGCAGGCAGCGACGAGAAGTGCACCGCCTGCCTGTCGCTGGGTGCCGACCACGCGATCAACTACAAGACGCAGGATTTTTCGACCGTGGCGCGCGAGCTCACGGACGGGCAGGGTGTCAACGTCGTGCTCGACATGGTGGCCGGCAGTTACGTGGCGCGCGAAGTCGAGTGCCTGGCCGAAGACGGCCGGCTCGTGATCATCGCGGTGCAGGGTGGCGTGAAGGCCGAGTTCAATGCCGGTCTCGTGCTGCGGCGCCGACTGCTCATCACGGGTTCGACACTGCGTCCGCGCCCGGTGTCTTTCAAGGCTGCGATCGCCGCATCACTGCGCGACAAGGTGTGGCCGCTGCTGGAGCAGGGACGCATCAAGCCCGTCATCCACAGCGTGTTTGATGCATCGGCGGCAGCGCAGGCGCATGCGCTGATGGAGACCAACCAGCACGTTGGCAAGCTCGTGCTGAGCTGGTCCTGAGCAAGTCTGGAGAACAAGATGAGAAAACTGATCGCTGGCAATTGGAAGATGAACGGCTCGCTGGCCGCCAACCAGGCGCTGGTCAAGGCGATGCTCGATGGTTTGCGAGGCGCTGTGCCCGCAGCCGACATGGCACTGTGCGCGCCCGCGCCTTACCTGGCACAAATGCAAGCCCTGCTGCAAGGCAGCCCGATTGCCTGGGGTTCGCAGGACGTGTCGGCCCACGAGCAGGGTGCGTACACCGGCGAAGTGAGTGTGGCCATGTTGAAGGACTTTGGCTGCCGCTACGTCATCGTCGGTCACTCGGAGCGCCGCCAGCACCACGGTGAAACCGATGACATCGTTGCGGCGAAGGCTCAGTGCGCGCTGGCCGCCGGCGTGACGCCCATTGTGTGCGTCGGCGAAACGCTTTCGCAGCGCGAAGCTGGTGAAACAGAAACCGTCGTGAAGCGTCAGCTCGCCGCCGTCATTCACACGGTGGGGCATTGCATCACCGAGATCGTGGTGGCCTATGAACCTGTCTGGGCCATCGGCACCGGCAAGACGGCCACGCCCGAGATGGCGCAGGCCGTGCACGCCGTGCTGCGCGCCCAGCTGGCCGCGGCCTCGACCAACGCCAAGCGTGTGCACATCCTCTATGGCGGCAGCATGAATGCGGCCAACGCTGCCAGCTTGCTGGCCCAGCCCGACATTGACGGTGGCCTCATCGGCGGTGCATCGCTCAAGTCGGCCGACTTTTTGCAGATCGTGGCCGCCGCAGCCTGAGGCTGACGCGGACCTCATTCGATATCCGGAGAAACAAATGAACATCCTGTTGACCATTCTTCAAGCCGTGCAGATCCTCGCCGCGATCGGCATGATCGGTCTGATCCTCATGCAACACGGCAAAGGTGCCGACGCGGGTGCGGCCTTTGGTGGTGGCGCCGGCTCGGCCAGCTTGTTTGGTGCATCGGGTGGTGCCAACTTCCTCTCGCGCACCACGGCGGTGCTGGCCGGCTTGTTCCTTGCTGGAACGTTGGGTTTGGCATATTTCGGGAACCTGGCCCCTGCTGCGGCACGCGCAGGCAGCGTGCTCGAAAATGCCGCGCCAATTGCGCCTGCGTCACAGATTCCGGGCACGGATTCGGCGCCGGCAGCGGCCGGTGCCGGGCCTGTTGAGGTGCCCGCTGCGCCCGCCACGGGCGCTGCTCAGATTCCAGGCAAGTAAGAACGCTGAAAGCCCCGTGTGACGGGGCTGCGCCAGGTTTGCAGCGGGCCGCGCGTCACTCTGAAAATCCAAGGGCTTGTTCGAAAAACCGAGGTGGTTTCAGGGTAAACTCTATGGGTTGTCAGCAAGGCCCGCACTGTTCCTCGCGAGCCTGACAATGCAGATCCAGCCGACGTGGTGAAATTGGTAGACACGCTATCTTGAGGGGGTAGTGGCGAAAGCTGTGCGAGTTCGAGTCTCGCCGTCGGCACCAATCAGTGGTAATCATGGCGATCGTGGCCATGTGCAGCGGAATCGACCCAAATGAGTCTCGAACAATACCTGCCCGTGCTCTTGTTCATTTTGGTGGGTGTGGCCGTTGGTGTCATTCCGCAGGTGTTGGGTTATGTCCTGGGGCCCAATCGCCCGGATGCTGAAAAAAATTCCCCTTATGAGTGCGGCTTCGAGGCTTTCGAAGATGCCCGCATGAAGTTCGATGTGCGCTATTACCTGGTCGCCATCCTCTTCATTCTCTTTGATCTCGAGATCGCATTCCTGATTCCGTGGGCTGTGGCGCTGACCGATATCGGCTCCGTTGGCTTCTGGGCGGGGGTGGTGTTTCTCATTGATTTGCTGGTGGGTTTCGTCTACGCGTGGAAAAAAGGCGCGCTGGATTGGGAATGAGCATCAACACCTGTACGACACGCAAGCTGCAAGCAGCGCACCGGAGTGGAAGATGATCGAAGGCGTATTCAAGGAAGGTTTTGTCACCACGAGTTACGACTCTGTGGTGAACTGGGCCAAGACGGGATCGCTCTGGCCGATGACCTTTGGTCTGGCTTGTTGCGCGGTGGAGATGATGCACGCGGCCACGGCGCGATACGACCTGGGTCGTTTTGGTGCAGAGGTTTTTCGCGCCAGCCCGCGCCAGTCCGATCTGATGATCGTGGCGGGTACCCTGTGCAACAAGATGGCGCCTGCTCTGCGAAAGGTCTATGACCAGATGGCGGAGCCGCGCTGGGTGCTTTCCATGGGGTCCTGTGCCAATGGCGGCGGTTATTACCACTACAGCTACTCGGTTGTGCGAGGTTGTGACCGCATCGTGCCAGTGGATGTGTATGTGCCCGGTTGCCCGCCGACCGCCGAGGCCTTGCTGTACGGGATCATCCAGCTGCAGCAGAAGATTCGCCGCACCAACACCATCGCGCGGGCCTGAGCGCCGCTGCAGCCCACAGGTTCAGAAAGACGGTCCATGAGCGACGCTGCTATCTCTTACACCACACCACCTGCTGACATTGCGAGCGCGCTGACTGCCTTGCTGGGCGCGCGCGCTCAGTCCATTGATGTCGAGCGTGGCGAGGTCACACTGGTTGTCTCGGCGGCCCACTATCTTGCCGTCATGCAGACCTTGCGTGATGCGCCTGAAGCGCGCTTCGAGCAGCTGATCGATGTCTGTGGCGTGGACTACTCCACCTACGGGGATGGTGGTTGGGAGGGTCCTCGGTTTTCGGTGGTGGTGCATCTGCTGTCGGTGAGTCTGAATCATCGAGTGCGGGTCCGTGTGTTTTGCCCGGATGACGACTTTCCGGTGGTGGCCTCGTTGTCGGGGCTTTGGGCGTCGGCCAATTGGCCCGAGCGCGAGGCGTTTGATCTGTTTGGCATCGTGTTCGAAGGCCACAACGACCTCCGTCGCATCCTCACCGACTACGGTTTCATCGGTCACCCTTTCCGCAAGGATTTTCCGATCTCGGGTCATGTGGAGATGCGCTACGACGCCGAGCGTCAGCGCGTGGTCTACGAGCCGGTCACCATTGAGCCCCGGGAGATCACCCCTCGCGTGATCCGCGAAGACAACTACGGCGGTCTGCACTGATATGGCTGAGATCAAGAACTACACCCTGAACTTCGGTCCGCAGCACCCGGCGGCACACGGCGTGCTGCGCCTGGTGCTGGAGCTTGACGGTGAGGTCGTGCAACGAGCCGACCCGCACATCGGCCTGCTGCACCGTGCCACCGAAAAGCTGGCCGAGCACAAGACCTTCATCCAGTCGCTGCCCTACATGGACCGGCTGGACTACGTGTCGATGATGTGCAACGAGCACGCCTACTGTCTGGCGATCGAGAAGCTGTTGGGCATCGAGGTGCCACTCCGCGCCCAGTACATCCGCGTGATGTTCAGCGAGATCACCCGCCTGCTCAACCACCTGATGTGGCTGGGTTCCCATGGCAACGACTGCGGCAGCTCCACCATCCTGATCTACGCGTTCCGCGAACGCGAAGACCTGTTCGACATGTACGAAGCGGTGTCGGGTGCGCGCATGCATGCGGCCTACTTCCGTCCCGGCGGTGTGTACCGCGACTTGCCGGACACCATGCCGCAGTACCGGTACAGCAAGATCCGCAACGCCAAGGCCATGGCGGAGATGAACACCAACCGCCAGGGATCGCTGCTCGACTTCATCGACGACTTCACCCAGCGCTTTCCGACCTACCTGGCCGAGTACCACACGCTGCTGACCGATAACCGCATTTGGAAGCAGCGCACGGTCGGTATTGGCGTGGTGCCCCCTGAGCGTGCGCTGAACCTTGGCATGACCGGCCCCATGTTGCGGGGCTCCGGTATCGCCTGGGATTTGCGCAAGAAGCAGCCGTACGAGGTGTACGACCGCATGGACTTCGACATCCCGGTGGGCAAGACCGGCGACACCTACGACCGCTACCTCGTCCGCATGGAGGAGATGAAGCAGTCCAACCGCATCATCAAACAGTGTGTGGACTGGCTGCGTGTGAACCCCGGCCCGGTGATCACCGACAACCACAAGGTGGCGCCACCGTCACGGGAATCCATGAAGTCCAACATGGAGGGTTTGATCCACCACTTCAAACTCTTCACGGAAGGTTTTCACGTGCCTGAGGGCGAGGCGTATGCGGCCGTCGAGCACCCCAAGGGCGAATTCGGCATCTACCTTGTGAGCGACGGTGCCAACAAACCTTATCGCCTGAAAATCCGCGCCCCTGGCTTCACCCATTTGTCCACCCTGGACGAGATGGCCCGCGGCCACATGCTGGCGGACGCGGTGGCCATCATCGGCACCATGGACATCGTTTTTGGAGAGATTGACCGATGATCTCCGGCAGCAAACCCGTGAGTGCGGCCACGCTCTCCGACGCCACCATTCAGCGTTTCGCCCGCGAGGTGGCAAAGTACCCGGGCGAGCAGGCACAGTCTGCCGTCATGGCCTGTCTGTCCATCGTGCAGCAGGAGCAGGGACATGTGAGCCTGGAAGCCGAGAAGGCGATTGCCGCCTATCTGGGCATGCCGGTGATGGCGGTGCATGAGGTCACCACCTTCTACAACATGTACAACCAGCGGCCGGTGGGCAAGTTCAAACTCAACGTCTGCACCAACCTGCCATGCCAGTTGCGTGACGGCGAAAGGGCGCTGCACCATCTGGAGCAGAAGCTCGGCGTGCACATGGGCGAAACCAGCGCCGATGGCCTGTTCACCTTGCAGCAGAGCGAGTGCCTGGGTGCCTGTGCCGACTCCCCGGTGATGCTGGTGAACGACCGCCACATGTGCAGCTTCATGAGCAATGAGAAGCTGGACCAGCTGATCGACGGCCTGCGCGCCGCGGAGGGCAAAGCATGAACGCCGATCAGGTGATTGCACAGTTCAACGCCACTGGCGTGCAGACCTGTTTTCACGACCGCCACATCAACCCGCAGATTTATGCCGGGCTGAACGGCAGCAACTGGTCGCTCAAGGACTACGAAGCCCGCGGCGGTTATCAGGCGTTGCGCAAGATCCTCGGGCAAGACGGTTCTGCACCAAACCCGGACACCGGTGTGGCCGGCCTGACGCAAGATCAGGTCATCGCCACGGTCAAGGAATCCGCTTTGCGCGGTCGTGGCGGAGCCGGATTTCCGACCGGACTGAAGTGGAGCTTCATGCCGCGCCAGTTCCCGGGGCAAAAGTACCTGGTCTGCAACTCGGATGAAGGTGAACCGGGGACCTGCAAGGACCGCGACATCCTGATGTTCAACCCACACATCGTCATCGAAGGCATGGCGATTGCGGCGTATGCCATGGGCATCACCGTGGGCTACAACTACATCCACGGCGAAATTTTTGGCGCCTATGAGCGCTTCGAAGCCGCGCTGGAAGAGGCGCGTGCCGCGGGCTTCCTTGGCAACAGCATCATGGGCAGCAACTTCAGCTTCCAGTTGCACGCTCACCATGGTTTTGGGGCCTACATCTGCGGTGAAGAGACTGCATTGCTCGAATCGCTCGAAGGCAAGAAGGGTCAGCCGCGCTTCAAGCCGCCTTTCCCGGCCAGTTTCGGCCTGTATGGCAAACCGACCACGATCAACAACACCGAAACCTTTGCGGCCGTGCCTTGGATCATCCGCCACGGTGGTCAAGCCTACCTGGAGTGTGGCAAGCCGAACAACGGTGGCACCAAGATCTACTCGGTCAGTGGTGACGTCGAGTTGCCCGGCAACTACGAAGTGCCGATGGGTACGCCATTCGCCAAGCTGCTGGAGCTGGCCGGTGGTGTGCGCAAAGGCCGCCAGCTCAAGGCGGTGATCCCCGGTGGTTCGTCTTCGCCGGTGTTGCCTGCGTCCGTCATCATGGAATGCACCATGGACTACGACTCCATCTCCAAGGCCGGCTCCATGTTGGGCTCGGGTGCGGTGATCGTGATGGACGATTCTCGCTGCATGGTCGAGTCGCTCAAGCGTCTCTCCTATTTCTACATGCACGAGAGTTGTGGCCAGTGCACGCCGTGCCGCGAAGGCACCGGCTGGCTATGGCGCCTCGTGGACAAGATCCACAGGGGCGAAGCAAAGCCTGCCGATATGGCGCTGCTGGACAACGTGGCCGAGAACATCATGGGGCGCACCATCTGCGCCCTGGGCGACGCGGCAGCCATGCCGGTGCGCGCCATGCTCAAGCATTTCCGGCCCGAGTTCGCGGCCATGATCAAGGCCGACGCCACCGCCTGAAACGAGACGAGAAACCATGGTTGAAATCGAACTCGACGGCCAGAAGGTCGAAGTGCCACCGGGCAGCATGGTCATGCATGCGGCCGAAAAGGCGGGCACCTACATCCCGCATTTCTGCTATCACAAGAAATTGTCCATTGCGGCCAGTTGTCGCATGTGCCTTGTGGAAGTGGAAAAGGCGCCCAAGCCCATGCCCGCCTGTGCCACGCCGGTGACCATGGGCATGATCGTGCGCACCAAGAGTGACAAGGCCATCAAGGCCCAGCAATCGGTGATGGAGTTCCTGCTCATCAACCACCCGCTGGATTGCCCGATCTGTGACCAGGGCGGCGAATGCCAGTTGCAGGATCTGGCCGTGGGCTACGGCGGTGGCGCATCGCGCTACGAAGAAGAAAAACGCGTGGTGTTCCACAAGGACGTGGGGCCACTCATTTCCATGGAAGAGATGAGCCGCTGCATCCACTGCACCCGCTGCGTGCGCTTTGGTCAGGAAATTGGCGGCGTGATGGAGCTGGGCATGTCGCATCGGGGCGAACACGCCGAGATCGAAACCTTTGTCGGCCAGTCGGTGGACTCCGAGCTGTCGGGCAACATGATCGACATTTGCCCTGTGGGCGCGTTGACCAGCAAGCCCTTCCGTTACAGCGCCCGCACCTGGGAGCTGTCGCGCCGCAAGTCGGTGAGCCCGCACGACTCCACCGGTGCCAACCTGATCATTCAGGTGAAGAACCACAAGGTCATGCGCGTGGTGCCGCTCGAAAATGACGCAGTGAACGAATGCTGGATCGCCGACCGCGACCGTTTCTCGTACGAAGCCGTCAACAGCGAAGACCGCCTGACCTCGCCCATGCTCAAACAGGGCGGCGAGTGGACGACCGTGGACTGGCAGACCGCTCTGGAGTACGTGGCCAATGGGCTGAGGCAGGTCAAAGCCGACCACGGCGCGAACGCGATTGGTGTGTTGGCCAGTCCGCACAGCACACTCGAAGAGCTGGCCTTGGCTGGTGCCTTGGTGCGCGGTCTGGGCAGCCAGAACATTGACACCCGTCTGCGCCATGCCGACTTCTCCAACACCACCGCTGCCGGGTCCGCCCGTTGGCTGGGCATGCCCATCGCATCCCTGTCGACCCTTCAACGCGTGCTGGTGGTGGGCTCCAACCTGCGCAAGGACCATCCCCTGTTCGCGCAACGCATCCGCCAGGCGGCCCGCAAAGGGTGCCAGGTCAGCGCTCTTCATGCCCAGTCCCAGGACTGGGCGATGCCGGTGCGCCACGAGGTGCTGGCGGACAGCTCGTCGTGGGTGTCGGCTCTGGCCGGCGTGGCCGTCGCTGTGGCGCAGGAGGCCGGTGTTCAGGCCCCCGTGGCCGCAGAAGTGACGGACGCTGCACGGGCCGTTGCCAAGTCCCTGCTGGGAGGCGAGCAGAAAGCCATTCTGCTGGGCAACGCCGCCGCTCACCATGAAAAAGCGGCGAGCTTGTTGTCGCTGGCCAACTGGATTGGTCAACAAACGGGCGCTGCCGTGGGCTACTTGTCAGAAGCAGCGAACACCGTGGGTGCCCAGTTGGTGAGTGCATTGCCCGGGCAGGTGGGGCTGAATGCCGGGCAGATGCTCGGCGGCGGTCTCAAGGCGGCCATTTTGCTCAATACCGAGCCAGCCTTTGACAGCGCTGCGGGTGACGCAGGCCTGAAGTCGGCCAGCATGGTGGTCACGCTCAGCCCCTTCAAGGCCAACCTGGACATCAGCGACGTGCTGTTGCCCATCGCCCCGTTCACCGAAACGTCCGGTTCATTTGTCAATGCCGAAGGCCGTCTGCAAAGTTTCCATGCGGTGGTGAAGCCGCTGGGCGAAACGCGTCCCGCGTGGAAGGTGATCCGCGTGCTGGGCAACCTGATGGGGCTGCCCGGCTTTGATGCGGAGTCTTCGCAAGCGGTGTTGGCGGCCGTGCTGCCCGGCGCCAGCGCCGGGGAGATGGTCGCTGCATCCCGACTGTCGAATGCCGACGCAGGCCTGGGTCCTGCCGCGGCAGATCAGAGCCCTTCAAAGGTTCAGCCCTGCGTCGCGTCCATCTATCAGCTGGATTCGCTGGTGAGGAGGGCATCCTCTCTTCAACTGACCGCAGACGCCCGCGCCGCCGAAGGAGCACACGCATGATCGACGCGATGTACAACGGCGGGATGGGCCTGTTTTCGGCCCCCTGGTGGGGTGGAGCCGCCTGGCCCGTGCTTTGGGGTCTGATCAAGATTGTGGTGGTTCTTGCACCGCTGATGGGCGCGGTGGCGTACCTCACACTCTGGGAACGCAAACTGCTCGGCTTCATGCAGGTTCGCCTGGGTCCCAACCGCGTCGGCCCGTTCGGTTTGTTGCAGCCGATCGCCGACGCCGTCAAATTGCTGACCAAAGAGATCATCAGTCCCAGCGCGGCTGCGCCGGGCCTGTTCCGCCTGGGGCCCATCATGGCCATCATGCCTGCGCTGGCTGCGTGGGTGGTGGTGCCATTCGGTCCCGAGGCCGTGATCGCCAACGTCAACGCGGGCATCCTGGTCATTCTGGCCATCACGTCGATCGAGGTGTACGGCGTGATCATTGCCGGCTGGGCATCGAATTCCAAGTACGCCTTCCTGGGCGCGCTGCGTGCGTCGGCTCAGATGGTGAGTTACGAGATCGCCATCGGCTTCTGTTTCCTGGTGGTTGTCATGACCGCCGGCAGTCTCAACCTCGGCGACATCGTGGCGTCCCAGTCGCGTGGTTGGGCCGCGTCCCACACGCTGACATTCCTCTCCTGGAACTGGTTGCCGTTGCTGCCGATCTTTCTGGTCTACCTGATCTCCGGCGTGGCTGAAACCAACCGGCATCCTTTTGACGTGGTCGAGGGCGAAGCCGAGATCGTGGCCGGTCACATGGTCGAGTACTCGGGCATGGGCTTTGCCATCTTCTTCCTGGCGGAGTACGCCAGCATGTGGCTGGTGTCCATCCTGGCGGTGCTGATGTTCCTCGGCGGCTGGTTGCCCCCGATCGACAGCGCACTGTTCAACTGGATTCCCGGCTGGATCTGGTTGGGCATCAAGACCTTCTTGGTGGTGTCCATGTTCATCTGGATCCGTGCCACTTTCCCGCGCTTCCGTTACGACCAGATCATGCGTTTGGGCTGGAAGATTTTCATTCCTGTCACGCTCATCTGGCTGCTCCTCGTCGGCGGTCTGATGCAGACCCCGTGGAACATCTGGAAATAAGCAGGGCGATCCATCATGTCCACCACCGCCGTTGCTCCCTTTTCCCTCCGTGACTTTTTCAAGAGTTTCCTGTTGCTGGAACTCTTCAAAGGCATGGCCCTGACCGGTCGCTATGCGTTGCGCCGCAAGATCACTGTTCAGTTCCCTGAAGAAAAAACGCCGCTGTCCCCCCGCTTTCGTGGACTGCACGCACAGCGCCGCTACGAAAACGGCGAAGAGCGCTGCATCGCCTGCAAGCTGTGTGAAGCCGTGTGTCCTGCGATGGCCATCACCATCGAAGCCGGTGAACGCGAAGCCGATGGCACCCGCCGCACCACGCGCTACGACATCGATCTGACCAAGTGCATCTTCTGTGGCTTCTGCGAGGAAGCCTGTCCGGTGGACGCCATCGTGGAAACGCACATTCTCGAATACCACGGTGAAAAACGGGGCGATTTGTACTTCACCAAAGAGATGCTGCTGGCTGTGGGCGACCGATTCGAGCCCGAGATCGCCGCCGCCAAGGCCGCGGACGCGAAGTACCGCTGAAGCAGGCGAAAGACAAGAACCATGGATTACCAGACCGGCTTTTTCTACCTGTTTTCAGCGGTGCTGCTGTTTGCGGCCTACCGCGTCATCACCTCGCGCAACCCTGTGCACGCGGTGCTGTATCTCATGCTGGCTTTTTCGCAGGCATCGGCGCTCTGGCTGATCCTCAAGGCCGAGTTCCTGGGTCTGACGCTGGTGCTGGTGTACCTGGGCGCGGTCATGGTGCTGTTTCTGTTTGTCGTGATGATGCTGGACATCAAGTTCGACGATGACCGCTGGGGTTTCTGGCAGAACTTTCCCTTGGCGGCCACCCTTGGTGGTCTTGTGGCTGCCGAGCTGATCGCCGTCCTGTGGGTCGGGTTTCCGACCGTGACGGCCCCCATTGCGGGGGTGGCTCAGGCGGCCGACGTGTCGAACACCAAGGCGCTGGGGCGCTTGATGTACAGCGAATACCTGTATCCGATCGAGGTGGCCGCCGTGATCCTGCTGGTGGCCATGGTGACGGCGATCGCGCTCACCTTGCGCCAGCGCAAGGACAGCAAAGCCATTGATCCAGGGCAGCAGGTGCATGTGCGCGCCAGCGACCGCCTGGTCGTGGTGCCGATGGCTGCCACACAAAAATCTGCACCCGTAGAAGCGGTCGCTGCCGAGGAGGGCAAGGCATGAGCCTCACACTGAGTCACTTTCTGTCGGTGGGCGCCATCCTGTTCGCCCTCTCCGTCATCGGCATCTTCCTGAACCGCAAGAACATCATCGTGTTGCTCATGGCGATCGAGCTGATGTTGCTGGCGGTGAACATGAACTTCGTGGCGTTCTCTCACTACTTGGGGGACATGCACGGCCAGGTCTTTGTGTTCTTCATCCTCACGGTCGCGGCGGCCGAGTCTGCGATTGGCCTCGCCATTCTCGTGCTGCTGTTCCGTGCCAAGTCGTCGATCAGCGTCGAAGAACTCAACACTCTCAAGGGTTGAAGCCCATCCCCGAAGAGGCAAGAACACCATGAGCACCACTCTCTCTGCAAGCACCTTGCTCGCCGTCCCGCTCGCCCCCCTGGTGGGTGCCGCGCTGGCCGGCATCCTGGGCACCACCTTTGGCGGCAACGTCATTGGTCGCCGTACCTCGCACACGCTCACCATCCTGGGTGTGCTGATCGCCTTCATCATCTCAGCCATGACGCTCAAGAGCGTCGCGGTCGATGGTGCGCGCTTCAACCAGACCGTTTACGAGTGGATGGTGGTAGGCGGTCTGAAGATGGAAATCGGCTTCATGGTCGATGGCCTGACCGCGATGATGATGATGGTGGTCACTTTCGTCTCGCTCATGGTGCACCTCTACACCATCGGCTACATGGAAGAAGACGCTGGCTACAACCGCTTCTTCGCCTACATCTCGCTGTTCACCTTCTCCATGCTGATGCTGGTGATGAGCAACAACCTGCTGCAGCTGTTCTTTGGCTGGGAAGCGGTGGGTCTGGTGTCCTACCTGCTGATTGGTTTCTGGTTCAACAAGCCGACGGCCATCTTCGCCAACATGAAGGCGTTCCTGGTCAACCGCGTGGGTGACTTCGGCTTCATCCTCGGCATTGGCCTGATCGTGGCCTATGCCGGCACGCTGAACTACACCGAAGTGTTCGCCAAGGCGCCCGAACTCGGCAAGCTGGGCTTTCCCGGCACCGACTGGCTGCTGATCACGGTGATCTGCATCTGCCTCTTCATCGGTGCGATGGGCAAGTCGGCCCAGTTCCCGTTGCACGTCTGGCTGCCCGACTCGATGGAAGGCCCGACCCCGATTTCGGCGCTGATCCACGCCGCCACGATGGTGACGGCCGGGATTTTCATGGTGGCGCGCATGTCCCCGCTGTTCGAACTGTCGGACACCGCACTCAACTTCATCATGGTCATCGGCGCCATCACGGCCCTGTTCATGGGCTTCCTGGGCATCATCCAGAACGACATCAAACGTGTCGTGGCGTACTCCACGCTCTCGCAGCTGGGCTACATGACGGTGGCTCTGGGCGCCTCGGCGTATTCGGTCGCGGTGTTCCACCTCATGACCCACGCTTTCTTCAAGGCACTGCTGTTCCTCGCTGCCGGCTCCGTGATCATGGGCCTGCACCACAACCAGGACATCCGCTGGATGGGTGGCGTGCGCAAGTACATGCCCATCACCTGGATCACCTCCTTGCTGGGCACGCTGGCCTTGATCGGCACGCCGCTGTTCTCGGGCTTCTATTCCAAGGACTCGATCATCGAGGCGGTGCATTTCAGCAACCTGCCGGCTTCAGGCTTTGCCCATTTCGCAGTGCTGGCCGGTGTCTTCGTGACGTCCTTCTATTCGTTCCGCCTGTATTTCCTGGTGTTCCACGGCAAAGAGCGTTTTGACCAGAACCCCGACGCGCATCATGGCCACGATGACCACGGACATGGGCATGGCGATCACAAGCCTCACGAAACCCCCTGGGTCGTGACCGTGCCGTTGCTGTTGCTCGCGATTCCTTCGGTGGTGATAGGTTTCATGACCATTCAGCCCATGTTGTTCGGGGATTTCCTCAAGGACGCGATCACCATCAACTCGGCCGCCCATCCGGCTGTGGCGAAATTCGCGGAAGAGTTCCACGGTCCGCTGGCCATGGCCTTGCATGCGCTCTCCACCGCACCGTTCTACCTCGCGCTGTCTGGCGCGGTCATCGCCTGGTACATGTACCTGGTGAACCCGGCCGTGCCGGCCGCCATCGGCCGAGCCCTCAAGCCCGTCATCACCGTGCTTGAAAACAAGTACTACATGGACTGGTTCAACGAGAACGTGCTGGCCCGTGGCGCACGCGCGCTGGGTACCGGTCTGTGGAAGGGGGGCGACCAGGGTGTGATCGAAACCGGGGTGGTGAACGCCAGCTGGAAGCTTGTCGGCGCCTTTTCGTCGTTTGTGCGGGGCGCACAGAGCGGGTACCTGTACCACTACGCGTTGATGATGATCGTGGGCGTGTTCCTGTTCATGACGTATTTCGTGTGGCTCGCCAAATAAGGAGAAGAACAAGATGGGTTTGCTGAGCCTTGCGATCTGGGCGCCGATTGCCTTCGGTGCCGTGCTGCTGGCCTTGGGTCGGGATGATCAGGCGCACGTGGTGCGCTGGCTGGCGCTGTTGGGGGCACTGCTCTCATTGGCCGTGACGGTCCCGCTGTACACCGGCTTCAAACTGGGTACGGCGGCGATGCAGTTTGTGGAGAAGTCCACCTGGATCGATCGCTTCCATGTCAACTACCACCTGGGTGTGGATGGGATTTCGCTCTGGCTGATCCTGTTGACCGCTTTCATCACCGTGGTGGTGGTGATCGCCAGCTGGGAGTCCATCACCGAGCGCGTGAACCAGTACATGGGTGCATTCCTGATCCTGTCGGGTCTGATGATCGGCGTGTTCTCCGCGCAGGACGGCATGCTGTTCTACGTGTTCTTTGAAGCCACGCTGATCCCGATGTACCTGATCATCGGCATCTGGGGCGGTCCGAACAAGATCTACGCGGCGTTCAAGTTCTTCCTGTACACGCTGATGGGCTCGCTGCTGATGCTGGTGGCCCTGATCTACCTGTACACGCAGTCGGGCGGCAGTTTTGATCTGGCCACCTGGCATAAGCTGCCGCTGGGCAGCACGGCGCAGACCCTGTTGTTCTTCGCGTTTTTCGCGGCCTTCGCGGTGAAGGTACCGATGTGGCCGGTGCACACCTGGCTGCCCGACGTGCACGTGGAGGCACCCACCGGTGGCTCGGCGGTGCTGGCCGCGATCATGCTGAAGCTGGGTGCCTATGGTTTCCTGCGCTTTTCCCTGCCCATCCTGCCCGACGCATCGCACGAATGGGCCTGGCTCATCATCACGCTGTCGCTGATCGCCGTCGTCTATGTGGGCCTGGTGGCCATGGTTCAGAAGGACATGAAGAAGTTGGTGGCCTATTCGTCTGTGGCCCACATGGGTTTTGTCACGCTGGGTTTCTTCGTGTTCAGCGACCTGGGTGTGTCTGGCGGCATCGTGCAGATGATCGCCCACGGTTTTGTGTCGGCCGCCATGTTCCTCTCCATCGGTGTGCTGTACGACCGTGTGCACTCGCGCGAGATCTCCAGCTACGGTGGCGTCGTCAACACCATGCCGAATTTTGCGGCGTTTGCACTGCTGTTCACCATGGCCAACTGCGGGTTGCCGGGAACGGCGGGCTTTGTGGGCGAATGGATGGTCATCCTGGCGGCCGTGAAAGCCAACTTCTGGATCGGCGCCGCCGCCGCTTCTGCGCTGATCTTCGGTGCCGCCTATTCCTTGTGGATGTTCAAGCGCGTGTACCTGGGTGCCGTGGCCAATGACCACGTGAAGGCGCTGACCGACATCGGTCGACGCGAGTTCCTGGTCATGGCGGTGCTCGCGATCGCGGTGCTTTACATGGGCATCTACCCCAAGCCCTTCACCGATGTGATGGACGCTTCTGTTGCTGAGTTGCTGCGCCACGTGGCCGTCTCCAAGCTCAACTGAACCGTGCCGACAACAAACAAAAGAGAGTCTTCACCATGAACGACCAAAGCAGCTGGGTGCTGGCTTTTCCTGAGGTATTTTTGCTGGTCATGGCCTGTGTGATCTCGCTGGTCGATGTCGCAGTCAGGTCACGCCTGCGTGGCACCACCTACGTTCTGACGCTCTTGACGCTTGCCGTGGTGGCCTATCTTCAAGGCGCAGCAGCAGCAACGGGTCAGACCTTGCTGGGTTTTGGTGGCATGGTCATCAGCGACCCCATGGGGCAGTGGCTCAAATGTTTTGCCGCGTTGGCCGTGCTGGTCACGTTGGTGTACGGCCGCCGCTATGCCGGGGACCGCGACATGCTGTCGGGTGGTGGAGAGCTGTTTTCGTTGTCGCTGTATGCGCTGCTGGGCATGTTCGTCATGATCTCCGGTCACAACTTCCTGGTGATCTACCTGGGCCTGGAGTTGCTGACCCTGTCCAGCTATGCGCTGGTGGCCCTGCGCCGTGACGATGTGCAAGCCACCGAGGCCGCCATGAAGTACTTCGTGCTGGGCGCGCTGGCCAGCGGGTTCCTCCTCTATGGGCTGTCGCTGGTGTACGGCGCCACGGCCTCGCTTGATGTGGCCGAAGTGATGAAGGCCATCGCTGGCGGCGAGGCCACGCTCAAGGGGTCGCCGCAGGTCCTGACGCTGGGGCTGGTGTTTGTCGTGGCTGGTCTGGCCTTCAAGCTGGGTGTTGTTCCATTCCACATGTGGGTGCCCGACGTCTACCACGGCGCACCCACGGCCGTCACCCTGATGATCGGTGGCGCACCCAAGCTCGCCGCTTTTGCCATCGTGATCCGTCTGTTGGTGGAAGGACTCGCGCCCCTGGCGGTCGACTGGCAGCAGATGCTCGCGGTGCTGTCGGTGGCCTCGCTGCTGATCGGCAACCTCGCGGCCATCGCTCAGACCAACCTCAAACGCATGCTGGCCTTCTCGACGATCGCACAGATGGGTTTCATGCTGCTGGGTTTGCTGGCCGGTGTGGTGGCCACAGGCCAAGGGCTGGACAGCAGCAACATGGCCAATGCCTACGGTTCGTCCATGTTCTACGTGGTGACCTATGTGTTGACCACCCTGGGCACCTTCGGCGTGATCCTGTTGCTTTCGCGCGGCGGCTTCGAATCGGACAACGTGAGCGATCTGGCCGGTCTGAACCAGCGCAGCCCGCTGTACGCGGCCGTCATGGCGGTGTGCATGTTCTCGCTGGCCGGTGTGCCGCCCATGGTGGGTTTTTACGCCAAGCTGTCGGTGCTTCAGGCCTTGCTGGCCTCTTCGCAACCGGTGTACATTGGTCTGGCGGTGTTTGCCGTGATCATGTCCCTGATCGGCGCGTTTTATTACCTGCGTCTCGTCAAGGTGATGTACTTCGACGCACCCAGCCAGACCGCAGGCATCGCTGCTGGCCTGGACGCTCGTTCGGTGCTCTCGCTCAACGGTGCGCTGGTGCTGGGTCTGGGCATCGTGCCCGGTGGGCTGATGGCCCTGTGTGCCCAGGCGATCACGGCCCTGATGGCCTGACCCATCGGTTCTGGCCTGCGGTGCCGTTGTCGGCACCGCATCCGGGGTCCTTTCTGCCCATATGAACCATTCCTTTTCCATCTGGCTCGTCTTGCTGGCGGCCGTGGTCGGCGCCAACCTGCCGTTTGTCAATCAGCGCTGGCTGGGGGTCATCCCGCGCGCTGCGTCCAAGTCGCTGGGCATTCATCTGCTGGAACTGGTGATCTGCTACTTTCTGGTGGGCGCTTTGGGGCTGGCTCTGGAACGTTCTGCGGGCCAGATCGCGCCCCAGGGCTGGGAGTTCTATGCGACCACCGCGGCCCTGTTCTTGACGCTGGCGTTCCCGGGTTTTGTTTACCGCTACCTTTTCAAGCGGCGAGGCTGAGACGGACATGGGGTCGGACACCCATCTGCGCGAAGTTCCGGTGGCGCGCACCGAACTGCTCCAGGGGAACTTCCTCCATGTCGTGCGCGACACGGTGCGTTTGCCCTCCGGTCGAGAGGCCACGCGCGAATATGTGCTGCACCCCGGCGCGGTGATGGTGATCGGTTGGCTGGACGATGGCCGTCTGGTCATGGAGCGCCAGTACCGCCACCCTTTGCGCGACGTGATGGTCGAGTTCCCCGCCGGCAAGCTGGATGCGGGCGAAGGGAGTCTCGCGTGTGCGCGGCGTGAGTTGCTCGAAGAAACCGGCTACAGCGCGCGCGAGTGGGCCTTTGCCGGCCGGCTGGCACCGACCATTGCCTACTCCGACGAAATCATCGACATCTGGTTTGCGCGCGGGCTCTCTGCGGGCGAGCGACAGCTCGACGACGGCGAGTTCCTCGACGTGTTCAGCGCCACGCCCGAGGAGCTGCAGGCGTGGTGCCGGAGCGGCGCCATCATTGACTGCAAGACCCTGGTGGGTGCGCTGTGGCTGCAGAATGTGTTGTCCGGGGCATGGACTCTCGACTGGTCAGGGGCCATGCCGCCAGCGGTGGCCCGATAATTTTGGCCATGAAGGTTCTCAACTTGCAATGCGCGCACCAGCACGAATTCGAAGGCTGGTTCGGCTCTGAAGCCGACTTCACAGACCAGCTCGCGCGTGGGTTGCTGAACTGCCCTTTGTGTGGAGACACATCGATTCAGAAGATGCTTTCGGCGCCGCGCCTGAACCTGCGCGCCCATCGGGACGACAAAGCGCCTGTGGAGCCTGCCGACGCCACGGGGCGGGTGGAGCTGGGTTTTCCCGCATCCGGTTCGCCGTTGCAGGCCCAGTTGCTCAAGGCCATGCGCCAGGTGCTGGCGCAGACCGAAGACGTGGGCGAGCGCTTCGCCGATCAGGCCCGGGCCATGCACCATGGCGAGGTGGAGCAACGCAACATCCGCGGCCGTACCAGCCCCGAGGTGGCGATGGAACTGATCGAAGAAGGCATTGAGGTAATGCCGCTTCCGTCGCTGCCGGCGCTCAAGGAAACCCTGCAGTAATTGCCCCCCCTGCGCCGCCTGCGGCGTCACCCCCCATGGGGCGGCACTGGCGGCCCGGCAAAGGTTCCGCGGTGCCCTTGGACCAACTTTCCCTCTGTTCGCAGGCCATCTCTCCGGAGCGCGTGCCTCAATCCCAGGATGCGGTGGAACCGGCTCCGCCGGGCCACTCGCATCGCCCCCTGGAGGGGGTGACGCCGAAGGCGGCGCGGGGGTGATTACGGATACAGGCCACGCAGGTCGCGCGCGTGCAGGATGCGCTTGCAGGCCACGATGAAGGTGGCCGTGCGCAGGCTCACCTTGTTCTCTTCGGCCACCTGCCACACGGAGGCGAACGCGCCCTTCATGATCTTCACCAGGCGCTCGTTGATTTCGTCCTCGCTCCAGAAGAAGCTGGAAAAGTCCTGCACCCACTCGAAGTAGCTTACGGTCACGCCGCCGGCGTTGGCGATCACGTCGGGCAGCACCAGGATGCCGCGATCGTGCAGGATGTCGTCGGCCTGCGGCGTGGTCGGTCCATTGGCGCCTTCGATCACCATCTTCGCCTGGATGCGGCCGGCGTTGGCTTCGGTGATCTGCTGCTCCAGTGCAGCGGGAATCAGGATGTCGCAAGGCACGTCCCAGAACGCATCGTTGGCGATCACCTCGGCCTGCGGGAAGCCCGCCACCGAGCCCATGCGGGCCACATGCGCCATCAGCAAGGGCACGTCGAGCCCCGCTTCACGGTAGATGGTGCCGCCGTGGTCCTGCACCGCCACAACTTTGGCGCCGGCCTCGGCGAACAGCTTGCCCGCCACGCCGCCCACATTGCCAAAGCCTTGCACGGCCACGCGCGCCTGGCTGATGTCCATGCCAATGTGTTTGGCGGCTTCGCTGCCGACGGTGAACACGCCGCGCCCGGTGGCTTCGCGCCGGCCGAGCGAGCCACCGAGGTCCACCGGCTTGCCGGTGACCACGCCGGTGGCGGTGGAGCCTTCGTTCATGGAGTAGGTGTCCATCATCCAGGCCATGATCTGCTCGTTGGTGTTCACATCGGGTGCCGGGATGTCCTTGGTCGGGCCGATGATGATGCCGATCTCGCTGGTGTAGCGGCGCGTCACGCGCTCCAGCTCACCCTTGGAGAGCTGCCGCGGGTCGACGCGGATGCCGCCCTTGGCACCGCCGTAGGGCACGTTGACCGCGGCGTTCTTGATCGACATCCAGGCCGAGAGTGCCATCACTTCCGAGAGGGTCACGTCCTGGTGGAAACGCACGCCGCCCTTGCCTGGGCCGCGGCTGGTGTTGTGTTGCACGCGGTAGCCCTCGAAGTGCGCCACGGTGCCGTTGTCCAGGTGGATCGGCACGTCCACGATCAGGGTGCGCTTGGGTCGCTTGAGCGTGTCCACCCAGCGCGCCAGATCGCCGAGGTAGGGCGTGACCCGGTCCACCTGCTGCAGGTAGATGCCCCAGGGTCCGATCTTGTCCGGATTCAGGTAGGAGGGCAGGGCGTTGGTGAAGGCGGCCGGGCTGTTGGCCGCGGCGCCTGCGGGGTGCGGTGCTTGTGACATGGTGCTGGGATTCCTTGTGGGTTGTGCCCATCCGGCTTCCCGGATCGACTGGCGCGACTGTACGGAGGGCGTTCCGCACTGTCCAAGGCTGTGTTGCCATGCCTTTATGCGGCGAATGCATAACCAGTCCGATGGGACGATTCGCTCAATCCGACGCTGTACCCCAGACCTGCCGCGCCACCCGCGCCATGTTGCCACCCAGGGCGCCGTCCACCTCATGGTCGCTCATGCCCACGGCGCGCAGGGCGCCGGGCAGCTGTTGCCAGGTCTCTATGGCGGCGTAGCGCATCTGGCTGATGCCCTTGCCGTAACCCGCGCTCGCGGGCCACCAGAAGCCGGGGTCGAAGTCACCCGGGGGGTCGTCGTTCAGCCCGGGCTGGCCGAAGCCGATGTCCAGACCCAGGCCGACGTGCTGTGGGCCGACGAGATTCGCGATGTGGGCCATGTGGCGTGCGATGTCCTGCGCGCCCGGTGTCTCGCAGCCGAGGAACTTCGATACCCCCGAGATGCAGACCACGCCGCCGGTGGCGGCACAGGCCCTGATCTGCTCGTCCGTGATGTTGCGGCCGTGCTCGGCCAGCGCCAGCGGGTTGGCGTGGCTGAACACCACCGGATGGCGCGAGTGGGCCATGATGTCCAGCGTGGTGCGGCGTTCGGTGTGGGCGCAGTCCATGAGCACGCCGGCGTCGTTCACCGCGTCCACCATGCGGTGCCCGAGCGCGGTCAGGCCTTGCGGCGTGTCGTGGCAGCCGCCCGCCACGGGGTTGTTGCGGTTGTAGGCAAAGTGGATCTGTCGCACACCGAGATCGCGGTACAGCGCCACCATCTCGGGCCGCTCCAGCAGGGGCAGCGCACCCTCCAGGTCAAAAACCACCGCGAGTTTCCCCTCGTTGCGTGCCTGTTCGATGTCGGCTACGGTGCGCGGCATGACGTAGCGTTCAGGCGCTGCCAGCAAGCGTGCACGGAATGATGCGATCACCGCCAGGATCTGGCCGAGCGGATTCATGTCCATGCCCACATTGATGCAGACGCAGTGCACGCCGTTGGCGCGGTAACGCTCCAGGGGCGCGAAGCTGGCATCAGGGTGCAGGGGCAGGCAGGTGTGGGCTTCCCAGCGAATCATGGTTTTCCTAGGGTGAACGTGAGAGGCATGTGATGGCACCGATTTTGCAAGGCCTGAGGTGCGTCAAGTGGAGCCTTCAAGTTGAGCGGGTGGCTCCACCGCAGGTGACAGACCTGTGACGATCTTTGTATTGATAATGAATTTTTCCTGAACAGGGGTGGCATCTCGCGGCCCCGCAACAACGAAGGATGATCATGTTTGAACTGAAGAAACTGACCCTGGCGCTGGGCCTGTCTGCTGTGGCGATGGCCTCGCAGGCCGCCGGCACGCTGATTTTCTGTTCCGAGGGCAGCCCGGAGGGTTTTGACACCGCGCAATACACCGGCGGCAACACCTTTGACGCCGCCGGTCACGCCATGTTCAACCGCCTGACGCAGTTCAAGAAGGGCGGCACCGAGGTGGAGCCGAGCCTGGCGCAATCCTGGACCGTGTCCCCCGACGGCCTGATCTACACCTTCAAGCTGCGCAAGGGCGTCAAGTTCCACACCACCGACTACTTCAAGCCGGGCCGTGACATGACGGCCGACGACGTCATCTTCACCTTCGAGCGCATGGTCAACAAGGACCACCCGTTCAACAAGGCGTATCCGGCCCAGTTTCCCTACGCCTCCGACGTGGGCCTGGAGAGCAACACCGCATCGGTGACCAAGACCGACGACCTGACGGTGGTGATCAAGCTCAAGCAGCCCGACCCCGATCTGCTGGTCAAGATCGCCATGCCGTTTGCCTCGATCCTGTCCAAGGAATTTGCCGACAAACTGGTGGCCGAAGGCAAGGCCAGCATGATCAACCAGCAGCCCATTGGCACGGGCCCCTTCGCGCTGCGCCGCTATGAGAAGGACGCGCAGATCCGCTACGTCAAGCACAAAGACTACTGGAACGCCAAGAACGTGCTGGTGGACAACCTGATCTTCGCCATCACCACCGACGCCTCGGTGCGCTTCCAGAAGCTCAAGGCCGGTGAGTGCCACATCATGTCCTACCCGAAACCGCAGGACATTGCCGCCATGAAGGCCGACCCCAAGCTGAAGATGGACACGGCACCGGGCTTCAACATCGGCTACCTGAGCTACAACACCGAAAAGGCGCCGCTGAACAAGGTGGAGGTGCGTCAGGCGCTGGACATGGCGATCAACCGCAAGGCCATCATCGACGCGGTGTACCAGGGGCAGGGCCAGGAAGCCAGCAACCCGTTCCCCGCCTCGCTGTGGTCCTACAACGCCAAGCTGAAGAACGCCGCCTTCAATCCTGAAAAGGCCAAGGAGTTGCTGAAGAAGGCCGGCGTGGCCGAAGGCACCGAGATCACCCTGTGGGCCATGCCGGTGCAGCGCCCCTACAACCCCAACGCCAAGCTGATGGCCGAGATGATCCAGGCCGACTGGGCCAAGGTGGGCATCAAGGCCAAGATCACGCAGTACGAGTGGGGCGAGTACCTCAAGCGCCTGAAGCAAGGTGAGCACGACACCGGCCTGATCGGCTGGACCGGCGACTACGCCAGCCCCGACAACTTCCTGGGCGTGCTGCTCACCTGCGAAGCCATCGGCGGCTCCAACTACGCGCGCTACTGCAGCAAGGAATTCGACGGCTACACCCTCAAGGCGCGCAACAGCGTGAACCTGAAAGAGCGCACTGACCTGTACATGAAGGCACAGGAGGTGTTCAAGAAAGACATGCCTTGGTCCACCATCGCCCACTCCACGGTGAACCAGCCCATGCGCAAGGAGCTTTACGGCTTCAAGATCAGCCCGTTTGGCGACTACAGCTTCGAAGGTGTCGGGGTCAAATAAGGCCCACCTCTGCGCCGCCTGCGGCGTCACCCCCTCAAGGGGGCAACGCGGTGCGGCCCGGCTGAGCCGGTTCCGCCGCGTTCTGGGTGGTTCGGCTGCAGGCTCACTGCGTGTAGCCTGCAGCGCCTGGGGGCAATGCTCGCGGCCTGACGATGCCGGGCTGCTCGTGTTCTTCGGGCAGCCGCTCCGGTGCAATTGCGGGCGTCAAGCTTTTGACGTCCGCTCTTCTCTACGCAGTCTGAAAACAACAAGGGGTGCTCCCTCATGCTGAGATACCTCCTCAAGAAGTTGCTGGTGCTGATCCCCACGATCCTGGGAGTGACGCTGCTGACGTTTTCGCTGATCCGTCTGATCCCCGGCGACCCGGTCGAAGTGATGGTGGGCGAGCGCACGCTCAACCCGGAGCTGCACGCCGCCGCCCTCAAACGCCTGGGTCTGGACCAACCGCTGTATGTGCAATACGGTCGTTATCTCGGGCAACTGGCGCGGGGCGACCTGGGGCAGTCGCTCAAGACGCAGTCTCCCGTGTGGAGTGAATTCAAGGCCCTGTTTCCGGCCACGCTGGAGCTGGCGCTGTGCGCGCTGCTGCTGGCGCTGGTGCTGGGTCTGATCGCGGGGGTGCTCGCGGCGGTCAAGCGCGGCAGCTGGCTGGACCACACCGTCATGACGGGCGCGCTCACCGGCTACTCCATGCCCATCTTCTGGTGGGGCCTGCTGCTGATCCTGATCTTCTCGGTGGGGCTGGGCTGGACGCCGGTGTCCGGCCGGCTCGACCTGATGTTCGACGTGCAGCCGCAGACCGGCTTCATGCTCATCGACGCCTGGCTGGCCGAGCGCGCCGACCCCGAGCTCAACAGCGGCGCGCTGTGGGACGCGGTGCGCCACCTGATCCTGCCGGCCATCGTGCTGGGCACGATTCCGCTGGCGGTGATCGCGCGCATGACGCGCTCTTCCATGCTGGAAGTGCTGCGCGAAGACTACGTGCGCACCGCGCGCGCCAAGGGCCTGTCGCCCATGCGTGTGATCTTCGTGCACACGCTGCGCAACGCGCTCATCCCCGTGCTCACCGTGGTGGGGCTGCAGGTGGGCACGCTGATGGGCGGCGCGGTGCTGACCGAAACCATCTTCTCCTGGCCGGGCATCGGCAAGTGGCTGATCGACGCCATCGGCCGGCGCGACTACCCCGTGGTGCAGAACGGCATCTTGCTTGTGGCCACGCTCGTTGTCGTCACCAACTTCATCGTGGACCTGCTCTACGGTGTGGCCAACCCTCGCATCCGGGTGCAAGCATGAGCCCCCACGCTCCGCCGCTGCCCCCCAAGGGGGCTGATCCGGCTTGGGGCGGCCCGGCGCCGGATCGTCACTCACTCCACCGCTGCGCGGAGATCTTTGAATGAACTTAGCTGAATTCTGGCGAGCCTTCTCGCAAAACAAGGGCGCCGTGGCCGGCCTGGTGTTCATGTCCATCGTGGGCATGCTGGCGATCTTCGCGCCCTGGGTCGCACCGCACGACCCGATCGAGCAATACCGCGAGCACTTCCTGCAGGGCCCGGTCTGGGCCGGTGGCACCAGCCAGTTCCTGCTGGGCACCGACGAGCTCGGTCGCGACTTGTTTTCGCGCCTGATCCACGGCGCGCGGCTCTCGCTGCTGGTGGGCCTGGTGTCGGTGGTGCTGGCGATGATCCCGGGCGTGATCCTGGGGCTGGTGGCTGCGTTCGCCGGCAAGTGGGTGGACGCCGCCATCATGCGCGCCATGGACATCGTGATGGCCTTGCCCTCGCTGCTGATGGCGGTGGCCATCATGGCGATCCTCGGCCCCGGCCTGCTCAACGCCATGATCGCCATCGCGCTGGTGTCGCTGCCGGCCTATGTGCGGCTGGTGCGTGCGTCGGCCATCGGCGAGCTGCAGCGCGACTACGTGACCGCTGCGCGCCTGTCGGGTGCGCGCACGCTGCGGCTCATGTTCGTGACCGTGCTGCCCAACTGCACCGCGCCGCTGATCGTGCACGCCACCATGAGCTTTTCCGCCGCCATTCTGGAGATCGCGGCGCTGGGCTTCCTGGGGCTGGGCGTGCAGCCGCCGTTGCCCGAGTGGGGCACCATGCTCGCCTCGGCGCGCGACTACATCGAGAGCGCCTGGTGGGTGGTGACGCTGCCGGGCCTGACCATTCTGTGGTCGGTGCTCGCAATCAACCTGGTGGGTGATGGGCTGCGCGACGCGCTCGACCCCAAACTCAAGTCAGCAACATGAAACACCCCCGCCGCGCTTCGCGCGACCCCCTCAAGGGGGCAACGCTGGCGGCCCGGCAAAGCCGGTTCCGCGGCGTTCTTGGCTCAGACATCTCGCGCCGGTGAAGGTGCAACCCTTGAGAGATTTGGCATGAGTCTTCTTGAAATCAAAAACCTGCGCGTCGAATTCGGCGCCAGGGGCCGTGCCTTTCGCGCGGTGGACGGGCTGGACCTGCAGCTGGACCAGGGCCAGGTGCTGGGCATCGTGGGCGAGTCGGGTTCGGGCAAGTCGGTAGCGATGATGGCCGTCATGGGCCTGCTGGCCGGGCAGGGCCACGTCGGCGCAGATCGCCTGCGGTTCGACGGCAAGGACCTGCAGACCATTTCAGACCGCCAGCGCCGCAAGATCCTGGGCAAGGACATGGCCATGATCTTCCAGGACCCCATGACCTCGCTCAACCCGAGCTTCACCGTGGGCTTCCAGATCGAGGAGGTGTTGCGCGAACACATGGGCCTGCGCGGCGCGGCCGCCAAGGCGCGCGCCATCGAGCTGCTGCAGATGGTGGAAATCCCCGGGGCTGCGCAGCGGCTGGAGAGCTACCCGCACCAGTTTTCCGGCGGCATGGCGCAGCGCGTGATGATCGCGATGGCGATCGCCTGCCACCCCAAGCTGCTGATCGCCGACGAGCCCACCACCGCGCTGGACGTGACCATCCAGGCCCAGATCATGGAGTTGCTGGTGCAGCTGCAGCGGGCGCACAACATGGCCCTGATCCTCATCACGCACGACCTGGCCGTGGTGGCCGAGGTGGCGCAACGCGTCGCGGTCATGTACGCGGGCCAGGAGGTGGAGCAGGGCGCCGTGGAGCGCCTGTTCACCGCACCGGCACACCCCTACACCCACGCGCTGCTCAGCAGTGTGCCCGAGCACAGCCGTGGCGCGCGCCGCCTGCACACCCTGCCCGGCATCGTGCCCGGCCAGTTCGATCGGCCCGCGGGTTGCCTGCTTTCGCCGCGTTGCCCCAAGGCCCAGGAACGTTGTCACATCGAACGCCCCGAGCTGCTGGCGCAGGGCGACGGTCTGGTGCGCTGCTTCTACCCCATGACGGCGCAGGAGACGCTATGACCGCCACCCCGATGACCGCGCCCACGGCGCCTGTGATGCAGGCCGAATCACTGACGCGCCATTACGGCGTGTCGCAGGGCTTCATGAAACCGAAGGTCACGGTCAAGGCCCTGGTCGACGTGTCGTTCACGCTCACGGCCGGCCAGACCCTGGCCGTGGTGGGCGAGTCCGGCTGCGGCAAGAGCACGCTGGCGCGCCAGCTCACGCTGATCGAGCCACCCACCGACGGCCGTCTGCAGGTGGGCGGCGAGTGGGTGCAGCCGGGCGACCGCGCGCAGTACAAACGCCTGCGCAGCCAGGTGCAGATGGTGTTTCAGAACCCCTACGCCTCGCTCAACCCGCGCCAGAAAATCGGCCACCAGATCGGTGAGCCGCTGCTGCTCAACACCACGCTCAGCGCCAGCGAGCGCAAGGCCAAGGTGTTGGCGAGCCTGGAGCGCGTGGGCCTGCGCCCTGAACATTACGACCGCTACGCCCACATGTTTTCCGGCGGCCAGCGCCAGCGCATCGCCATCGCTCGGGCCATGGTGCTGCAGCCCAAGATCCTGGTCGCGGACGAGCCCACCTCGGCGCTCGACGTGTCGATCCAGGCGCAAGTGCTCAACCTGTTCATGGATTTGCAGGAGCAGTTGCAGACCGCCTATGTGTTCGTCTCGCACAACCTCGCGGTGGTGGAGCACATCGCCAACGACGTGATGGTGATGTACCTGGGGCGTGTGGTCGAAGCGGGGCCGAAGGCCACCATCTTCGCCAACGCGCTGCACCCCTACACACAGGCCTTGCTCTCGGCCACGCCGTCCATCGACCCGGCGCAGCGCCAGAAGAAGATCAAGATCCACGGCGAACTGCCCAGCCCGCTGAACCCACCCTCGGGCTGCGCGTTTCACAAACGCTGCCCGAAGGCGGATGCGCGTTGCGAGAGTGAGCTGCCTTTGTTGCGACCTCTGGAAGGCCGGCAGGTGGCTTGCCACCACGTTTGAGTCTTCTGGGTTTGAGTCGGGCTTTGCCTTGCCTTCGGCTCTCGTGTCGGGTGGGCAGGGGCAGGTGGTCCGGGTGCTCGTTCTCCGTCCCACCTCTCGGGCGTCTGCCCGGGCACGCTGGCGTTGCTTCGTCAACGCCGTGGCTGCGCGCCAACTCTGTGGCAACCGCGAATGGGGACTGCGCCCGCTCACCCAAAACACCTGCCCCCGAAGTGATGGCCGAGCGAATCTGCAGGCACGCCCACCTGTCTTTGAGGACGATGGTGGCTCCCCTGGGCGCAGGCCCCATTCGCCGTTGCCACAGAGCTTGCACGCTGTGACGGTGTTGACGCGATAGCGGCAGCGATCAGGTCCGCCCGACGGCGAGCGTGGGCCGGAGAACGGGGGTGACGCCATCGGCCTGCGCGAGGTGCCGGACCCACCTTTCCCCGGCCCCGAGGCTCAGACGTTGAACTGCAAAGCCGCCAACCCCGCGTACACCCCACCCTGCGCCACCAGCTGCGCGTGCGTGCCTTGTTCCACCAGCCGCCCATGGTCGAGCACCACGATGTGGTCGGCCTGCTGCACGGTGGCCAGGCGGTGGGCGATGACCAGGGTGGTGCGGTCTTTCATGGCCGACTCCAGCGCGGCCTGCACCATGCGCTCGCTCTGCGCGTCCAGCGCGCTGGTGGCTTCGTCGAGCAACAGCAGCGGCGGGTTCTTCAACATGGCGCGGGCGATCGCGATGCGCTGGCGCTGCCCGCCCGAGAGCCGCACGCCGCGCTCGCCCA
>NZ_JADMKB010000163.1 GCF_018780075.1 Hydrogenophaga sp.
AGCACCCGCCTGCCGCTGTTCGCGCGCAACGTCGTCAGCACCTCGCACCCGCTGGCGGCACAGGCCGGGCTGCGCATGCTGCTGCAGGGCGGCAACGCGGTGGACGCGGCCATCGCCGCCGCGGCGGCGCTGACCATCACCGAGCCGGTGAGCAACGGCCTGGGCTCGGACGCGTTCTGCATCCTCTGGGACGGGCAACAACTGCACGGGCTCAACGCCAGCGGCCCCGCGCCCATGGCCTGGACACCGGACTACTTCCACCGCAAACACGGCGCCGACACGCTCACGCCGCCCAAGCGCGGGCTCGATTCGGTCACCGTGCCCGGCGCGGTGGCGGGCTGGGTGGCCTTGAGCGAACGCTTCGGCAAGCTGCCGTTCGCCGACCTGATGCAGCCAGCGATTGAACTGGCCGAGCGCGGTTATGCGGTGCCGGTGGTGGTGCGGCAGAAGTGGGCCGCGGCCACGCCCGAGCTGCAATCGCTGCCGGGGTTTGCCGAGGCCTTCCTGCCATGGGGCCGTGCGCCCACGGTGGGTGAGTTGTTCAAGTTCCCGGCGGCGGCGAGGGGCCTGCGCGCCATCGCCGAAAGCAAAGGCGAGGCCTTCTACCGCGGCCCCATCGCGCAGGCGCTCGCGCGCTTCGCGGCCGAACACGGCGGCGCGCTCACCGAGGCCGATCTCGCGGCCTACCGGCCCGAGTGGGTCGCGCCCATCGGCCAGGACTACAAGGGCCACACGCTGCACGAAATCCCGCCCAACGGCCAGGGCATCGCGGCGCTGGTCGCGCTGGGCATCCTCTCGAACTTCGACCTCGCTTCAATGAAGGTCGACACCGTGGCCGCGCAGCACCTGCAGATCGAGGCGATGAAGCTGGCCTTTGCCGACGTGTACCGCTTCGTCGCCGAACCCGGCGCGATGGACATGAGCGCCGAGCAGATGCTCGACCCGGCCTACCTGCGCGAACGCGCGAAGCTGATCAACATGAAGACCGCACAGGACTTCGGCGCCGGCAACCCCGCCAAGGGCGGCACGGTCTACCTCAGCGCCGCCGACGAGCGCGGCATGATGGTCAGCTTCATCCAGAGCAACTACATGGGCTTCGGCTCGGGCGCGGTGGAGCCGTCGTTCGGCATCAGCCTGCAGAACCGCGGCCACGGCTTCAACCTGAACACCGGCCCCGGTCGCAACACCGCCAACCTGGTGGCGCCGGGCAAACGGCCCTTCCACACCATCATCCCCGCCTTCCTCACGAAAGACGGCCAGCCGGTGATGAGCTTCGGCGTGATGGGCGCCAACCTGCAGCCGCAGGGTCATGTGCAGACCCTGGTGCGCCTGCTCGACCACGGCCAGGGCCTGCAGGCCGCGTGCGACGCGCCGCGCTGGCGCTTCGACGCCGGGCGGCACATCAACGTCGAGTCCGCCATGGACCCGGCGGTGGTGCAAGGCCTGAAAGACCTCGGCCACCAGACCCGCACCATCGACGACCCCTACCAGGACTTCGGCGCCGGCCAGTACATCTGGCGGCTGGGCGACCCGGGATCAGAAGGCTACGTGGCCGCCAGCGACCCGCGGCGCGACGGGCAGGCCGTGGGGTTCTGAGACACGAGCTGAGACACGAGAAAAGGAGCGCCAGCGTGTTCGAAACCTCCCGCCGGCGCACCGAGCACCTTGTGCGACAGCGCACCGACACCAGCGGCTGTTGAGCGCAGCCTTGCAGCCGCATGTACGCGCCACGCCCCACCGAACCCAGCGCCCCCCCGACACCGGCCGCGCTCGCGCCCGGCCCGGACGGGGTCTGGACGCTGCACGGCCACTGGACGCTGCAGGGCCTTGGGCCGCTGCTGAATGCGCAGGCCCTGCCGGTCGCTGACACGCCACCGCTCACGCTGGACGGCTCGGCGCTGCAGGACATCGACTCGGCCGGCGCCTGGGTGCTGCAACGCTGGTTGCCGGCCGGCAGCGCGGCGCCGGCCCTGCGCAGCTGGCCACCGCGCGCGGCGGCGCTGATGCAGCAGGTGCAGGCGGGCGCGGACCAGACCCTGACACAGGAACCGCACCACGGCCTGCTGCACCACACCGGCCAGCGCGCGGTGGCCGCCGCGCAGCAAGCCCAGGCGTTCCTGCACTTCATCGGCGAGACCGCGATCGCGGCGGCGCGCGTGATGCGCCATCCCCGCCAGTGGCGGCTGCGCGCGATCTGGCACGAGGTTCAGATCGGTGGTTTCGATGCGCTGCCCATCATCGGCCTGACCTCGTTCCTGCTCGGCGTCGTGGTGGCCTACCAGGGCGCCGACCAGCTGCGCCACTACGGCGCCAACGTCTTCGTGGTGGAGCTGGTGGGTTACGCGATGCTGCGCGAGTTCGCGCCCCTGATCGGCGCCATCATCATCGCCGGGCGCTCCGGCTCGGCCTACGCGGCGCAGATCGGCACCATGGTGGTGGCCGAAGAAGTCGACGCCCTGCGCACCATCGGCATCGACCCGCTGCAGCGCCTGGTGCTGCCCAAGATCATCGCCATGGCCATCGCCCTGCCCTTGCTCACGGTGTTCGCCGACATCACCGGCGTCTTCGGCGGCATGGTGATGGCGCGCTCGCAGCTGGACATCGGCTTCGGCGAGTTCATCGACCGCTTCGGCCGCGTGATGCAGGGCACCGCGTTCCTGATCGGCCTGGGCAAGTCGCTGGTGTTCGCGCTCATCATCGCCACCGTGGGCTGCTTCCAGGGCCTGCGCACCTCGGGCAGCGCCGACAGCGTGGGCCGGCAGACGACGCTGAGCGTGGTGCAGTCGATCTTCACGATCATCGTGGCCGACGCGCTGTTCTCGGTCGCCTTCAACCTGCTGGGACTGTGAAATGGCGCCCACCGACGACCCCGTGATCGAGCTCAAGCAGATCTGCACGCGCTTTGGCAGCCACACCGTGCACGAGGGGCTGGACCTGAGCGTGAAGCGCGGCGAGATCCTGGGGCTGGCCGGGGGCAGCGGCTCGGGCAAGTCGGTGCTGCTGCGCGAGATGATCGGGCTGCAGGCGCCCACCTCGGGCGAGGTGCGCGTGTTCGGCGAAGACCTGCTCACGCTGGCGGCCGGCCCGGGCCTGGCGCTGCGCCAGCGCTGGGGCGTGATGTTCCAGCGCGGCGGCCTGTTCGGCGCGCTCACCGTGCGGCAGAACGTGGGGCTGCCGCTGCGCGAACACAGCGCGCTGGACGACACGCTGATCGACCGCATCGCCGAGTGGAAGCTGGCCCTGACCGGCCTGCCGCCCGAAGCCGGCCTCAAGCGGCCGAGCGAACTGAGCGGCGGCATGCTCAAGCGCGCGGCGCTGGCGCGCGCCATCGCGCTGGACCCGGAGCTGCTGTTCCTCGACGAACCGACCTCGGGCCTGGACCCGGCCAGTTCGCGCGGCGTGGACGACCTGATCCTGGCCACGCACGGGCTGTTCGGACCAACCATCGTGATCGTCACCCACGACCTGGCGCTGCTGTGGCGAGTGTGCGACCGCGTCGCCGTGCTGGCCGAAGGCCGCGTGATCGCGCTGGACACGATGGACGCGCTCTCGCACCACCCGCACCCCACGGTCGCGGCCTATTTCAACCAGCCCAGCGGGGAGCCACCGCCGGCGGCCCCGGCGCGGGCCTGAGCCAGAGACACCACACCATGGACGACAAGGTCAACTACCCACTGGTCGGCGCCTTCGTGCTGCTGCTCGGCGCCTTGCTGGTGGCCGGCGTGCTCTGGCTCGCCGCCGGGCTGGGCGGCCGCCAGGCGATGGACGCCTACCAGGCGGTGATCGAAGAATCGGTGGCGGGGCTCAACGTCGACGCGCCCGTGAAGTACATGGGCGTGGACGTGGGCAAGGTGGCGCGCATCGAGATCGACCCGCTGAACTCGGAGCAGGTCCGCCTGCACTTCCTCGTGAAGCGCGGCACGCCGATCAAGCAGGACAGCGTGGCCGTGTTGAAGGCACAGGGCCTCACGGGCATCGCCTACATCGAAATCAGCGGCGGCAGCGCCGGCTCGCCGCCGCTGCTGGCGGGGGCCGACGGCGTGGCGCCGACCATCCCCTTCAAGCCCTCGCTGAGCGCGCGGCTGGAGAACGTGCTCTCCAACGTGCTGGGCAACGTGGGGCGCGTCTCGGACAACCTCAACGCCGTCCTGGGCGCCGACAACCAGGCCGCACTGAAGTCGAGCCTGGCCGACATCGCCACGCTGGCCCGCACCCTGGTCGGGCAGCAGGCGGCGATCAGCGCCGGCATCGCCGATGCCGCCAAAACCGCCCAGCTGACCGCTCGCGCGGGCGAGCAACTGGGGCCGACGCTGGCGCGCATCGCGAGCAGCGCGCAGGCCGTCGAGCGCATGGCCGAGGTCGCGGCAAAGGCCAGCACCCGCGCCGGTGATGCGGCCGACGCCGCGGCCACCAGCGTGCAGCAGGTGGGCAACGAGACCCTGCCCGACCTGGCGCGGCTGATGGCCGAGCTCAACCAGCTCTCGGCCTCGCTGCGCCACCTGAGCGAACAGACCGCCGTCAACCCCAGCAGCCTGCTGCTGGGCAACCCCGCGCCGACACCCGGCCCTGGAGAAAGCCCGCCATGACACCCGCTCACCCCGCGCACCACGCACGGCCCCCGGGTCGCGCCGGCGGCGTTGCCCGCTGGTGCTGGCTCGCCGCGCTGCTGCCCCTGCTGACGGCCTGCGCCGGCACCTTGCTGCCCAAGCCGGCTCCGGCCCCCGCGCGCTTCACGTTGGACACCGGCCCCGCTGCGCCCCCCGCGCCCGGCGCACGGGTGTTGCCCGCGGACGCGCCCACGCTCACCGTGGACCTGCCGCGCGCGGCACCGGGCTACGACTCGCGGCGCATGGTCTACCAGCGGCGGCCGCAACAGATGGAGGCCTTCGCCTTCCACGAGTGGGTGGAGCCGCCGGCCCAGATGCTGGCCCCCTTGCTGGTGCGCGCGCTGCAGGACCAGGGCGGCTTTCGCGCCGTGCTGCGCGCACCGTCGGCCGCTGCGGGCGGCTGGCGGCTGGAAACCGAGTTGTTGCGCCTGCACCAGGACTTCAGCCTGCGGCCCAGCCAGGTGCGCCTGAGCGTGCGCGCCGTGCTGCTGAACAGCGCCACGCGCCAGGCCGTGGCCTGGCGGGAGTTTGACGTCAGCGTGGCCGCAACCGGCGACGACCCGGTGGCCGGCGCCGCGGCGGCGCAGGCGGCCGCGCGGCAGCTGGCCAACGAGGTGGCCGCGTTCAGCGCGGAGCGGGCGCGCTGAACCGCTGAACGTCAGGCCTTTTCGGGGTGCAGGAAGACGCGCGCCTTGCGCGGCGACACCACCAGCGTCTCGCCTTCCTTGAAGCCCAGCTCGCGGAACTGCTGCGCGGGGATCTGCGCCTCGATCAGCGGGTCGTGGCCGGCGGGCTGGTTGTTCTCCACCGGCAACAGCTCCAGCCGCGCGATGGGGCCGACCACGATGGCGCGGCTGAGCGTGGCGACGATGCCGCTGGCGCCCGGCGTGTGGCGCTGCACGTCCAGGTCGTGCGGGCGCACGTAGGCGAAGGCCTGCGCGTTCTGCGCGCCGGCGTGCTCGGGCGTGTCGATGGCCACCCCGTCCAGGTGCAGCAGACCCTCGTGCGCGCGGCCGTGGAACAGGTTTACGTCGCCCAGGAAGCCGTACACAAACGGGCTGGCCGGGTGGTCCCACACGTCCTGCGGTGAACCGCACTGCTCCACCACGCCCTTGTTCATCAGCACCACGCGGTCGGCCACCTCCAGCGCCTCTTCCTGGTCGTGGGTGACGAAGATGCTGGTCACGTGCAGCTCGTCGTGCAGGCGGCGCAGCCAGCGGCGAAGTTCCTTGCGCACCTTGGCGTCGAGCGCGCCGAAGGGCTCGTCGAGCAGCAGGACCTGGGGCTCCACCGCGAGGGCGCGGGCGAGCGCGATGCGCTGGCGCTGGCCGCCGGAGAGCTGCGAGGGGTAGCGGTCGGCCAGCCAGTCGAGCTGCACGAGCTTGAGCAGGTCGGTCACCTTCGGCTTGATCTGCGCCTCGCTCGGGCGCTCGCTGCGCGGCTTCACGCGCAGGCCGAAAGCCACGTTCTCGAACACCGTCATGTGGCGGAACAGCGCGTAGTGCTGGAACACGAAGCCCACGTTGCGCTCGCGCACGTGCACGTCGGTGGTGTCTTCGCCGCTGAAGTGGATGCTGCCGGTGTCGGGCGTTTCGAGACCCGCGATGATGCGCAGCAGCGTGGTCTTGCCGCAGCCCGAGGGACCGAGCAGCGCCAGCAGTTCGCCCGAGGCGATGTCGAGGTTGACGTCGCGCAGGGCCTGGAAGGTGCCGAAGTGTTTGTTGACGTGGCGGATCTGGATGCTCATGGGGATTCCCGGTGAAGGTCAGTGGGCGCTGCCGGCGGTGGCGCCCAGCGCAGGGGTGGGCCGCTCGGGCGGCAGCTCGGCCAGGGCCTTGAGTTCGCGCTCCATGCGCCACTCGGCCACCGACTTGATGGCCAGCGTCACCAGCGCCAGCAGGGCCAGCAGCGAGGCCACGGCGAACGCGGCCACGGACTGGTACTCGTTGTAGAGGATCTCCACATGCAGCGGCATGGTGTTGGTCTGGCCCCGGATGTGGCCCGAGACCACAGAGACCGCGCCGAACTCGCCCATGGCCCGCGCGTTGCACAGGATCACGCCGTAGATCAGGCCCCACTTGATGTTGGGCAGGGTCACGTACCAGAAGGTCTGCCAGCCGGTGGCGCCGAGCACCTGGGCCGCCTGCTCTTCGTCGTTGCCCTGCGCCTGCATCAGCGGGATGAGTTCGCGCGCGATGAAAGGGAAGGTCACGAAGATGGTGGCCAGGATGATGCCGGGCACGGCGAACACGATCTTGATGTCGTGCTCGGCCAGCCAGGGGCCGAACCAGCCCTGTGCGCCGAACACCAGCACGTAGATCAAGCCGGCCACCACGGGCGACACCGAGAACGGCAGGTCAATCAGCGTGGTCAGGAAGGACTTGCCCTTGAACTCGTACTTCGCGATGCACCAGGCCGCCGCCACGCCGAACACCAGGTTCAGCGGCACGGCCACCAGCGCGGTGAGGAAGGTGAGGCGGATGGCGGACCAGGCGTCCGGTTCCCGAAGCGCTTCGGCGTAGGCGTCCCAGCCCTTGCGCAGGGCCTCGGTCGCCACGGCCGCCAGCGGCAGCACGAGGAACAGGAACATGAACACCAGCGCGACGCCGGTCAGCGTGTAGCGCACCCAGGGCGCTTCGGTGGTGCCGCGCTGAGCGGAGCGGATGTTGTTCTGCGAGCTCATTGGTTGCTCCCCGCCGAGCGCTTGCGCTGCCAGCTTTGCAAACCGTTGATCACCAGCAGCAGGATGAAGGAAATGATCAGCATCACCGTGGCCACCGCGGTGGCGCCGGCGTAGTCGTACTGCTCCAGCTTGCTGATGATGATCAGCGGCGTGATCTCGGACACCATGGGCATGTTGCCGGCGATGAAGATGACCGAGCCGTATTCACCGACAGCACGCGCGAAGGCCATGGCAAAACCCGTCAGCAGCGCGGGCGCGATGCTCGGGAAGATGACGCGGCTGAAGGTCTGCCAGCGCGTGGCGCCCAGGCAGGTGGCGGCCTCCTCCAGCTCCTTCTCGGCGTCTTCCAGCACGGGCTGCACCGTGCGCACCACGAAGGGCAGGCCGATGAAGATCAGCGCGATCACGATGCCGTTGGGGTTGAACGCGAGCTGGATGCCGTGCGGCTCCAGCAGCGAGCCGATCCAGCCGTTGCCGGCCAGCAGCGCGGTGAGCGAGATGCCGGCCACGGCGGTGGGCAGCGCGAACGGCAGGTCCACCAGCGCGTCCACAATCTTCTTGCCCGGGAAGCTGTAGCGCACCAGCACCCAGGCCACCAGCAGACCGAACACCACGTTCACCAGCGCCGCGATGAACGAGGCGCCGAACGTGAGCCGGTACGAGGCCAGCACGCGTGGCGCGGCGACTGCCTCCCAGAACTGCGGCCAGGTCAGCGTGAAGGTCTTGAAGACCAGCGCCGACAGCGGGATCAGCACGATCAGGCACAGGTAAAAAACCGTGAAGCCCAGCGTGAGGTTGAAGCCGGGCAGCACGCGGCGCGTGGCGCGACGCAGACCGGCATCCGGTGGAACGAGGGCGGGCAGAGTGGAGGTGTTCATGTGTTGGATTCACTCGCAGGGAAAGGCCATGCAAGCCGTGTGGTTGACGCGCGCGCTTGATGGGATCAGGCTGCTGGCACACAAGCGCCGCTTCCCGCGATGCACCGATGAAGGAGCATGGACATGCAGCACCATCAGCCACCTCCCGACCAGGCCATGGCCGACCATCCGCGGACCTACTCCGACCCGGAGCTGCGTGCGTACGCCGAAGAGCAGGCCGAAGACATCCTCGACAGCGTCGTGCACTACATGCCCCTCCTCTTGCCGGTCATGGGGGCCATCCTGATCTTCATGCTGGCCTTCATCGCGGTGTTCATGGCCTGACAGGGCCCGTCAGGGGCGCCCCGGGCGCCTCACTTGTTGGTGTAGAGCTTGTCGAACTGCCCGCCGTCGTTGAAGTGCACTTTCTGCGCTTCGGCCAGCGAGCCGAAGTATTCGTTGACGGTGAACAGCTTGATCGGCTTGAACGCGGCGGCGTACTTCTTCAGCACCGCTTCGTTGCGCGGGCGGATGTTGTGTTTGGCCGCGATCTCCTGGCCCTCGGGGCTGTAGAGGAATTCGAGGTAGGCCTTGGCGTCGGCCGTCGATCCCTTTTTGGCCACCGTGCGCTCGACGATAGCGACCGGGTTCTCGGCCACGATGGAGGCGCTGGGGTGGATCGCATCGACCTTGCCGGCGCCGAACTCCTTGTCCACCGAGACCACCTCGGACTCGAAGGTCACGAGCACGTCGCCGATGTTGCGTTGCAGGAAGACGCCGGTGGCGTCACGCCCTCCGCGCGCCAGCACCGGCACGTTCTTGTAGAGCTTGCCCACGAACTCGGCGGCCTGCGCGTCGGTACCGCCCTTGGCGCGCACCTGGCCCCAGGCCGCGAGGTAGGCCATGCGGCCGTTGCCGCCGGTCTTGGGGTTGACCACCACCACCTGCACGCCGGGCTTGATGAGGTCGTCCCAGTCCTTGATGCCCTTGGGGTTGCCCTGGCGCACCAGGAACAGCATGGTCGAACTGGTGGGGGCGGCGTTGTTCGGGAATTTCTGGCGCCAGTCCTTGGCGACCACGCCCTTCTCGGCCAGGAAGTCCACGTCGGTGGTGGTGTTCATGGTCACCACGTCGGCGTCCAGGCCGTCGGCCACGGCCCGCGCCTGCGCGCTCGATCCCGCGTGCGACTGATCGACCTTGATGTCCTTGCCGGTGGCCTTCTTGTGGCTCGCGACGAAGGCGGTGTTGAGGTCCTTGTAGAACTCGCGCGCCACGTCGTAGGACACGTTGAGCAGCGTGGTCTGGGCCGAGGCGAGGGAGGCGGCGGCGAAGGCGATGGCGCCGAGGGTGAGCTGGAAGCTTGTTTTCATGGGAGGTGACTTCGATAGAGGGAATGCATGGGATTCTGGGATCCATGCCTTCATTGGCAAACGACTTTGTTCTTGTTTCCTTATTCGCGAGCTGAATAAGGCATCAGGCGGCCACGGCCACCGGAAGGGCGGGTGTCACGTCGGCGCCCAGCGACTGCAGCAGGGCCAGGCCCAGGGGCCATTCGCCGTGACCGGAATCCACGTTGATGTGCCCCGCGTCGTTGAGCCGCACGAACTCGCTGCCCCAGGCGCGGGCGTAGGCCCCGGCCAGGCGCACCGGGCAATACGGGTCGTTGCTGCTCGCCACCAGCACGCTGCGGTAGGACAGCTTCTGGTAGGGCACGGGCGCGAAGTCGGCCAGCACGCCCCGGCGTTCCGGGTCGGCGGGCGCCACGAGCAAAGCCCCCTGGATGCGGCCCGCCACCTCGGGCGGCAGGTGCGTGGTGGCGATGCAGCCCAGGCTGTGCGCGACCACCACCACCGGACCGGGGGCCTGCTCGATGGTCTCGGTCAGGCGCCGCACCCAGGCGCGCTGGAGCGGGCTGATCCAGTCGTCCTGCTCGACGCGCAAGACGTTCGGCAGGCGTTCGGTCCAGAGGCTTTGCCAGTGGCCGGCGCCGGAGTTGCGCCACCCGGGCACGATGATCACGGTGGGAGAAGACATGCGGCCCCCGGTCTCAACGGCGGGACCGCTGATGGGCGGCGGATGTCGGGGGGAAGCCCGGGGCGGGCTCGCCCGGTCTGGTTGTGTTCATGCGTGCGCTCCTTCATGGCTGATGGCAGGCATTGTGGAGAGCACCACCGCACAAACCAACGACTATGAAGCAGTTTGTATATGGCCCTGTGGCATATGGCCCTGCGGCATGTGGCGGGCTGGCGCGGGCTCAGCCCTGGTCCAGCGGCACGTACAGCCCCACCTTCATCGCGTCGATGACGACGTGCGTGGTCATGCGGACCACCTGAGGCACCTCGGCCATCAGCCGGGCCGCGAGCGCGTCGTAGGCCTTCACGTCGCGTGCCACGACCACCATCATGATGTCGAAGCTGCCGGTCACGTAGTAGACCTGCTGCACCGCCGGTTCGGTCTGTGCCCACAGGCGAATGCGCGGGAGCGCCTCGTAGTTGTCCTTGATCTCCAGCCCGGCGAGGAAGCTCATGGTGTGGCCCACCGCCTGCGGGTTCACCACCGCCACCTCGGCGCTGATGGTCTTGTCCTGGCGCATGCGGCGCAGGCGCCGCTGGACGGCGGAAGCCGACAGGCCCACCGCCTCCGCGATGACCTCGGCATTGAGCTGGCAGTCCTTCTGGACCAGGTCCAGGATCTTCCGGTCAAAAACGTCCAGTTCGGTGTCCATGCGGCGATTCTAGGCACTGCGCCTGCGCGTCGCCGCCGCGCACAACGCGGTCCGAATCGCCGCCATCCCGCGCGCCAGGGGCTTTTTTTGCCGCCCGGCCGCAATCCAGGCGCGGATACTTGCCCCACTTTTTGCGCTGAAAAAAGACCTTCGGGCCGTGGCAGTGCATGCCCGGCCGCACGCGGCCGGGCCTGAGCTCCGCACGCCACCCCCGTGGGTCCTGCACCCTCCCCTTTCTGTCCGTCGGTGGTCCGACTTTTTTCTGGAGATAACAACGTGAGCCGTTCCCTGTTGAGTTGCCTTGTGGCCGGTGTGATGTCCTTCGCCGGGGCCGCGCACGCCGAAGACGTGGTGCGCATCGGCACCCTGTCGGACTACGCGCCGTTCGAGTACCGCGACGCCAAGGGCGAACTCAAGGGCATGGAGATCGAACTGGCCAAGACCATGTGCAAACACATCCAGGCCAAGTGCGAATACGTGACGATGGACTTCGACGCCCTGATCCCGGCGCTCAAGGCCAGGAAGATCGACGCCGTGCTGGCCCAGATGTCGATCACCGACGAGCGCAAGAAGGTGGTGGACTTCACCGACCTGTTCACCCTGGCCCCGGTGCAGTACGTCGCCAAGACCGGCGCGGGCATCACCGAGGACCCGGCCACGCTGCGCGGCAAGACGGTCGGCATCTACAGCGGCTCCAGCCACGAGACCTACCTGAAGAAGCGCCTGCCCAAGAGCCAGTCGGGCATCGCCATCAAGGCCTACCCCTCGCAAGACCCGATCTGGCTGGACCTGGAGGCGGGCCGCGTGCAGGCCGCGCTGACCGACACCACGGTGGCCCACGAGTGGCTGGAAAAGACCGGCAAGGCCAAGGGTTTCGCACTCGCAGGCAAGCCGCTGAACGACGTGGCGATGTTCGGCGAAGGCACCGGCATCGCCGTGCGCAAGGGCGACCCGCTGCGCGCGCGCCTGAACACCGCGATCAAACAGGTGCTGACCGACGGCAGCTTCGCGGCCGAGAACAAGAAGGTGTTTCCCTTCAGCATCGCGCCCGCGCTGAAGTAAGCTGGCGCCCCACGGGACCAGGTCGTCCGGCAGGGTGGCCTGGTTTTCGTGTTTTTGCGGGATGGTGAATGGACGATTTGTGGCTGTACGCCGGTCAGTTGCTGGAGGGTGCGTGGGTCACCGTGCAACTGGCCCTGTCTTCGCTGGTGGTGGGTCTGGCCCTCGGGCTGGTGCTGGCGGCCGGCAGCCTGAGCGGTCGCGCGCTGCTGCGCCGCGCCGTGCGGCTGTGCACGGGCCTGCTGCGCGGCATTCCCGAGTTCCTGATCGTGCTGGTCTGTTACTTCGGGCTGTCCAACCTGATCAACAACCACTTCGATGGCGCGGTGGAGATCAGCCCGTTTGCCGCAGGCGTCTTTGCCCTGTCCATCGTGTTCGCGGCCTACGCCAGCGAGGTGTTCCGCGGCAGCTTTGCGGCCATCCCCCGGGGGCAGATCGAAGCGGCGCAGGCCTTCGGGCTCACCTCCACCCAGACCTTCTTCGCCGTGCGGCTGCCCCAGGCCTGGCGCATCGCCCTGCCCAGCCTCGGCAACCTGTGGCAGTCGCTGCTGAAAGACACCTCGCTGGTGTCCGTGGTCGGGCTGGAAGACCTGCTCAAGAAGTCCAACATGGCGGCCCAGGCCACGCACCAGCCGTTCCTGTTCTTCCTGGCGGCCGCGGCCGTGTACTTCGTGTTCCTGCACGCCTCACAACCGGTCTTTGCCTGGCTGGAGCGCCGGGCCGGGCGGGGCTTTGAAGCGAGGGCGGCATGAACTTCGCCCCCATCGAAGACTGGCTGGAGTTGCCCACCGACAGCGTGCTGGAGGTGTGGGAGGGCCTGGTGATCACCCTGCAGCTGCTGTGCGGCTCGGTGCTGCTGGCCTTTGCGCTCGCGCTGCCGCTGGCGCTCGCGGCCACCTCCGGCAGGGCCTGGCCGGTGCGGCTGGCGCGCGGCTACAGCGCGGCGTTTCGCGGCACCCCCTTGCTGGTGCAGCTGTTCATCCTGTACTACGGGGTGAGCCAGTTCGAAGCCGTGCGCCAATCGCCCGCCTGGTGGCTGCTGGAAGATGCGTTCTATTGCGGCCTGCTCGCGCTGAGCCTGAACCTGGCGGCCTACATGGCCGAAGACCTGCGGGCCGGCATCCTGGCTGTGCCCGTCGGCGAAAGGGAAGCCGCCCTGGCCATGGGCATGAGCCCGTTCCAGTGCTACCGCTGGATCGTGCTGCCCGCGGCTTGGCGGATCGCCACGCCGGCCCTGGGCAACGAGGTGATCGCCCAGCTCAAGGCCACGGCCCTGGTGAGCACCATCACCGTGCTCGACCTCACTGGCGTGGCGCGCCGGTTGTCGAACGCCTCGTACACCACCGACGCGCTGGTGATGGCCGGGGTGGTCTACGCGGCCATCACGCTGGTGGTGGTGCTGGCCGTGCGCCGGATCGAGCGGCGCTTCGGCCCGGCCGGCCGCCGGTAGCCCGCCCGCGCGGGCCCAGGCGAGGACGCCGTTTTCAGGCAATTCCACCGTTTCTTCGCGGCCCGAAACCCGGCCCCATGGCTACGCTCTGTGAACGTGTTCCATCTCTTCTCCAACGTCATGACGCCCACCCCAGAACCCATGTCCCCCCTGCAAACCGCGCTCGCCGAACAGGGCCTGTTCGTGCTCGACGGCGCGCTGGCCACCGAGCTGGAACGCCGTGGCGCCGATCTGCTGGACCCGCTGTGGTCCGCCAAGCTGCTGATCGAACAGCCCGACCTGATCCGGCAGGTGCATCTGGACTACTTTCTCGCCGGCGCCGACGTGGCCACCACCGCCAGCTACCAGGCGACGTTTGAAGCCTTTGCACGGCGTGGCCTGAGCCACGACCAGGCCGCCGACCTGATGCGGCGCTCGGTGACGCTGGCCTGCGAAGCCCGGGACGCCTTCTGGGCCGAGCCCGCCCACCGCGTGGGCCGCCGCCGGCCCCTGGTGGCGGCGTCCATCGGCCCTTACGGCGCCATGCTGGCCGACGGCTCCGAGTACCGGGGTTACCAGGGCATCTCGCGCCAGGCGCTGGCCGACTTCCACCGGCCGCGCCTGCAGGTGCTGGCCCACGCGGGTGCCGATCTGCTGGCCTGCGAAACCATTCCCTGCCTCGATGAAGCGCTGGCGATCGCGGGCCTGCTGCCCGAGTTTCCCGGCGTGATGGCCTGGCTCAGCTTTTCCTGCCGGGACGGCGCGCACAACTGCCAGGGCGAGCCCTTCGCCGACTGCGTGGCGCAGCTCGACGCCCTGCCCCAGATCGCCGCCGTGGGCGTGAACTGCACCGCGCCCGAGTTCATTGAATCGCTGGTGGCGCTGGCCCGCTCGCACACCAGCAAACCCATCGTGGTCTACCCCAACTCGGGCGAACACTACGACGCGGTCGACAAGGTCTGGCACGGTGAAGGCCGGGCCCACGACTTCGCCGCCCAGGCCATGCGCTGGCACGGTCGCGGCGCGCGGCTCATCGGCGGCTGCTGCCGCACGGGGCCGGACGACATCCGCGCCCTCAAGCAGGCCGCCGTGGCCGGTGGGGCGTTGATCGAAGCCTGAGCCGCGCGTCAGACGGCGAACCGCCACGCCGAGGCGGCGGCCAGCGGCCCATCGCGTTTGAGCGGCGGCTCGGACAGCTCCGCAGCGCTGTGTTCGCCGAACTCGCGCAGCACGGTCTCCTTGACGGTCGTGAAGGCATGGGACGTGCGCTCGCGCGGGTGCGCCAGCGGGACCGGGATGGTGCGGCGGATGCGCCCGGGGCGCGGCTCCATCACCACCACCTTGTCGCCCAGGTAGACGGCCTCTTCCACGTCGTGGGTGACGAGGATCATGGTGATGCCCTCTTTCTCCCAGATGCGGTGCAGCTCCTGCTGCAGGTGGGCGCGGGTCATGGCGTCGAGCGCGCCGAAGGGTTCGTCGAGCAGCAGGATGTCGGGCCGGTTCACCAGTGCGCGGGCGATCGCCACGCGCTGCGACATGCCGCCCGAGAGCTGGTGCGGGTAGGCCGTCTCAAAGCCCTGCAGCCCCACCAGCTCGATGTGTTCGCGAATGGTCTGGCGCTGCTGGCCTTCGGTGAGGCCCGAGTTGAGCAGGCCCAGGCCGATGTTCTTCTCGACGTTGAGCCAGGGGAACAGGCGGTGCTCCTGGAACACGATGCCGCGGTTGAGGTTCGTGCCCTTGATGCGCGTGCCGTCCAGCAGGATCTCGCCCTGGTAGCCCTCTTCCAGGCCGATGATCAGGCGCAGCAGCGTGGACTTGCCGCAGCCGCTGGAGCCGACGATGCTGACGAACTCACCGGGTTCGATGGTGAGGGAAATGTCCTGCAGCACGGGCAGGGTTTCGCCCTTGACCTCGTACTGCTTGTTCAGGCCCTGGATGGCCAGGGTACCGGCGTGTGCCATGTTGTGTCCTCCAAAAAAATCAGTAGCGCGCGACGGTGCGCTCGCGCCAGGCCAGCAGCCTCCGTTCCAGCGCGCCGAGCACGGTGTTCAAGACAAAGCCCACCAGCCCGATCACGACCACACCGAACAGCACGAGGTCCATCTCGAAGTGCTCGCGGCCGTCGATCAGCGTGTTGCCGATGCCCTTGCCCGAGGCGAGCAGGTACTCGGCGCCCAGCGTGGCGAGCCAGGTGTAGATCAGCGAAAGCTGGAGGCCGGTGAAGACCGAGGGCGCGGCACTCGGCGCGATCACGCGGGTCAGCAGCTGCCAGCGGCTGAAGTCGCACACCCGGGCCACCTCGATGTAATCGCGCGGCACGCTGCGGATGCCTTCGAAGGTGTTGAGCACCACCGGGAAAAAGGCGGCCATGGCCACAAAGGCGATCTTGGCGCCGTCGCCCAAGCCGAACCACATCGACAGCATCGGGATCCAGGCGAACAGCGAGATCTGCTTGAGCGTGTGGAACGAGGGCCCGACCAGGCGGTCGAACCAGCGCGACCCGCCCAGCAGCACACCGAACACCAGGCCGACGCTGGACCCGATGGCGAAACCCCAGGCCATGCGCCAGAGGCTGGCCGACAACGCGACCGACAGCTCGCCGCTGCCGAGCTGCTGCACCGCGCGGTCCCACACCGCGCCGGGCGAGACCAGCAGCGGCGAGGTGGACCAGCCCGAAGCCACAGCCCACCACCACACGAGCAGGATCAGTGCGGGCAGCACCCAGCCGCGCAACGCGGGCGGCACGCCGGTAGACGATTTTTCGAGAGACATGGAGGATGTTCCTTTCACAGCCCGGGCTTGCGCCAGCGCAGCAGCCAGGCCTCGGTCAGCGAGAGCAGCTTGTCGATGGCGAAGCCCACGATGCCCACCGCCAGCACGGCGGCCAGCACCACGTCCAGCTGAAACAGCTGGCGGCCGTAGACGATGAGGAAACCGATGCCTTCGGACGAGGCCAGCAGCTCCACCACCACCAGCGCCAGCCAGGCGTGGGTGAGCCCGTAGCGCACGCCGTTCCAGATCGGCGCGGTGGCGGCGGGGAACACCACGCGGGTCAGCATCTGCCAGCGGTTGAAGCCATAGACCCGCGCCACCTCGATGAAGCGGTTGGGCACGCCCTGGATGCCCTGGCAGGTGTTGATGGTCACGGGCACCAGCGTGGCCTTGGCGATCAGCAGGAACTTGAGTCCCTCGTCAATCCCCACCAGCAGCATCAGCAGCGGCAGCCAGCCGATCACCGGCACCTGGCTGAAGGCCTTGAACAGCGGGAACAAGTGGGCCCGCACGGTGGGCGACAGGCCCATGGCCGAACCGAGCGCGAGGCCGGCGACCAGACCGATACCGAAGCCGGTGAACACGCGCACCAGGCTGATCTGCAGGTTGCTCCACAGCTCGCCGCTGGCGGCCATGTCGGCAAAGGTCTGGAACACCACCGCCGGCGGCGGCAGCACCTGCTCCGGCACCCAGCCCCACACCGACGACAGGTGCCACAGCAGCAGCACCACCAGCGGGAAAGGCCAGGCCCAGAGCCATTGCAGCGGCGGGCGCCAGCGCGGCCCCCGCGCGCGCGGGGCGGGCGCAGAAGACAGCGGCAGCGACACGGTCGCGCCAGAAAATGAAGACATGGTCGATCGCTCCTATCGTGTGCGGTGTCCGTTGTTCACCTCGCCGATGCGCGTGACTGGGGCCAGAGCACCCGTGGAACGGGCTTGGCCCGGCCACAGGGTGCGCCCCCCTCGAAGCGCCGAAGGCGCGCAACGGAGGGGGAAGCCGCGCAGCGGCGCAGGGGGTGCTTCCCTTCAATTCGACAGCTGGCCATCCGCGCCATAGGCGGGCCAGTAGCCTTCGAGCTTGAGTTCCTTCAGCGCCACGTTCAGGTAACGGCGGTCGAACCAGCTGGGAATCTCGGGCACCGAGCGGGTGAGCTTGAGGGCGTGGGCGTCCTTGGCCGCCTCCTGGTAGCGCGACACCAAGAAGGTGTCGAGCAGCGGCGAGAGGCGCACACGCAGCGGCTGGCCGATGAAGTCTTCGCGCCAGATCTTCTCCGGGTACTCGGTCTTGCCCCAGCGCTCGAACAGGTCGGCCCGGCTGGCTTCGTTCGAGTAGCGGTGCGCCACCTTGACGAGGGTCGTGACCACGCGTTGCACGGCCTGCGGGTGCTTGGCCGCGAAGTCGTCGGTCACCAGCAGGTGCGTCTGGCGGGTGAACTTGTAGTTGTCGGCCGCGGCCGACCAGACGATCTTCGCCAGCCCCTTGTCGCGCAGGTCGAAGGCGCCCACGTAGTCGAAGGCGGCATCCACGTCCTTGTTGATCAGCGCGGTGCGGGCGCTGGCCAGGTCGAGGTTGATGAGCTTGAGGTCGCGTTCCTTGAGCCCGTGCGCCGCGAGCGCCGCCACCGCCGCCAGGTGCAGGTTGGTGCCCTTGAACAGCGCCACGCGCTTGCCTTTGAGGTCTTCGAGCTTCTGGATGCCCGAGTCCGGCTGCACCGCGAGGTACAGCCCGGTGCGCACACCGCTGCCGGCAATGATCTTCGTCTTCACGCCGTTGGCGCGCGCCACGATGGCGGGCAGATCGCCCTGCCAGGCGAAGTCGATCTGGCGGTTGACCAGGGCCTCGTTGACGGCCGGGCCGGCGCCCTTGAAGAAGGTCCACTGGACCTGCACACCGTCTTTCCTGAACTCTTCTTCCAGCGCGCCGTCGGTGTAGGCCAGCGCGGTGGTGGTGCCGCCGTGGCGCACCGGGTTGCTGCCGACGCCGCCGGTGGCGACACCGATGCGGATGGTCTTCAGGGGTTCGGCGGTCTGCGCCTGCGCAGGGCCGACGGCGGACAGGGTGAAGGCCAGCGCGAGCAGGCCCAGACGTTGACGTGGATTCATGGTTCCTCCGGGTGGATCGGTTGTGGTTGACCGGACGGAATCTACGGAGCTTCCCTTGCTCGCGGAACGAATGAAACCGGATAAACAAACGCGCGGATGTTGGCTTCATGAGCTCATCACCGAACGGCATGAAGACCGGCTTGCAGCCCTGCAGTTGCCGAGCATGGATATGCGAAATGCTTCGTTCGCGGCGCGGGCCCCGGTGCCTAGAGTGAAAAAAGGACGGCGCCATCCGAGCCGCACCTGATCACTTCCGAACCACTCTTTCAGGAGCCATTTCATGTCCCAACTCAACGACCTGCCCAGCACCTACGCCCGCTTCAAGGTCGAGCCCTACACCCCCAACATCGGCGCCGTGATCCACGGCCTGGACCTGGGCCAGCCACTGGACGAAGCCACGCAGGGCGAGCTGCGCCAGGCGCTCGCGCAACACGAGGTGATCTTCTTCCGCGACCAGCAGCTCACGCCCGAACAGCAGGTGCGCTTCACCCGCAGCTTTGGCAACGTGGCCGAGGTCAAGGCCTTCTTCCCGCGCCTGGAGAGCCACCCCGAGATCGAGATCGTCGAAAGCTCGGCTGAGCGCCGCTACGCCGCCAACAACTGGCACGCCGACATCACCTGGCGCGAGCAGCCGCCGCTGGGCACCAGCCTGTACGCGCAGGTGGTTCCGGCCACCGGTGGCGACACCCTCTGGGCCAGCCTGACCAAAGCCTTCGAGAGCCTGCCCCCGGCCTTCCAGGCCTACCTGGAAACGCTCACTGCCGTGCACACCTGGGAAATCAGCGGCTGGACCGAGTACCTGTTGCGCAAGGACGCCAGCGGTGAAGAGCTCAAGGCCGCCCGAGCCAAGTACCCGCCGGTGGAACACCCGGTGGTGCGCGTGCACCCCGTCACCGGCAAGAAGATTCTTTACGTCAATTCCACCTTCACCAGCCACATCAAGGGCCTGACGCGCTCACAGAGCGACGCCCTGCTGACCCAGCTGTTCGAGCTGGCCCGTGTGCCCGAATTCCAGGCCCGCCTGAAGTGGCAGGAAGGCACGCTGGCCGTGTGGGACAACCGCTCCACGCAGCACTACGCCGTGGGCGACTACTTCCCGCAGCACCGCAAGCTGCACCGCATCACTGTCACGGGCGACAAGACCTTCTGATCGCCACCACAACAGGGCATCCAACATGACACAAGGGCAACTGCAACCCAAAAGAAAGCTCCGCCTCGGCGCTTTCATCATGGCCACCGGCCACCACATCGCCGCCTGGCGCCACCCGGGCGCTCAGGCCGACGCGGGCGTGAACATCCAGCACTACATCGCACTCGCCCAGACGGCCGAGCGCGGTCTGTTCGACCAGGTGTTCGTGGCCGACAGCCCGGGCATCTGGCACAAGGGGGACAAAGAATCCTTCAGCCGCCAGGGCCGGCTCTCGCACTTCGAGCCGGTCACGCTCTGGGCCGCGCTGGCGGCGGTGACGAAACACATCGGCTTCGTGGCCACCGCGTCCACGACGTACGAAGACCCTTACCTGCTGGCGCGCAAGTTCGCCTCGCTGGACCACATCAGCCAGGGCCGCGCGGCCTGGAACGTGGTGACCACCAGCGCCGAAAACGTGCACGGCAACTTCGGCCTGGAGGCGCACCCGGACCCGGCCCTGCGCTACGAGCGCGCGCACGAGTTCGTGGACGTGGTCAAGGGCCTGTGGGACAGCTTCGAGGACGACGCGTTCAGCCGCGACAAGGCCTCGGGCGTGTACTTCGACCCTGACAAGCTGCACACGCTCAACCACATCGGCAAGCACCTCAAGGTCAAAGGCCCGCTGAACATCGAGCGTTCGGTGCAGGGCCACCCGGTGATCGTGCAGGCCGGTTCGTCGGAAGACGGCAAGGAGCTGGCCGCCGCCACGGCCGAAGCCATCTTCACGGCCTGGACCAGCCTGGCCGAGGCTCAGGCTTTTTACAGCGACGTGAAGGGCCGCATGGCGAAGTTCGGCCGCCGCCCCGAGCAGCTGCTGGTGCTGCCCGGCATCTCGCCCGTGATCGGCCGCACCGAAGCGGAGGCACAGGCCAAGTGGGCCGAGCTGCAGGCGCTGATCCACCCCTCGGTGGGTCTGGCCACGCTGGAACCGTTCTGGCCGGGTGAAGACCTGAGCCAATGGGACCTGGACGCTCGCCCGCCCTACATCCCCGAGCCACCCAAGGGCATCAACAGCCGGGCGCACGTGGTGCTCGAACTCGCGCGCCGCGAGAAGTACACGGTGCGCCAGCTCTACGAGTACCTGGCCGGCGCGCGCGGGCACTGGGTGGTGGTGGGCACGCCCGTGCAGATCGCCGACCGCATGCAGGAGTGGTTCGAGAACGGCGCGGCCGACGGCTTCAACGTGATGCCGCCGGTGCTGCCGGCTTCGCTGGACGATTTCGTGGAACTGGTGGTGCCCGAGCTGCAGAAACGCGGCCTGTTCCGCACCGCCTACGAGGGCAACACGCTGCGCGAGAACCTGGGCCTGGAGCGGCCGGTGAGCCGTTACGCCGAGCCGCAGGCCAAAGCCGCGTGACAGGCATGTGATGTGGGGTTGATGCGGGGCCCTGGTTCTGAACCAGTGCCCCGCTTTTTTTTTCAAGCCGCTTCTTGTACTTGCATCACCGCCTCGCGCGTGAGCGTGGGCACGAAGCTCTCGATGAAGCCGTAGGCGAAGCCGGGCAGCCAATGGTTGCGGCGCAGGCCCAGGCGGGTGAGGTTGATCTGGAACAGGTGGCCGGCGTCGATGGCGCGCAGGTGCCCGTCGCGCTCTTCGTCCATGGCGATCGAGGCCACGATGCCCACGCCCATCTCCAGCTCCACATAGGTCTTGATCACGTCCGCGTCCATGGCGGTGAGCACCACGTCGGGCAACAACCCGGCCTGCGCGAACGCGTCGTCGATGTGCGAGCGGCCTGTGTAGCCGACCTCGTAGGTGATGATGGGAAAGGCCACCAGGTCCTGCAGCGTCACCGGCTGCGGCAGCGACAGCAGCGGGTGTCCGGGCGGCACCACGATGCTGTGGCTCCACCGGTAACACGGCAGCGTGACCAGCTGTTCGTAGCCCGCCAGCGCCTCGGTGGCCACGCCGATGTCGGCATCACCCGCGAGCAGCATCTCGGCCACCTGCTTGGGTGAGCCCTGGTGCAGGTGCAGCGTGACACGCGGGTAACGCTGGCGGAAGTCGCGCACCACGTGGGGCAGCGCGTAGCGCGCCTGCGAGTGGGTCGCGGCGATGGACAGGCGCCCTTCTTCGCGGCCCTGCAGCTCCTGCCCGGCGCGGCGCAGGCTCTCGGCATCGAGCAGCACGCGCTGGATGATGGGCATCAGCGCCTGCCCGGCCGACGTGAGCCCCAGCAGGCGCTTGCCCGAACGCACGAACAGCTCCACACCCAGTTCCTCTTCCAGCTCACGCACCTGGCGGCTCACGCCCGGTTGCGAGGTGTGCAGCACCGCCGCCACCTCGGTGAGGTTGAATCGGCAGCGTTCGGTCTCCCGGACCGAACGCAGTTGTTGGAAGTTCATGGTGGTTCTTGTTGAAATAAAAAGGGCGACACCGGGGTCCCGGTGTCGCCGCCGCAGCAGTCCAGCCAAGGGGCACCGCCGGGCCGGCTTTGCCGGACGGCCAGTGCGCCTTGCAGGCCGCGGCTGCGCCAGAGTCGCAGCCTCTTCGTCCCGTCCAAGCCTGCGCAGGCAGGCTTGGAGCCGCGGTCCTCAGCCCCCATGAGGGGGTCGCGCGCAGCGCGGCGGGGGTGTTCTAAAGCTTCGCGATGGAGACCTCGGTGGACTTGACCAGCGCCACGACATCGGAGCCCACTTTCAGCTCCAGCGCGTCGACCGAGCGGGTGGTGATGACGGAGGTCACGATGCCCCAGGGGGTCTCGACGTCGATCTCGGAGACGACGTCGCCGCGGATGATTTCGCGCACCTTGCCCTTGAACTGGTTGCGCACGTTGATGGCTTGAATGGACATGAAAAACTCCTGAAAAGAATGAAGGGAATAAGGATGGATCACACCGGCCCGTAGAGGGCGTAGAGGCCCAGCGCCACCAGCACGGCCGCGACCGCCAGGTTCACGCCCCGCTCAAAGGGGGTGATGCCGTCCGACGGCAACGGCGTCTCGGACATGCCCGGGTATTCGGGCGGCAGGGGGTTGCGGTCGGGCGGGGGCATGGCGGGTCACACGCTGTACTGCGCCTGCGCGAACGGCACCGGCGCGAACACCGGCGTCACAGGCCAGTGCAGGCCCTCGTGCAGCAGGATCGACACCGCGTCGTCCAGCCGCGTCTGGATCTCCTCGCCCGGCTGGTACTCGCCATCGGCGTCCTTCGGGATCTGGCTGTCCGACGCGTACACGCCCGGCAGGATGTGCCGGGCGCCGAGCGACTGCAGCACCGGCCGCAGCGCGTAGTCCAGCGCCAGCATGTGGTGCGGGCTGCCGCCGGTGGCGATGGGCAGCACCACCTTGCCTTTCAGCGCGGTCTGCGGCAACAGGTCCAGGAAGACCTTGAGCACGCCGCTGTAGGCCGCCTTGTAGACCGGCGTGGCCACCACCAGCGCGCGGGCGTGGGCCACCTGCTCGATGGCGCGCACCACACTCTGGTTTCCCCAGTCGGCCAACAGCAGCGCCTGCGGCGAGAGGTCGCGGATCTGCAGGCGCTCGACCCGCAGGCGGCGGTCGTCCACCTGGTCATGCAGGCGGCGGGCCACCCCGCTCAGCAAGGTGGACGAGCGCGAATGCTCGGAAGGACTGCCGGCGATCAGCAGGACGGACATGGCAAAGGACTCCCTGACGGTGTGTGACAGCGGGGGTGCAACCGCTTATTTCTTGGTGTAGATCTGGTCGAAGCTGCCGCCGTCGGCGAAGTGCACTTTGGCCGCCTGCTCCCAGCCGCCAAAGGCCTCTTCGATCTTGAACAGGTTGAGCTTGGGCAGCTGCTTGGCGTACTTGGCCTGGGCCTTGGCCGAGATCGGGCGGTAGAAGTTCTTGCCGATGATGTCCTGCGCTTCTTCGGTGTACAGGTACTCCAGGTAGGCCTGCGCCACGGCGCGCGTGCCCTTCTTGTCCACGTTCTTGTCCACCACGGTCACGGCCGGCTCGGCCAGGATGGAGAGCGAGGGGTAGACAAAGTCCACCTTGTTGCCGAACTCTTTCTCCAGCAGGTAGGCCTCGTTTTCCCAGCTGATGAACACGTCGCCCTGGGCGCGCTGGGCAAAGGTGATGGACGAGCCGCGCGCGCCCGAGTCGAGCACCGGCACGTTGTCGTAGAGCTTGCCCACGAACTCCTTGGCCTTCGCCTCGCTGCCGCACTTGCGCTTGGCGAATTCCCAGGCGGCCAGATAGTTCCAGCGCGCGCCGCCCGAGGTCTTGGGGTTGGGGGTGATGACCTTCACGTCCGGGCGGATCAGGTCGTCCCAGTCCTTGATGTTCTTGGGGTTGCCCGCGCGCGTGACCAGCACGATGGTGGAGGTGTAGGGCGAGCTGTTGTGCGGCAGGCGCTTTTGCCAGTCCTTGGGGATCCAGCCACCGTTGTTGTGCAGGGCGTCGGTGTCACCGGCCAGGGCCAGCGTGGCGACGTCGGCGTCCAGGCCGTCGATGATGGAACGGGCCTGCTTGCCCGAGCCGCCGTGACTCTGCTTGATGGTGACGTCCTGGCCGGTCTTGGCCTTCCAGTGTTTGGCGAAGGCCGCGTTGTATTCCACGTACAGCTCGCGCGTCGGGTCGTAGGACACGTTGAGCAGGGTGACGGGGGCCGTCTGGGCCCAGGCAGGCAGGCCGGTCGCGGCGACGGCGCTGGCGAACAGGGTGGTGATGAGGGTGCGGCGGGATGTCATGGGTTTTCTCCGGGAATGAACGGACAACGGAGCGGATCATGGAAGCCGGGCAACCAAACCGGAACGAATACGTTTTCAGTTGTTAATAAGGAAATCAACTAAGCAGAAAACCGTTGCCGTTCAAGGCCTGCGCAGCGGTTGCGCGGAACCCCCACGGGTAAGATGAACCGCATGAACGTACACATCCGATTTCTGGGCGCGGCCGGCACCGTCACCGGCTCCAAATACCTGGTCGAATTCAACGGCCAGAGCCTGCTGGTGGACTGCGGTCTGTTCCAGGGCTACAAGCAGCTGCGCCTGCGCAACCGCGACCCGCTGCCGGTGATGCCCAACCACATCGGCGCCGTGCTGCTGACGCATGCGCACCTGGACCACAGCGGCTACCTGCCACTGCTGGCCAAAGAGGGGTTTCATGGCAAGGTGTGGGCCACGCCGGCCACGCGCGACCTCGCGCAGATCCTGCTGCCCGACAGCGGCCACATCCAGGAAGAAGACGCCAACTTCGCCAACCGCAAGGGCTTTTCAAAACACGCGCCCGCCCTGCCGCTGTACACCGAGGCCGATGCGCTGGCCTGCCTCAAGCTCATCCGCACCGTGCCCGTGCACCAGGCCTTTGAGCCGTTGCCAGGCTGGACGGCGCGCTTCACCAGCGCGGGCCACATCCTCGGTGCGGCCAGCCTGTTGCTGGAGGTGGGCGGCCAGCGCATCCTGTTCTCGGGCGACCTGGGCCGGCCCGACGACTCGCTGATGAACCCGCCCGACCAGCCACCCGCGGCGGACGTGGTGGTGATCGAGTCCACCTACGGCGACCGCGAGCACCCTGAAGAGGACGTGCTCGCCGAGCTCGGCCCGGCGCTGCAGCGTGTGGCCGCGCGCGGCGGCACCGCCGTGCTGCCGGTGTTCGCCGTGGGCCGTGCGCAGGAGATCCTGCACGCCATCGCCCTGCTCAAGGCCAACGGTGTGCTGCCGCACAGCCTGCCGGTGTACCTGGACAGCCCCATGGCCATCCACACCACCGACCTGTACGACCGCCACCTGGGCGAACACCGGCTCAGCGCCGCGCAGTGCCGCGACATGGAGCACGTGGCCAAGATGACGCGCAGTGCCGACGAGTCCAAGGCCATCGCACAACAACACGGTCCCAAGATCGTGCTCGCCGCCGCCGGCATGGCCACCGGTGGGCGCGTGCTGCACCACCTGGTGCAGTACCTCGGCCACCACCGCAACATGGTGGTGCTCACCGGCTACCAGGCGCCTGGCACGCGCGGTGCCAGCCTGTCCGAAGGCGCGACGAGGCTGCGCATCCACGGCCAGGACGTGCCCGTGCGCGCCGAGGTGGTGCAGATGAAATCGGCCTCGGCCCACGCCGACGCCAGCCAGCTCATGGACTGGCTGCGCGCCCTGCCCGCCGCGCCGCGCCGCGTGTTCGTGACCCACGGCGACATGGGCGCCTCCGATGCGCTGCGCCACCGCATCGAGACCGAGCTTCACTGGCCTGCGCTGGTGCCGGAGCACGGCAGTGTGCATTCGGTCCCTGCACCACTGAAGGTCATCCCCCCGGCTGCCTGAGCAGGGGGCGCGTCAAAGACGTCCTTCTTGTTCCCCGCTCCTTCCCGCTCAAGCACGTCTGGTTGAATCTATCCCAGCTGTTGCACAACCACTTCAGCGGTGGCGCGAAGCGGCAGATTCAGCGCCAGGACGCCGTCGCGCATGTCCATCTGCAGGCCACTGCCCGCAGCCGTGGCCCGGCCGTTCTGGACGCGCCCGGCGACGGTGCCGTTGATCAGCACGGCATGCGTGCCCTGCGCATTGAGTTGATGCACGGACAGCCGCGCATCCATCGTCCGCTCCGGTCGCAAGCGCAGCAGCAGCGCCCGTTTCTCATCGTCGTACACGGCACGCGCCACCTGCACCTGCGGGAATTCGACGCCGGAGATGTATGGATTTCTGAAGTGTTCGCTGGTCCACGGACGCTCGAACATCGAGAAGAAGCCCTGTCCGGGATTGATGCGTGCGAGCCCCAGCAAGCCATTGCCCGTCAAGGTGTTGACCCGTGGGCTGCTGAACCGCTCTGGAATGCCGTTTCCGCGCCCTGGCGATGTTTCAAAGTTGTCGTTGCGCGGATAGTGCAGCCCGCCATCGACCCAGGTGGGCGACCAGTGCCGGTCCGCATACGCGAGCATGGCGCGGGCTGTCTCGACATCGCCGGTTTCTGCCGCCAGCGCCGCGATGAAGCCGTTGCCCCAGCTCCAGGCATCCGACGCCTTGGCAAAGGGAATGACCGCCGTACCGTCTGCCTGCGGCACGAGGTACTTGCTCCGAAGCTTCGGGTAGACCTCGCGCACCTTCTGTGGCGCCCAGGCATGCAGGAAGGTTCCAGCCCATCCGTCGTTCCAGGCAAGCTGTGCGGGGACCTTGCGTCCCTGCTTGACCATCTTGAACAACATGGAGGAACCGTTCTCCGGATGGAAGAACTGCTGTTCGTCGAAAACCTTCATGTACTGCGCCGACACTTCGGAAAAGTAGGCCGTTCCTTTGCGCTGGTCCAGCAACTTGAACCCGAGCATCGGATGCTGGTTGCACTCGACGAAGATCGCGTTCGGCTCGCACTCGACACCGGCCCAGCCATTGGCCGCGAACTGGTTGCGCAGCACCTCGGCGAGGCGCGGCGTGTCGTAGACGAACTGCTCGCGCCCCATTCCGCGGGCCTTCGGGTCAAAGTCAAACGTGAGGGCGCCCGCCTGCTCATAGCGGGAACTGTCGTACAGCATGGCGTAGGTGGTGACCATCTGAAACAGGTGGCCGCTGTACATGATGTTCTGCTTGATCACCGGGTCTCGCCACCCGTCTGACAGAGCCGCAAGACTGGGGTCGAACTGCTTCGCGCCGCGGCTCACGTTCTCCCAGAAGCTCCAGACGTCGAAACGCATCATCTTCTCGACCAGCTTCTCGCTGGTCGCCTGGTGAACTTCGCGCCAGGCGGGTGTGTAGTGGTAATTCGCCAGATGCACGGTGTAGGCCATCATGGCCAGCTGATAGCGGTACGCGTCGAAGTTGCCCTGACCCGGCTCGTCGCTGTCCATCCGCGACCAGTCGTTGTGGCGCCGTTGTGCGATGTTGGAGATGAAGCGCAGGTGCCCCAGTTGCTTCTCGTCAAGCGTCGGATAGCCCTGACTCTGTCCGGGTGCAGGCGCAGCGCCGGAGCCAGAGAGGTAAAGAGCTGCGGGCAAAGCCAGCACGTTGCGGCGAGAGAGCGTCATGGTGTTTTCCTTGGGTGAATTCTGTTGCGGAGGTCGGTGGCGAGTTCGGCTGCGGAGACGCCGGCGGGAACCAGCGTCACGAAGCGGCCCTTGGGATCAAACAGCAGCATCACCACCGGGTGGTCGATGGCGTAGTTGCCAGAACGCGTGTCTCCGACGACATCGAAGCGCATTCCAAACGCTTGTGCGGTCGCGGTCATGTGGGCGGGACTTCCACTGCCGGCGCTGATGCGGTTGCTGAAGTTCGCGAGGTAAGCCGACAGCACCTCCGGGCGATCACGCTGTGGATCGACCGAAAGAAACAAGGCACGAATCCGCTGCGCGTCGGCCGGAAGCCCGTCGAACGCCTGGGTCAGCGTCGCCAACGTGGTGGGGCAGGCATCGGGACAGCTGGTGTACCCGAGGAACACGTACGTCCACTGCCCAAGAAAATCTTTCTCCGTGAGCGCCCGGCCCGACGGATCCTGGACCTGGAAGCTGGGCATGCGACGTTCGGTGAGCAGCCGGGATCGCTGGGCCACACCGGCTTTGGCGGCCGGTCCGTCAACATGGGCAAAGGCATCAACGACGGGAAGCGCACCCGCGAAGACCGTGAGCGCGGCCAGGAGCAGGGACCACGCGTTGGCAGTGTTCAAGAGCCAATGGAACACGATCAGAGGCCCAGGTCGCCGACAAGCATGTCGCTCGAATGACCAGGTACATGGTGACCATGGTGACCATGGTGACGAAAGCACCCCTTGTGTGGGGATGCGCCAACGTTCGAGATGCTCTTCATACATTCCTCACGCACACAGGCCGGTCTTCGGCGGTAAGTGCAAAGAGTATCAAGTATCTTTAACTTCAAGATACTGGAAAACCCGCATACTCAACCCCATACGGAGCCCCCAATACCGAGGCAAGTACATGGCAACAAAGAAAAAATCGACAGCGAAGATCACGCCCCAAGCGTCGGCGACGGCACTCGGGGATTTGCTGGAGCACATGTCCAGAACGCTCACCGCGAACGCCTCAGACGTGCAAGCAGATCCCCTCCAGGGCAACTCGGACGTCTTGGTTTCCCAGTGGCAAAAGCAGTTCGCTGGCGAGGACATCGCGGCCCTCGCGCTCGGCATCCGCGTCCGTCGGGTCGCCATGTTGATCGACGAGCTGTTGTTGAAGGAATGCGAGGCCGCTGGCATCCGGCTCAATGAAATGCTGTTGTTGATGGCATTGCGTCGCGTGGGCCCCCCCTACGCCATGCGGCCGACCGACATTCTCAAGATGCACAGCATCACGTCGGGCACGGTCACCTACCGCATCGACCAGCTCACCAAGCAGGACCTGGCTGAGAGGATTGATGATCCAGGTGATCGCCGGGGCTACCTGATCCGGGTGACACCCCACGGTTTGAAGATCGTTGAGAGCATCCTGCATCGTTTGGTGGCGGTCTTCCGCAGCCATCTGCAGCCGATGGCCGCGATCCCCGGTGCGTTGCCGATGTTCGAGGAGTCGCTCCGCCTTTACGAACGCTGCATCTCCGGGTCCTGACCCTTCCGTGCAAGCGCCCAACGTCCACGGACCTTGGGGGCAAAGCCAGCAGATTGGGCAACAACGGTTCTGCGGCCTCCACTGGACAAGCCCTAGCTGTGAAGCTTCAATAGGTTGTATCCGGTGTTCATCCGGATTGGGTTTGA
>NZ_JADMKB010000109.1 GCF_018780075.1 Hydrogenophaga sp.
CAAGATCTACACGCCTGTGCTGAAGGTGGCTGCCGGCAGCGCGGCCAGCCCGCTGGACGCTTTTAGCGTCGCCTGAGGCGGGCCGGCTGTGCCGCAGCGGTCAGCCCGCCAACGCCGCTTTCACCACCTCCGCCAGCGGCGTGGTCGGGCGGCCGATGAGCTGGCTGAGTTGGCGACCGTCGTCGAACAGGCCGCCTTTCGAGGCGCCCACGTCGGAATCGGCCAGCAGCGCGGCGAAGCCTTCGGGCAGGCCCACTTGCACCAGCGCGGCGGCGTAGGCGGCTTCGGGCAGGTCGTTGTAGACCACGGGCTTGCCGGACTGCAGGGCGATCTCGGCGGCGAGTTCGCTCAGGGTGTAGGCGGTGTCGCCAGCGAGTTCGTACACCTGGCCGGCCTGGCCGTCCTTCGTGAGCACGGCGGCCGCGGCGGCCGCGTAGTCGGCCCGGGCGGCGGAGGCGATGCGACCGTCTTTGGCACTGCCCATGACGGCGCCGTATTGCAGCGCGGCGGGCACGCTGGCGGTGTAGTTCTCGGTGTACCAGCCGTTGCGCAGCAGCACATGGGGCAGGCCCGAAGCGCGCAGCATGGCTTCAGTCTCCTTGTGTTCGGCGGCCAGGCCGAGCGGCGAGCTGTCGGCGCGCAGGATGCTGGTGTAGGCGAGCAGCTTCACGCCGGCTTTCTGGGCGGCGGCAATGACGGCGGCGTGTTGCGGGGCGCGCTGGCCAACTTCGCTGGACGAGATGAGCAGCAGCTTGTCCACGCCCTGGAAGGCCGCTTCAAGCGTGGCGGGCTGGGCGTAGTCGGCCTGGCGAACCTGCACGCCGAGGGCGGCGAGGTCGGCGGCTTTTTCGGGGCTGCGCACGGCGGCCACGATCTGGGCGGCGGGCACGGTCTTGAGCAGGTTCTGGATGACGAGGCGGCCGAGCTGGCCGGTGGCGCCGGTGATGGCAATCATGGAAAACTCCTTGTGGGGATGAACTGAGGAGCGGAGAATACCGGTCAAGCAAACTTTTAGTAAGTACGCACATAAAGGTAAGTACCTCATGAACACCCACGAACCGGCCTTGAACGCCGAAGCCCCGGCCATCGCCGCGCTGATGGAGCGCGGCGAGCTGTTCGCGGCCGAGTGCCCTTCGCGCGCCGTGCTGCAGCACGTGACGAGCCGCTGGGGCGTGCTGGTGCTGGTGGCGCTGCTGGCGGGCACGCACCGCTTCAGCGACCTGCGCCGCAAGATCGGCGGCGTGAGCGAGAAGATGCTGGCGCAGACGCTGCAGTGGCTGGAGGGCGATGGTTTTGTGCTGCGCACGCAATACCCTGTCGTGCCGCCGCACGTGGACTACCGCCTCACGCCGATGGGCGTGGAGGTGGCGCGGCAGGTGGAGGGCCTGGCCGACTGGATCGAGGGCAACCTCGGCCGCATCCTGAGCGAGCGGCGCGAGCGTGCCGATGCCCTGGCAGCCCAGCCGCTGCCGGGCGTGCGCGCGGGCGTGAGGACACCGGCATGAGCGCACCGGAGACAGTCCCTGGCCCGCTGAGCCTGCACCCGGTGAACGAGGGCGTGTTCGCCGTGCTGGACGCCGCCGGTCAGCCCGTGGGTTACCTCAAACGCATCGGTGCGGTGTGGAAGTTCAAGGCCGTGGGCAGCACCGCGCAGGGCGAAACCGTGCCGGGCGGCGGGCCGCTGACGGAGCGGCACAACACGGTGTTTGAGCGGCCGGACGCGGCCGAGGTGAGCGCGGGTTTGCTGCCGAGCTGAGCCCGGCCTCGCAGGATCAAGCCGCGGCGAAGCGCCCGCGCAGGTAGCCGATGATCGCGGCCGAATCGGTCAGCCACTGGCTCTGGCCCGCCGCGTCGGTGATCTTCAGGCAGGGCACCTTGGTGGCGCCGCTGCCTTGCAGCAGCTCGCTGCGGTTCGCCGCGTTGTGCTGGGCGTCGCGCTGCTGAATGGGCAGCGAGAGGCGGCGCATTTCCTGCCGCACCTTGATGCAGAACGGGCAGGTGCTGAACTGGTAGAGCGCCAGGTTCTGGCACTGCAGGTTCACCGCGGTTTGCGCGGCGGACTCGCGCACCATGCCGCGCGGCTGGGTGAGGCGTTCCTTGAGCAGCATGAACGGGCCGAGCACGGCGCGCACGGTTTTGAAGAAGGCGCGAATGAGGGGTTTCATGCGGTGGTTGGTGTGGATTGAATGGCGACGGGCGCCCATTGGCGGCTCACGGCCACGCCAAGCGTGGCCAGCCGTTTGGTCATGCAGAGCACGGCCTTGTCTTTGCTCAGCAGCGCGGCGCGGTGCGCCACGGCGAGGTCGATGAACTGCTGGTCGTCGGCGTCTTTGCAGGTGTAAGGCGCTTTGGGGGCGATGTCCACCAGCTGCGCGCAGGCGTCGAAACTGGCAAGCACGGCATCGGCCATCAGCGCCCGGGCGTTCAGGCGCTTGACCACCTGCGGGTAGGCCAGCACGCGGCGCAGTTCCTCTCGCATCACCGCCGTGGTCAGCCAGCGGGTCTGCGGCTCGGCCAGCGCCGCGCGCAGCGGCACAGTGGCCGGGTCTTCGTAGACGAAGAGGTCGAGCACGACGTTGGTGTCGAGCACCAGCACGAGGGCGGTCATGGGTCAGAGGCTCGCAGACCGGTCCGCCGGGGCGAAGTTCCCGAACCCAGGGGCACCGCGGAACCGGCTTTGCCGGGCCGCCAGTGCCGCCCCCTTGAGGGGGTCGCGCGGAGCGCGGCGGGGGTGCTTCATGCCTGCGGCGCGCGGCGCGCCGTCAAGTCGAAGCGGAACAGGCGGCATTCGATCGGGCCGTTCCACAGCGGCACGCGGCGCGATTCCTTGAAACGCATCTTGCCGGGCAGCTTGAGGTCCGGCGTGAGCAGCCAGGCGCTCCAGCCGGCGTAGTGGCTTTTCCAGTGGGCGGCGAGCTGCTGGAAGAACTCGCTGCCGTCGCCGCCGTCACTCATCTGCGCGCTCTCGCGGCCGAGGCCGGGTGCGGGGGGCGCGGCCTTGCCGGTGGTGAAGACGCGCGGGGCGCGCGGCTCCATGCGCTGGGCGCGGGCGCTCGCATTCTCACCCGCCACACCGGCCGCGGCGATGCGCTCGCCATACGGCGGGTTGAGCAGCATCAGGCCCGGCGTCTGCGTGGGCGGCATGCGCTGCAGCGCGTCGCCACCGCGCAACTCCACCGCCTGCGCCACGCCCGCGCGCTCGGCGTTGCGCTGCGCGAAATCGACCATGCGGAACGACACGTCGCTGCCGAACACGATGGGCGCGTGGCCCTCGGGCCAGTCGCGCATGCCGCGCTCGGCTTCGTCCTGGATGGCGGTCCACACGTGGGGCTGGAAGGGCAGCATCTTTTCAAACGCGAAGCGGCGCAGCATGCCCGGCGGGATGTTGAGCGCGATCTGCGCGGCCTCGATCACCACCGTGCCGCTGCCGCAGCAGGGGTCGTACAGCGGGGTGATGGCGTCCAGCGAGTCGGCCTCGCCGCCGTTCCAGCCAGTGGCGGCGATCATGGCCGCGGCCAGGGTTTCCTTCAGCGGCGCGTCGCCCTTGTCTTCGCGCCAGCCGCGCTTGAACAGCGGCTCGCCCGAGGTGTCGATGTAGAGCGTGAGTTCCTCGGTGGTGAGGTGGGCGTAGATGCGCACGTCGGGCCAGGTGGTGTCCACACTGGGGCGCTCGCCGCGCTTGTCGCGGAAGCGGTCACAGATCGCGTCCTTGATCTTGAGCGCGGCGAAGTTGAGGCTGGTGAGCGGGCTGTGCTGCGCCGTGATCTCGACCTTGATGGTCTGCTTCGGCGTGAACCAGATTTCCCAGGCGATCTCGCTGGCCGCGTTGTAGAGGTCCTGCTCGCTGCGGTAGCCGCCGTGCCACAGCTGCACCAACACCCGTTGAGAGAGTCGGCTGTGCAGGTTCAGGCGCATGGCATCGCGCCACGAGGCCTTGACGCCCACACCACCACGTGCCTTGAAGGCCAGCGGCTCGCTGGTGATGCGCTGCACCTCGTCGGCCAGCATGTCCTCGACGCCGGCGGCGCAGGGGAGGAAGAGTTTGAGTTGGTTCACGGGAAGTACAGATGTTGAGCGCGGGTGCGTCCGCTGGTGGCAATCACGCGCGCCAGCTTCCAGCACGCACCACGGAACTGGCTTTGCCAGGCCGCGGGTGCGGCCCCCCTTGAGGGGGGAGACGCGAAGCGGCGCAGGGGGTGTTCACAGCGCTTTGCGCAAATTCGCCGGTGCGATGCGCAGCGCCTCGCGGTACTTGGCCACGGTGCGGCGCGCACACTCGATGCCCTGCTCCTTGAGCAGGTCGGAGAGCTGGTTGTCGGAGAGCGGCTTGGCCGCCTCTTCGGCCGCGATGAACTGCTTGAGCAGCGCACGCACCGCGGTGCTCGACGCGTTGCCGCCGGTCTCGGTACCGAGGCTGGAGCCGAAGAAGTACTTCAGCTCGTAGGTGCCGAAGGGCGTGCTCATGTACTTGGCGGTGGTCACGCGGCTGATGGTGGACTCGTGCAGGCCCAGCTCGTCGGCGATCTCGCGCAACACCAGCGGGCGCATGGCGAGCTCGCCGTGCATGAAGAAGTTGCGCTGGCGTTCGACGATGGCGCTGGAGACGCGCAGGATGGTGTCGAAACGCTGCTGGATGTTCTTGATGAACCAGCGCGCTTCCTGCAGGCGCTGCTGCATCGCGGCGTGGCCGGCTTCGCCGCCGTTGTCGCGGCCTCCGCGGTTGCCGCGCATGGCGTTGGCGTACACGTCGTGCACGCGCAGGCGCGGCATGACCTCGGCGTTGAGGGTCACCTTGAAGCCCCGGCCGGCGCGCGTGACGATCACGTCGGGCACGACCACGTTGCGCTCGACGTCCACGAAGCGGCGGCCCGGCTTGGGCTCCAGCCGGGCGATCAGCGACAGCCCCGAGCGCACGGCCTCGTCGTCCAGGCCGCAGAGGCCACAGAGCCGCTTCACGTCGCGCTTGGCCATCAGCTCCAGCGACTGGCTGCAGATGGCGAGCGCCGCACGCGCGGCCGGTGTGTTGCGCAACTCCAGGATCTGCAGGCGCAGGCATTCGCCCAGGTCGCGCGCGCCGACACCGGCGGGCTCCATCTGCTGCAGCCATTGCAGCGCGGTGTTGAGGCGGCCCTCAATGGCCTCGATGACCTCAAAAGCCGGCTCGGCGTGGGACACGGGCGAGGCAGACAGCTGCCACCAGGCCCGCGCCAGGTCGACCATGCGGTCTTCGAGGTATCCGTCGTCGTTGAGCGACTCGATCAGGAAATACAGGGCGGCGCGGTCTTCGTCGGAGAGGCGCAGGCAGCGCGCCTGGTCATGCAGGTGGTCCTGCAGGCTCACGGGCACGCGGGCCAGATCGGCCGCGCTGGCGGTTTCGTCGTCTTCGCCGGAGGAGCTGTTGTTGCGCGCCGGGGCGTCGCCACCCCACTCGCTGTCGTCGGGCGCCATCTCGACGGTGCCGTCGCCTTCCCAGCTCTCTTCGACCGGGCTGGCGCCTTCGAGCCGGCTCTCCAGATCGTCGGCCGGGGCGCTCTCGGACGGCGCGCTGTCGGCGCCTGACCCGCGGCTGTCGAACTCGGTGGCGGGCGCTTCGCTCACGGGCGAGGCCGCATCGGCGATCTGCTCGGCCACGCTGACCGGCGCATCGGTCTGCGCCAGGCCAAAGTCTTCGCGCTCGGCCGTTTCTTCACCACGCTCCAGGAACGGGTTTTCGTCGAGCATCTGCTCGACCTCCTGCGCCATTTCCAGCGTGGACAACTGCAACAGGCGGATCGACTGCTGCAGCTGGGGCGTGAGTGCGAGGTGCTGCGAGACGCGCAGCGACAGACCTTGTTTCAAGACGGGAGCCCCCCCCGCAGCGCTTCGCGCGTCCCCCCTTGAGGAGGGCGCACCCTGACGCCCGGCAAAGCCGGTTCCTCGGGTGCCCAGGCCAGCAAAGCCTCTCCCGGCCAACAGGGCGTGTGCGACAAACAGGCCATCACATGCGGAAGTTTTCACCGAGGTACACGCGGCGCACCTCGGCGTTTTCGACGATCTCGGCGGACGTGCCGCTGGCCAGCACGTGGCCGTCGCTGATGATGAAGGCGTGGTCGCAGATGCCCAGCGTCTCGCGCACGTTGTGGTCGGTGATCAGCACCCCGATGCCACGCGCCTTCAGAAAACCGATGATGTGCTGGATCTCCAGCACCGCGATCGGGTCGATGCCCGCAAAGGGTTCATCGAGCAGGATGAAGCGAGGCCGCGTGGCCAGCGCGCGCGCGATCTCGACGCGCCGGCGCTCGCCGCCCGACAGCGAGGGGGCGGGCGAGTCGCGCAGGTGGTCCACCCGCAGGTCCTTGAGCAGCTCGTCGAGCCGGCTGGTGATCTCGGCTTCACGCAGCGGATTCCCGTCGGGTCCGTGCTGCAGTTCCAGCACGGCGCGCACGTTTTGCGCGACCGTGAGCTTGCGGAAGATCGACGCCTCTTGCGGCAGATACCCCAGGCCGAGGCGGGCACGGCGGTGGATGGGCAGGGCTTCGATGCGTTGTCCGTCGAGCAGGATTTCACCGCCGTCCGCGCGCAACAGGCCCACGATCATGTAGAACGAGGTGGTTTTGCCCGCGCCGTTGGGGCCGAGCAGCCCCACGACCTCGCCTTTGTTCACCGACAGTGACACGTCCCTGACCACCTTGCGGCTGCCATAGGACTTCTTGAGGCCCCGAACTTCCAGGCGGCTGTTCGACGCCATCCCACCCTGTGGGCTGGAAACCGTCTCCGTCACTTGCGGGGCTCGGTGATCTTGCCGCTCGGGCGCAGCTTGGCCGGATCGGTGGGCACGGGCGCGGGCGCGTTGGCGGCCGGTGCGTCCGGAATCGGGGTGAGCATGGCCCGCACGCGGCCGGTGGGGTTGGCGGCGGTGCGGCTGGCGTCGCCGCCCTTGACGGTGAACACCTCGGTCAGGCTGTTGTAGAGGATCTGGCTGCCCACGCTCTCGTCGTTGAGCTGGGTGCCGCGGTAACGGCGCAACACGGCCCGCCCGGTGAACAGCACGGTTTCGGCCTTGCTGTCGTACTCGATGCGATCGCCCTCGCCCTCGATCCACTCGTCCAGACCCTCGCGCTTCTGGCGAAAGAAGCCGGGCTTCTCGGGCGTGCCCACGAGCAGACCGAACTGGCTGCCCTGGGGGTCCTGACGCACGTCCATCTTGGCGCCACGCATGACGATGGTGCCCTTGGTGAGCACCACGTTGCCCGTGAACACGCTGGTCTGTCGCGTGTCTTCATAGCGAAGGGCATCGGCCTCCACGTTCATGGGTTTGTCTTTGTCGGCTTTTTCCGCCCGGGCAGCGGCGGACAACGTCAGCGCGAGGACCGCGACAAACAACCAGGCGAGGGGACGGTGAGGCGTGGTGTGTGGGGGCATGGCTTTGGGTAGGGCACAAATCTTGCATTCATTGTAGCGGTGCAAAACACGTTTCGTTGCCTCGGCGTGAGTTTGTTCCCCGCCTGAAAGCACAAGGCCCGCAGAGAGCGGGCCTTGTGCGCGTGGACCGAAAAGCTCAGCCCTTGCGAACCTCGGCGATCAGCGTGTCGGCGACCAGCAGGGTGCGCGGGCCCTGACCGCCCACGTAGAAACGCCCGGCGACGCCCAGCGCGGGCGTGCCTTCCACCTGGTAGGCGTCCTGAAGGCCGATCGCCTTTTCACCCAGTTTGGCCGCGGCACCGTTGAAGATGCCGGTGAACTGGTCGCGGTTCACGCCCTGCTTTTCCACCCAGGCCAGGATGGCGGGCGCGGTGGTCAGCGGCAGGCGCTCTTCGTGGATCGCCTTGAACACCTTCTCGTGCAGCTTGTCGACCAGGCCCATGGCTTCCAGCGTGAAATACAGGCGCTGCATCGGCACGAAGTTCTGGTTGAAGGCCACCGGCATGCGGCGCACATTGACGTGGGCCGGTTTGCGCTTGACCCATTCGTTGAAGACCGGCTCGAAGTTGAAGCAGTGGATGCAGCTGTAGGCAAAAAACTCCACCACCTCGACCTGCCCGGCGGGCGATTCGGTCAGCGCGGGCTTGGCCAGGCGCACAAAGTCCTTGCCCTCCTGGAACGCGACACGCTGGGCGAGCGCGGGCGTCAGACTCATGCCAGCCGCTGCGGCCGCGCCGACAGAGAACAGGCTGCGGGAAAAAACTCGACGGTCCATGTGGTCAAACTCCTTGAAAGGGTGAGTTGGGGCTCTGGTCAAAGTGAAAAGTTCCGCAAAAAGGCACACCAGCGCTCAGCGCTGCACACGCACCAGCGCGGCCTCCACCCCGTTGACCTCCAGCTGCTCGCGGGTGGCGTCGGCCATCGACTTCTGGCCGAAGGGGCCCATGCGCACGCGGTACACGGTGCGCCCCGCCTGCTCGCGCTCGCTGACGCTGGCGTCCATGCCCAGCATCGCCAGGCGCGCCTTCTGGGCCTGCGCCTCTTCCGGTGATCGGAAGGCCCCGGCCTGGACGAAATACGCGAACGGATCGGCGCCCGCCGCAGCCGGGTCGGCGGCAGCACCCGTCTTGGATTTCATCAGGTCGCCCAGCGGATCGGCGGCGGGCTTGGCCAGGTCATCGGCGGCGGGTTTGGTGGCGCCGGGCTTGGCCGGTTCTGCTTTGGTGGTGGCCGGGTCGCTGACGGGCGGCGTCGGCGCTTCCGTGGACGGTTCGGGCGCCGCGGGGGGAGGGGGCAACGGCGCGGGTTTGCCCGCCAGGCCGGCGTTCGGGTTCCAGCCTTTGTTGCGCTCGGCCTCGGCCGCGTCCTGCGCCGGTTTGCGCGACACGCCCCGGTCCACGAACGGCACGGGCACGCGGGTGACGTACACCGCCACCGACAGGGCCACGCCCAGACCGACGAGCAGGCCGACCACGAAACCCGTGAGGGTGCCGCCGTGGTGCTTTCTCGCCTGCGTAGCTTGAAGTTTCATGGGTGCTTTCAATTCACATCTTTTGCGGTGCGCTCACGCCGAGCACCGCCAAACCATTGTGCAATACCTGTGCGGTGGCCGCGACCAGCGCCAGGCGGGCCTTTTTCACGGCCTCGTCGTCCACCAGGATGCGCTCGGCGTCGTAGTAGCTGTGGTAACTCGCGGCCAGTTCGCGCAGGTAGAAGGTCACGTCGTGCGGCGCGAAGTCGCGCGCGGCGTCGCTGAGCATGGCCGGGTACTTGGCCAGCAGCAGCATGAGCGCCTGCGCCGCCGGGCTGTCCAGCGGCGCGAGGTCCACGTCCTTCAGCGTCGCCACATCGCCGCCCCAGGCCGCGAGCACCGAGCAGATGCGCGCGTGGGCGTACTGCACGTAATACACCGGGTTGTCGTTGTTCTTCTGCACGGCCAGATCGACGTCGAAGGTGTATTCGGTGTCGGGCTTGCGGCTGAGCAGGAAGAAACGCACCGCGTCCTTGCTGGTCCATTCGATCAGGTCGCGCAGGGTCACGTAGCTGCCGGCGCGCTTGCTGATCTTCACCTCTTCGCCGCCGCGCACCACGCGCACCATGGTGTGCAGCACGTAGTCGGGGTAGCCGGCGGGAATGCCGACACCCGCCGCCTGCAGCCCGGCGCGCACGCGGGCGATGGTGCCGTGGTGGTCGGTGCCCTGGATGTTGATGACCTTGGTGAAACCGCGCTCCCACTTGGCGATGTGGTAGGCCACATCGGGCACGAAGTAGGTGAACGAGCCGTCCCCCTTGCGCATGACACGGTCCTTGTCGTCGCCGTACTCGGTGGACTTGAGCCACAGCGCGCCGTCGAGCTCGTAGGTCTTGCCGGCGTCGATCAGTTTCTGCACCGTGGCTGCGACGCGGCCGCTGGTGTACAGGCTGGACTCCAGGTAGTAGTGGTCGAACTTGACGGCAAAGGCCTGCAGGTCCAGGTCCTGCTCGTGGCGCAGGTAGGCCACCGCGAACTGGCGCATGCCGTCGAGGTCGTTCACGTCGCCGCTGGCGGTGAATTCGCGGTCGTCGGACTTGACGGTTTTCTTCGCCAGGAAATCGTTGGCGATGTCCTGGATGTAGTCGCCGTTGTAGAACCCCTTGCTGGCCGGGTTCTCGGGGTCGGTGGGCCAACACTCGTCACCCGGCTTGAAACCGTTGACACGCAGCTGCGTGGAATGGGCCAGGGTGCCGATCTGCACGCCCGCGTCGTTGTAATAGAACTCGCGGTGCACGTCCCAGCCCTGGGTCTGGTACAGGCTGCAGATGGCGTCGCCCAGCGCGGCCTGGCGGCCGTGGCCCACGTGCAGCGGGCCGGTGGGGTTGGCCGAGACGAACTCAACCATCAGGCGCTGGCCGTTGCTCGGCTGCTGCCCGAACGCCGCCGCGGCGTCGAGGATTTCACGCACGGTCTGCTGCTTCGCCGCAGGCTTGAGCCGGATGTTGATGAAGCCCGGGCCGGCGATGTCGACGTCGGACACCCACCGCTGGTACGCCGGCTGGGCCAGCAGGGTGGCGCGCAGGGTTTCCGCCAGCTGGCGGGGGTTGAGCTTGAGCGGCTTGGCCAGCTGCATGGCCGCGGTGCAGGCGAAATCGCCGTGTGCGGCCACCTTGGGTGATTCAAAGGCCGCGCGGGCGCCCGCGCCGGGGGACAGGGTTTCCAGCCCGGCGGCCAGGCCGCTGAGCAATTCTTGTTTGACTGAGAGCATGGGGCGGGATTTTACGGGGGTGGCCTGTCAGGGGCGGCGAGGCCGGATGCGGTATGTTCAACGGGCCCGGCACCGGGCGAGGCGCTCCCGACATCCGGGGCACCGTTCAAACCAGAGAAACTTCATGAAACAACTCATCACCTTGATCGCGCTGGCCGGCTCTTTGTCCATGGCCCTGGCCCAAACCGCCGCCCCTGCTGCCACCGCAGCACCCGCCAAAGCAGCCGCGCCAGCCGCTGCCGCTGCACCTGCGGCAGCCCCGGCCAAGGCCACCCCGGCTGTTGCCGCAACTCCGGCGGCACCCGCTGCCGCCGCTGCCGCGGCCCCAGCCGCCGCTGAGAAAGCACCGTCCGCCCAGCAGAACCGCATGAAAACCTGCAACGCCGACACGCAGGCCAAGACCCTCAAGGGCGACGCGCGCAAGGCCTTCATGAAGTCTTGCCTGAGCGGCGACACCGCTGTCGGCGCCACCAGCCAGCAGAACAAGATGAAGACCTGCAACGCCGATCCCAAGGCCAAGACCCTGAAGGGCGACGAGCGCAAGGCGTTCATGAGCAGTTGCTTGAAAGGTTGACCCCCCTGCGCCGCTTCGCGGCTTCCCCCCCTCTGAGGGGGGACCCCACCAGTGGCCCGGCGAAGCCGGTTCCACGGTGTGTCCTGGGCAAGGCACGTGCTCCGGAGACAAGCCTGGCAAAACCCCTTTGCTCGTCAACCCTTTGAAACCGGCGGCAGACTGGCATGCGCCGCTGTTTTGACCGCCGCCGTCAGCCGCTGCGCCGACACCGGCTCCCGCTCCCAGTGTTGCCAGTACAACACCACGTCCACCGTGGCGCCGGGCAGCACCTCCTGCAGTCCCGGCCGGCCGGTCAGGTCCTGCTCCGGCACCATGCCCCAGCCCAGCCCCAGCTCGATCGCGCGCTCGAAGGCGTCCACCGCCGGGGTGTAGTGGCGCGGGTAGTGGGGCTGCTTCAGGCCGAAGTGCTGTTCGAGAAACGCGTCCTGCAGCGCGTCCTTGCGGTTGAAGATGATGGCCGGGTGGGCCAGCAGCTGATGGGGTGACACGGCGCCGCGCGGCGTGGTGCAGCGTTGCACCACCTCGGGCGCGGCCACGCAGCGGTAGCGCATCACGCCCAGCGGCTCGGCCACACAGCCGCGCATGGGCTGGGCCAGCGTGGTCACACAGCCGACCACGTCACCGCTTTTCAATGCGTCGTGGGTGTGGTCCTGGTCGTCGATCACGATCTCCAACAACAGCCGATGGCGCTGCAGCAGCGGCGCCACACCGGGCAGGAACCAGCTCGCCACCGAATCGGCGTTGATCGCCACGCTCAGGTTCTGCCAGCGCGCGCCGTCTATCGACCCGGCACCCTGCAGCCCGCCCAGCAGATCGGCCTCCATCAATCGCAGCTGCTTCACATGCGCCAGCAGCGCCTGGCCGGCCGCCGTGGCGCGCACCGCCTTGCCGCGCACCAGCAGGCGCTGGCCCAGCCCTTCTTCCAGCGCCTTGATGCGCAGCGACACCGCGGCGAGCGTGAGGTTCAGCGCCTGCGCGGCCGGGCCAAAGCCGCCGTGTTCGATCACGGCGGCGAGGGCGTCGAGTTGGCGGGCGTCGAGCATGATTCGATCAAGTTTTTATTGAGTGATCAGAGTTTAAATTAACTTCATTTAAATATAGGAGCCAACAGCGCACACTGGCGGCCAGTTCTTCCAGACAACACCTGTCACACACGCTTTCCCGGAGCCCCCATGGTCCTCGCCTTCCCCACCTTCTCCGCCGGCATGCTGCTGAGCATGTCGCTCATCATGGCGATCGGCCCGCAGAACGCGCACGTGCTGCGCATGGGCCTGCAGCGCCAGCACCTGTGGCTCACCGTGGCCGTGTGCGTGCTGGCCGACGTGGCGCTCATCGGCCTGGGCGTGCTCGGCCTGGCCCAGCTCGGCGGCCTCTCCGACAAGATGCTCGGCGCACTGGTGGGCGCGGGCGTGTTGTTTCTCGGCGTGTACGGCTGGCAGGCGTTTCAGCGCTTCCTGAAGCCGCAGGCACTGGCCGCGCTGAACGGTGACGACAGCCAGGCCCGCCAAGCCCCCACCCCGGTGACGCAGCGCCAGGCCATCCTGTCGGCACTCGCGTTCTCGTGGCTCAACCCGCACGCCTGGCTCGACACCGCCGTGCTGATCGGCACGGCCTCGCTGGCCTACGGGCAAGGCAGCACGGCGTTCGGCCTGGGCGCGGCCACCGGCTCGCTGGTCTGGTTCCTGCTGCTGGGTGTCGCCGCTTTCTGGCTCGGCCGCCGGCTCAATTCGCTGCACCTCTGGCGCTTGCTGGACGGCGTCGTCGCTCTCATGATGTGGGGCACGGCCGGCTGGCTCATCGCCAGCCTGTTCTGACCCACCCCCGCGCCGCGCTTCGCGCGTCACCCCCTCAAGGGGGCAACACCAGCGGCCCGGCGGAGCCGGTTCCGCGGTGTTCCGGCACCAGGCACTTCACCCGTTGCGTGCCTGGGAAGAAACGATCGCTGCATCCAAGGTTGACCCTCATGACCCACACCCGCCCCGCCACCGCCCCCGTCACGATCTTCGGTCCGGACTTCCCGTTTGCCTTCGACGACTGGCTGAAACACCCGCAGGGCCTGGCCACCTTGCCGGCCAGTGCGCACGGCACCGAGGTGGCCGTCGTGGGCGCGGGCATTGCCGGGCTGGTGGCGGCCTATGAGCTCATGAAGCTGGGCCTGAAGCCCGTGGTCTACGAGGCCTCGCGCATGGGCGGGCGGCTGCGCTCGCAACCCTTTGAGGGTGGGCAGGGTGTGATCGCAGAACTGGGCGGCATGCGCTTCCCGGCATCGGGCACGGCCTTCTACCACTACGTGCACCTGCTCGGCCTGCAGACCCAGCCCTTCCCCAACCCGCTCACACCCGCGGCCGGCAGCACGGTGATCGACCTCGAAGGCCAGACGCACTACGCGCGCTCGCTGGCCGAGCTGCCGCCGCTGTTCACCGAGGTGGCCGACGCCTGGAGCGAGGCGCTCGCCGAGCTGGGCTTCGGCGACCTGCAGCAGGCGCTGCGCCAGCGCGACGTGCCGCGCCTGAAAGCCTTGTGGGACCGCCTCGTCCCGCTGTGGGACGACCGCACGTTTTACGACTTCATCGCACAGTCACAAGCGTTCTCAAAGCTGTCGTTCCGCCACCGCGAAGTGTTCGGCCAGGTGGGCTTCGGCACCGGCGGCTGGGACTCGGACTTTCCCAACACCATGCTGGAGATCCTGCGCGTGGTGCTGACGGGTTGCGACGAGGACCAGCACCTGATCGTGGGCGGCGTGCAGCAGGTGCCACTGGGCCTGTGGGCGCACGCGCCCCGGCAGATCACCCACTGGCCGGCGGGCACCTCGCTCGCGAGCCTGCACGGCGGCGCCACGCGCGCGGGCGTCACCGCCATCGCGCGCGCGGCGGACGGCCGGCTCGCCGTCACCGACACCTGGGGCGCCACGCGCCATTTCCCGGCCGTGCTCGTGACCTGCCAGAGCTGGCTGCTCACCACGCAGATCGCGGTCGAAGAAAGCCTGTTCTCGCAGAAGCTGTGGATGGCGCTGGACCGCACGCGCTACATGCAGTCGAGCAAGACCTTCGTCATGGTCGACCGCCCGTTCTGGAAGGACGTGGACCCCGCCACCGGCCGCGACACCATGAGCATGACGCTCACCGACCGGCTCACGCGCGGCACCTACCTGTTCGACAACGGGCCGGACCGGCCTGCCGTGATCTGCCTCAGCTACGCCTGGATGAGCGACGCCCTCAAGATGCTGCCGCACAGCCCCGAAAAGCGCGTGCAGCTGGCGCTGGCGGCGCTGAACAAGATCTACCCGGACGTGGACATCGCCAGCCACATCGTCGGCGACCCGATCACCATCTCCTGGGAGGCCGACCCCTATTTCCTCGGTGCGTTCAAGGGCGCCCTGCCCGGCCACTACCGCTACAACCAGCGCATGTACGGCCACTTCATGCAGGACGGATTGCCCGCCGCCGAACGGGGCATCTTCCTCGCGGGCGACGACGTGTCGTTCACCCCCGCCTGGGTCGAAGGCGCGGTGCAGACCTCGCTCAACGCGGTGTGGGGCATCGTCCACCAGCTCGGCGGCCAGTGCCCGGCCGACAACCCCGGGCCGGGCGAGCGCTTCCCCGAGATCGGCCCCATCGCCTTGCCAGAATGAAAATGCCCCCTCGCTCCACCGCTGCGCGGGTCGCTGACCCCCGAGGGGGCGCGTTTTGCCTTGGGGCGGCCCAGCGGCAAAACAAGGCCATCGCACCATGCTCGATCTGACCCTCGCCCTCTGGCAGACCGGCCACGCGCCCACCACGGCCGAGGCGCTGCAACGGCTGGACGCCACCGCCGCCCGGGCGCGCGCCCAAGGCGCGGACCTGCTGATCGCGCCCGAAATGGGCCTCACCGGCTACGCCATCGGTGCCGAGCGCGTCGCGGCCCTCGCGGAGCCGCGCGACGGCCCGCTGGCGCAGGCGGTGGCCGCGATCGCGCAGCGCCACGGCATCGCCATCGCCTACGGCTATCCGGAGCAGAACCCGGCCGGCCGGCCGTTCAACGCGGCACAGGTCATCGCCCCGGACGGCGCGCGGTTGATGAACTACCGCAAGACCCACCTGTTCGGCGACCTGGACCGCACGCAGTTCAGCGCGGGCGACGCCGCCTCGCAGGCCTTCACCTGGCGCGGCTGGTGCCTGGGCCTGCTGATCTGCTACGACGTGGAGTTCCCCGAAGCCGTGCGCGGCCTCGCGCTGCAGGGCGCGGACGCGGTGCTCGTGCCCACCGCCAACATGGAAGGCTTCGACGAGGTGCAGCACCTTCTGGTGCCGGCCCGCGCCTGCGAGAACGGGCTCTATGTGGCGTATGCGAACGCCTGCGGCAGCGAAGGCCCGACCCGCTATGGGGGCCTGAGCCTGGTGGCCAACGCCCGGGGCGAACCCATGGCGACAGCCGGACGGCATGAGACCTTGCTCGTGGTCGCGCTCTCAAAGTCCCACCTGGTGTCGGCCCGGCGGCACAGCCAGCTGCCGCACCGCCGGCCAGCGCTCTACCGGCCGCTCACCCTCAAAGAATGACAGCGCCCGGCGCGTTGGCCCGGATGAACTCCAGCACCGTGGGCGTCTGGATGTTGGTGAAATAGGCGTTCACCGCGGCGGCTTCCCCGCAGGCGGAGGATGGGCCGCTGGACGCCACCCCGATCACCGCCGCGCCCCCTTCCCGCATGCGGTACATCGGCCCGCCGGAATCGCCCGGGCAGGTGCTGCTCTGGCTGCCGTCAAACTTGAAGCCCAGGCTCTGGGCGTTGACCTCGGTCAGGTTGGCAGACCCCACCGCCAGGTCGCCCGTGGGCTGACCCCAACCCGCAAACGACACCGCCTGCCCGGCCGCTGCCGGCTGGCTGGCCAGAATGGGCATGGTGGGATTGGGCAGGCCGGCGGGAACGGTGACCACGGCCACGTCGTTCGGGAATGGCCCCTTCGAGCCGTCGTAGGCCGGGTGCAACACCCAGCCCTTGGCGGACAGCCCCTTGACGCTGGTGTCTGACTTGAAATTGGCCACGGCGACCCCCACCGGATCCCCGCTCAGGCAATGGGCCGCCGTGAGCACATGGGTGGGCGATATGCGGGTGCCCGAACACGCCACCCGGCTGCCCCCTTTGCGGGCAATCAGCAGGAACACCACGGGCGTGCTCGTGAACGAAACGCACGAAGCACCGTTGACCACCTTGGGCTGGGCGCCCGCGCTGTTGCACAGCGCCGTGGGGTCCAGGTTCACCGGCTCGGGGCCGCCGCCACCCCCACAGCCCGCGAGCACCGCCGCCAGCGACGCAGCCACCATCCCGGCCCGCACGCCGCGTCTTCTCCCTCTTCGCATGGAAACTTCCCTGTTGTCGTTGTTGTTGTTGAACCGATGGCCGCTCAGAAGTAGGCCGCTTCGGGCGCCTGGGCGCGGATGAAATTGATCACCGACGGGCTCTGCACGTTGGTGTACAGCGATTCGTCGCCCGCGCCGCAGTCGGCCACCGTGCCCGACGAGGTGATGCCCACCACGCCCTGGCGCCCGCCGATCGCGCGGTAGGCGGGCCCGCCGGAGTCACCGTTGCAGGTGTTGCTCAGCTTGCCTTCGTAGACATAGCCCACGCTGGTGTCGTTGACCTTGGTCAGGCGGGCATAGCCCACCGCGAGTTCGAAGCCCGGCGCGCCCCAGCCTGAGACAAACACCGACTGGCCGGGCGCCGAGGCCTCGCTCACCAGCACGCCCATGGTCGGGTTGGGCAGGCCGCGGGGCAGCACCACCACGGCCGCGTCGTTCACCAGCACCGACGCGCCCCGCTGGTACTGCGGATGCACCGCCCAGCTGCTGGCACGGATGCCCACGACGGTGCCGTCCGTGCCCCAGAGGCCGGCGAGCACCCGGCTGGTGCCGGCGGGCAGACAATGGGCCGCGGTCAGCACCTTGTTCGGCGCGATGAGCGTGCCGGAACACACCGTCGCCCCGCCCGAACCGCTGATCACGTTGAGCAGGATCACCGGCGACAGCTCGGGCTGGCCGCAGTTGGCGCCGTTGAGCACCTTGGGCGTCAGGCCGATGCTGCCGCACAGCGCGGCCGCGCTCGGCAGCGCCTCCTCATCGTCGCCACCGCCACACGCGGTAACCACCGCCGCCGCCGTCAACACCAGCAGCCACCTGCTCATTCGGTTCATGTTTACCCCTGTTGTGAAAGCAACGGGACGGTCACACCAGCTCGGTGGCGTCCCTGCCAGATTTGCAATGTACCGCCAAATGTGCGCCGCACTGAGACGCAAGGGCGCCACCCTGCGCGCCCGGTTCACGCGGCTACGACCGGCCCGCCCCGGCCCAGAAGTCGGCCTGGCCGTAATGGTGCTTCAGGAAATCGATCCACAGCCGCACCCGGAGCGCGAGGTGCTTGCGCTGGGGAAACAGGGCGTAGATGCCGTTGGGCGGCGCGGCATGGTCTTCGAGCACGGCCTCCAGGCGGCCGGCGGCGATGTCGGCCTCGACTTCCCAGGTGCTGCGCCAGGCGATGCCGTAGCCGGCCAGGCACCACTCGTGCAAGACCTGGCCGTCGCTGCAATCGAGCGGGCCGCCCGGGCGCAGGTGCACGATCTCGCGCTCCGCGCCGTCGGCGGCCGAGGCGCTGGCCGGCATCGAGAACGCCCAGCCCCGGGTCTGCGAGGCGTCGCTGCTGAGCACCAGGCAGTCAAACCGCGTGAGGTCGGCGGGGGTCTGCGGGCGGCCGTGTTGCTGCAGGTATTTCGGCGTGGCCACACAGAGGCGCCGGTTGTCGGCCAGGCGCACGCTGACCAGCGAGGAGTCGGGCAGGTCGCCCACGCGCACGGCGCAGTCGTAGCCCTCGCCCGCCACATCGACCACCCGGTCGCTGAGGTTGAGCGACAGCGTGACCTCGGGGTGGCGCTCGCGGAAATGGGGCACCAGCGGCGCCACGTGGCGGCGGCCGAAACCGGCCGGCGCGGTGATGCGCAGGTGCCCGCTGGCCTTTACGCCGCCGGCGCTGACGCTGGCTTCGGCGTTGGCCAGGTCGGTCAGCAGGCGCTGACAATCTTCGAGAAAGGCGCTGCCTTCGTGCGTGAGGGTGATGCGCCGCGTGGTGCGCACCATGAGCTTGACGCCCAGCCTGGCTTCGAGCGCGTCGAGCCGGCGGCCGATGATGGCTGGGGCCACCCCTTCGGCCTTGGCGGCGGCGGTCAGGCTGCCCCGGGTGGCAACGGAGGCAAAGGTTTCGAGCTGCTTGAGCTTGTCCATGGGACCGCAGATTACCTCAATGAAAGAGGGCAATCAACGGCATTCACGCGAGGATTTTTGACCAAAACCACCTCACTGCCAGTTCAAGCCTGGAGGCCCCCCCAGGCGAATCGGAAGGTGGCAGCACGGGCCGGTGGCCGAGCTGCCACCGTGGGTCGACCCTCAGTTACACCGCGCCGGCAGGTTGGGGATCGTGGCGCAACCCACGCCGCCCTTGGCGGTGCACGCGTTGTTGGCCGCGGTCTGCGCGTCGAACGCCGTGCCGCCAGCAGCGACACCGTACACAAACGCGCCGCCGCTGGTGCGGGCCGACGAGATCGCGCCGCACTCTTCGAACTGGAGCACCACCGTGCAGTCGCCGGCGTCGCACTCGTCGCGGGCTTCGTCGTTGGCGATCGACTGCGTCAATGCTTCGGAAGCGATGGCGACCCGGCCGGTGGAGTTGCTCACGGCAATCGCGCCATATCCGTCACTGTCGCCACCACCGCCGCAAGCGGCCACCAGCAGGGCCGCGAGCAACGCCGCGCCACCCACCATCCATCGAGATGTTGTCATGTCCTACCTCCTTGAAAAATGCCGTTCATGAGAGCACAACACGCGCCCACCACGAAGAGTCTATTCCAGCCCCGGGGGTATTTCCACCTCCAAAGCGACAGGCGCACGCCGGCCCGCACCGACGTTCAGGCCCGCCAACCCTTGGGCAGTCCGGCCTCGGGCGTCATGCCGTAGACCGGTTCGCCGGGCAGGCCGGCCTTGAGCGGTTCGCGGGCAGCGATGAGTTGCTGGATGTCGAGGCCGGTGCCCACGCCCATGGCTTCAAACATGAAGACCAGGTCTTCGGTGACCACATTGCCGCTGGCGCCGGGCGCGTAGGGGCAGCCACCCAGGCCGCCGAGCGAGCTGTCGAAACTGCGCACGCCCACGTCGAACGCGGCCAGGCAGTTGGCCAGGCCCAGGCCGCGGGTGTTGTGCATGTGGGCCGCGCCGGCGCGTTCGCCCAGCTCGGCGCGCAGCCGGGTGAACAGGCGCCGCACCTGCGCCGGGTTCGCCATGCCGGTGGTGTCGGACAGGCCGACCTCGTCCACGCCCGCCTGCACACAGGCGAGCGCGAGGCGGATCACCTCGTCTTCCGCCACCGCGCCCTGCAACGTGCAGCCGAAGGCGGTGGACAGGCCCACCTCCACCGGCACGCCGGGGGCGAGCTCGTTGCGCAGCGCGACCACGCTGCGCAGCTCGTCCACCATCTGCTCACGCGTCTTGCGCACGTTGGCGAGCGAATGCGCTTCGCTGGCGGACACGGGCAGGGTGAGCTTGTGCACCCCGGCGGCGAGTGCGGCCTCGGCGCCGCGGCGGTTGGGCACCAGCGCCATCACGGTCAGGCCCGGCAGCGTGCGCGCGTGCCGCACCACCTCGGCCACGTCGGCCATCTGCGGCAGCAGGTGGGCCGGCACGAAGGAGCCGACCTCGATCTCGCGCAGGCCGGACGCGGCGAGCGCGCTGATCCAGCGGCACTTGTGTGCCGTGGGCATGGTGGCCTTGACGGACTGCAGGCCGTCGCGCGGGCCGACCTCGCTGATGTGGACTTGGGGGGTGCTGCTCACGGTGCGGTGGTGCTCTGACGGTGGGTTATTGCGGCACCACGTTGGCCTTTTTCACCAGCGCCGCGTACTTCACCATTTCGGTCTTGAAATGTGCGAGCGCGGCCTCGGGCGTGGTGAGGCTGATGGTGTTGCCCTGCTTGGCCATGGCTTCTTTCACCTCCTGCGTGTTGAAGGCCTTGACGAAGGCGGCGTGCAGGCGCTTGACCAGGTCCGGGCTCAGGCCCTTGGGGCCGACGGCGGCGATCCAGCCTTCGACCAGGTAGGCCGGGTAGCCCTGTTCACCCGAGGTGGGGATGCTGGGCGCCGCGTCGATGCGGTGCGGCGACGACACGCAGATGGCGCGCACGCGACCGGCGTCGATCTGCCCCTTGCAGGCCGGCAGCGCGCCCACGCCCCAGTGCACCTGGCCGGCCACGATGTCGGCCAGCATGGGGCCGAAACCGCGGTAGGGGATGTGGGTGGAGAAGGTACCGGTCACGTCCTTGAACATCTCGGCCGCGAGGTGGAGGATGGTGCCGTTGCCCGAGGAGCCGAAGTTGTACTTGCCCGGGTTGGCTTTCAGCAGCGCGACGAACTCCTTCATGTTCTTCGCCGGCACCTCGGGATTGACCACCAGCACCAGCGGCGTGGCGCCGATGATGGTGATGGGCGTGATGTCGTTGACGGGGTCGAACGGCACCGACTTCAGCACCGAGGGGTAGATCACATGGTTGTTCGACACCATGCTCAGGATCTGGCCGTCGGGCGCGGCCTTCACCATCGCACTGGTGCCGACCACGCCACCGGCGCCGGGCTGGTTGTCGATCACGACCGAGGTGCCCATGGCTAGGCCCAGCTGGTGGCTGGCGGCGCGCGCGATGCCGTCCACGCCCGAGCCGGCGCTCACCGGCAGGATGAACTTGACCACCGAGCCAGGCGCTTGCGCGAACAGGTCGCCGTGCGCGCCCAGGGCGGCAGCGGCGAGACCCAGCAGGGCCTGGCGGCGGGTCAGGGATTGGAATGGGTTGTCGTGGGTCATGTCGTTGTCTCCGGTGTTGTAGTGGAAAAAAAACGCGTCAGGCCACGGCGGCCCGGGCCTGCAACTGCGTGATGTCCGCGTCGCTGTAGCCCAGGCCCTGCAACAGCTCGGCCGTGTGCTGCCCCATGGTGGGCGGCTGCAGGCGAACGCCCAGGCGGTGGCCGTCCATGGTGAAGGGGAACAGCGTGGTCTTGGCGGTCTGGCCGGCGCGCGCGCCGTCGGGCAGGGTGATGTCGGCCAGGCCGCCGGTGGCGATCAGGTGCTCGTCGTCGTACAGCTCTTCGGGTTTGCGGATGGGGGCGAAGGGCAGGCCCACTTTTTCAAACAGCGCGGTCAGATCGGCGGCGCTGCGGCTGGCGAGCCGCTCGCGCAGCACCGGCAGCAGCTGCGGGCGCAGCGCCACGCGGGCGTTGTTGTTGCCGTACTGCGGGTCGGCCTTGAGGTCGGCAAAGCCCAGCGCGTCGCAGAAGGTGGCCCACTGCGCATCGCTCACCGCGGCCAGGAAGATCTGCTCGCCATCTTTCACGGTGAACACGTCGTACACGGCCCAGGCCGAAATGCGCTCGGGCATGGGCGCGGCGGCCTGGCCGGTGATGGCGTACTGCAGCATGTGCTGGCCGACCAGGAACACGTTGTTCTCGAACAGCGCGCTCTGCACCTCCTGCCCTTTGCCAGTGATGCCGCGCTGGATCAGCGCGCCCAGCGCACCGATGGCGCCGAACATGCCGCCCATGATGTCGTTCACGCTGGTGCCCGCGCGCAGCGGGTCGCCGGGGCGCCCGGTCATGTAGGCCAGCCCGCCCATCATCTGCACCACCTCGTCCAGCGCGGTGCGGTGGTCGTAGGGGCCGGGCAGAAAACCCTTGTGGCTCACATAGATGCAGCGCGGATTCACCTGGCTCAAGGCTTCGTAATCGAGCCCGTATTTCTTCATGGTGCCGGGCTTGAAGTTCTCGGCCACCACGTCCGCACTGGCCGCGAGCTTGCGTGCCACCGCCGCGCCCTCGGGCGTGTGCAGGTCGATCGCGATGCTCTTCTTGTTGCGGTTGAACATGGGGAAAAAGCCCGCACCCGAGCCCAGCAGGTGGCGGGTGCGGTCGCCGTCGATGGGCTCGACCTTGATGACCTCGGCCCCCATGTCGGCCAGCACCATGCCGCAGGTGGGGCCCATGACCATGTGGGTGAACTCGACCACGCGCAGGCCCTTGAGCGGCTGCGGGGCGGTGGAGGCGGAGGCGTCGGTGTTCATGGGTTCGGATGCGGTGTTCGGGGCGCCCATCATGCACACACCATCGCGGGGCTCTGCCCGGCGGACAACATCGTCTTGGGCAGACCAGCTTTCCAGATGCTGCCGGCCAGGGTTTCGCCGGCCAGCCACTGCGCCACCTCGGCGCGCAGCGCGAGCAGACGGTCGAAGTCCAGCCCGGTGGGCTGGCCCATGCTGGCGAACAAATAGGCCAGGTCTTCGGTGGCCACGTTGCCGCTGGCGCCGGGCGCGTGCGGGCAGCCGCCGATGCCGGCCAGGCAGGCGTCGAAGCGGGTCACGCCGGTCTGCCAGGCGGCGTAGACGTTGGCCAGGCCCAGGCCGCGCGTGTCGTGGAAGTGGCCGCAGCACAGGCGCTCGCCCACCAGGGCACGGGCCTTTTCAAACAGGCGCTGCACCTGGGCCGGGTCGGCGTAGCCCACGGTGTCGGCCAGGCTGACGCGGTCGGCGCCGGCGTCCAGCAGGGCCTGCATCAGGCGCAGCACTTCGCTCTCTTTCACCTCGCCCTGGATCGTGCAGCCGAAGGCCGTGCCCACGCCACCTTCGATCACGCAGCGCGAGCCGGTGGCGTCGCGCGCGGCTCGGATGCGCGCCACCTCGGCCACCACCTCGTCGGGCGTCTTGCGCAGGTTGGCCAGGCTGTGCGCGTGACTGGCCGACAGCGGCATCACCATCAGGTGCGCGCCGGTCTCCAGCGCGCGCTCGGCGCCCTTGAGGTTGGGCACCAGCACGGATGTGACCAGCCCCGGCAGGGTCTTGGCGAAGGCCACCAGTTCGGCGGTGTCGGCCAGCTGCGGCAGCAGGCGCGCCGGCACGAAGGAGCCGACTTCGATCTCGCGCTGGCCGGCTTCGTAGGCTTCGCGGATCCAGGTGAGCTTGTGTTCGGTGGGCAGCACGCGGGCGATGCTCTGCAGGCCGTCGCGCAGGCCCACTTCACGGATTTGGATACCCCCCTGCGCCGCTGCGCGGCTTCCCCCCAGGGGGACAACGCGCTGCGGCCCGGCAAAGCCGGTTCCGCCGCGTTCTGGGTTTGCGGACGGCGCGCCGGCAGCTTGGGCTTGAACATCTGAAGGGATGTGTCTGTTCATTTCTTGTCTCCAGTCCGGATGTTTCCGGGTGGGTGGAGTTTAGGATTCACCAAAATACCGTAAAGCGGTATTTTGGAACCTGAGATATTCCCAAATGGAACAACTACAACACCGTGACCGGCGCGCGTGCTCAAGCCAGGGCAGCCGTGGAACCGGCTTTGCCGGGCCACTGGCTGCGTCCCCCCTCCCGCCGAAGGCGAGAGAGGGGGGAAGACGCGCAGCGGCGCAGGGGGGAGTTCACTGACATGAGAGATTTGGATCTCACCAGCCTGCGCCTCTTCGTGGCCGTCTGCGACAGCCGCAACATCGCCCGCGCCGCCGCCGACGCCAGCCTGGTGGGCAGCGCGGTGAGCAAGCGGCTGGCGCAGCTGGAAGAGCAGCTGGGCACACCGCTGCTGACGCGCCGCCGCCACGGCGTGGACCCGACGCCCGCCGGCGAAAGCCTGCTGGAACACGCGCGCGAACTGCTGCTGGGCGCCCAGCGCATCGAGCGCGACATGGCGGCCTACGCGGCCGGTGTGCGCGGGCAGGTGCGGGTGCTGGCCACCGCGTCCGTCATGGCCGAGAAGCTGGCCGAGGACGTGGCCGCCTTCCTGGCCGCACCCGAGCACGAAGGCATCCGCGTGGAGCTGGAGGTGCGCACCAGCCCGCAGGTGGTGCAGGGCATCCGCGACGGCGTGGCCTCGCTGGGCATCTGCTGGAAAAGCCCGCACGGCGCCGACCTGCGCGGGCTCGACAGCGTGCCCTACCGCGAAGACCGGCTGGGCCTGGTGATGCACGCCGACCACCCGCTGGCCGGGCGCGAACGACTGCGTTTTGCCGACGCGCTGGACTGGGACTACGTGGGCCTGCCGGTCAACAGCGCGGTGCAGGCGCTGATGGTGCGCGCCGCCGCCGAGATGGGCCGGCTCCTGAAGTACCGCATGATCGTGACCGACTTCGAGGCCGCCCTGCGCGTGGTGCGCACGCGGCTGGCGATCAGCGTGATCCCGATGGAGGTCGCGCTGCCGCGCGCGGCGGAATACGGTCTGCGCGTGGTGCCGCTGGACGAACCCTGGGCTCAGCGCGAGTTCGCGATCTGCTTTCGCGGCGCGGAGGCACTCACACCGGCGGCGCGGTTGCTGCTGGAACACTTGAGCAACACACCCAGCCCAGGCCAGCGCGGAACCGGCTCTGCCGGGCCGCAGATGGCGCCCCCTTGAGGGAGTGACGCCGAAGGCGGCGCGGGGGTGCTTCATCCTCTTTGTTGCAACTCGGCGAACGACACCAGCTCGCCCGCGATGGCGCTCGCCGCCACGGTGGCCGGGCTGGCCAGCCAGACCTGGCCCGGCCCGCTGCGGCCGGGGAAGTTGCGGTTGATGGCGCTGATCGTCACCTGCGTGGCCTCGGTGGACGAGCCCGGCCCGCAGTTGGCGCAGGCGCCGCAGGCCGGGGCCAGCAGCTCGGCGCCCACGGCAACGAATGCGGTCAGGTAGCCGCGTTGCTCGCAGTAGGCGCGCACGTCGGCGGTGCCGAACTGCAGGTAGAGCTTCACCTCCGCGGGCACCTTCAAGCCGCGCGCCGCGGCCCAGGCCAGCACCGCGTGGTAGGCGTCAAAGTCCTCGCGTTTGCCCGCGGTGCACGAACCGCCGTAGACGATCTGCGGCTTCACGCGTTCGCTCAGCTCTGAGAGCGGCACGCCGTTGCCGGGGTCGCCGGGTTTCGCCACCATCGGGCTCAGGGCCGAGCAGTCCACGGTCATCACCTGTGCGTAAAACGCGCCGGGGTCGCTGCACATCCAGGGTTCGATCACGAAGTCCACCCCGCGGCGTTCGCGCAGGAAACGCACCGTCTCGGCATCGGGCGCGACCAGGCCGGTGAAGCCGCCCAGCTCGGCCGTCATGTTGGTCAGCGTGGTGCGCTCGTCGGTGGACAGGACCGCCACGACAGGCCCGGCGAACTCGAAGGCCTTGCCCACGCCGGCGCCCGCGCGGATGTCGGCACGCGCCAGCAGGTGCAGCACCACGTCTTTCGCGCTCACGCCGGCGGGCAGCACACCGTTCAATTCCACGCGCAGCACCTCGGGCACGGTCAGGCGCACCGCGCCGGTGACGAAGGCGTTGGCCATGTCGGTGGTGCCCACGCCAAAGGCCACGCAACCCAGCGCACCGCTGTGCGGCGTGTGCGAATCGGTGCCGACGATCAGCTGGCCCGGCAGCGCGTAACGCTCGGCCACCAGGGCGTGCGAAATGCCTTCGGAGCCCGCGCCCCAGACGGTGCCCTCAGGGTCCAGCGGGTCGCCGGCCAGGTAACCGTGCTGGCGCAGGCCGTGGCGCCGCACGAAGGCGCGGTGCGCCCGCGAGAGGTGGCGCGCGTGGCCCAGCAGGTTCTGCCCCAGGTGCACCGGGCTGCGGTCGGCGTACGAGAGGTGGTCTTCGAACGCGAGGATGGTCTCGGGTTCGTGCAACACCAGCCCGGCGCCGAAGCTGCTGTCCAGCAGGTGGGCGCACATGCCGGTGTAGTACTCGTGGATGAAGCGGCGGTCGGCGCGCACGAAGGCGCCCTGCCCCGGCACCAGCGCATCGCCGGTGTCGGGCGTGGCGAGCAGGTGGCGTTCGACAATTTTTTCAAACAGGGTTTTGGGCCGCGCATCGCCGGGGTTCGCCGGCACCGGTGTGGCTCCGGCCATGCGCGCACGGCCATAACGCAGCAGGCCACCGTGGCGCAGGATGCTGGCAGCCAGCGCGTCGCGGCCGGCCACCAGTTCGTCCACGGGAATCGCCTCGCCGCGCTGGATGCGCTCGATCAGGCTGAAATCGGTCGAGGTGAACAGGCCCACGTTGTCGGCGTTCTGGCGGTAGATGCGCTCGAAGCTTTCGGCGATCACCAGCCGGATGCCGGCCGCGCGCTCGGCCACCGGGCTGTGCTCGCGCGACGAACCTTTGCCGTAGCGCGCGCCCGCCACCGTGACGGCAAAACGCCCCTGCCGCACCGCGTTGACGCCGATGGGCAGCTGGTCACCGGCCTTGAAGCCCACGTAGGGGTGGCGGCCCAGTTCGTCGTCGAAATGCACCAGCACCGGAATGGGTGTGATCTCGTCGGTGGACACGCTCTCGCGCAGCGACCCGGCCTCGACCAGCGCGAGATCGCGCCCGGCGAGCTGGGCGGAGACCAGGGCCGGGTCGGTGCTCAGGAACAGGAGGCGGCCATCGAAACGGATGGATTCGCAAGGGCTGGCTTGATCGGACATGCCACGCACTCTAGGCGCGCCGGCCCCTTGGCGCCAGCGCCGGTTCGGCACAGGAGGCATGCCGTGGCGCGATGTCGGGAAAGACCCTCACCCCCCCCCGCTCCACCGCTGCCCGGGTCGCTGCCCCCGAAGGGACTGTGTCGCCTCGGGGCGGCCTGGCGGCGCCACCCTAGGCCGGGGCTTGCAGCGCGTCGATCAGCGCCTGCACCGCGCGCGGGCGCGGCGTCTTGCGCAGCGCAACCACACGCAGCTGGCGTGGCGCCCAGGGCTCATCGAGCGCGCGGCGCACGAAGCGGCGGGTGCCGGCGTAGGCCGAGGCCGCGCTTTCGGGCACCACCGCGATGCCCAGGCCGGCTTCGACCATGCGGCAAACCGCGTCGAAGCTGTTGACGGTGACGGCAAAAGCGATCGGCCGGTGCAGCGCGGCGGCACGCTGGCTCAGCGTCTGGTCCAGCGATCCACCGGCCTGCACGCCCACCAGTGGGTGGTCCAGCACCTGCTCGAAACGCAGCGCGCGCTGGCGCGCCAGCGGATGGCCGGCAGGCAGCACCACCATGAGCGGGTCGCTGGCAAACGCCCAGCTGTCGATGCCGGGCGGCGTGTCCGTCTGCACCGCCACGCCGGCGTCGGCCCGGTCGTCCAGGCAGGCGCGCAGCACGTCGGCGGTGTTGCCCTCGTGCAGGCACACGCTCAGGCGCGGGAAGCGCTTGCGCAGCGCCTGCAGCCGTTCGGGCAGCGCGCCGATCACGGCCGAGGGGTTGGCCCACAGGCGCACGGTGCCGGCCACTTCGTTACCCAGCGCCTGCACATCGCTGGCCAGGCGTTGCAGGTCGTGGTCGATGCGCTCGGCGCGCGCCAGCACCAGCTGCCCGGCGTCGGTGAGGGCGATGCCGCGCGGCGAACGCACCAGCAACGCGCCGCCGAGCGCGGCCTCCAGATCGGCCAGGCGCCGGCTCAGGGCCGAGGGCGCGAGGTGCGCGCGCGCTGCGGCGCGGGCGATGGAACCTTCACGCGCGGTCACGGCGAACAGGTGCAGGTTGTAGGCGTCGAGCGGTCGGGACATGGTGGGTTCAGATGATAGGTGCCGTGTCTGCGGAATCAATTCATTAACAAAAAGTCATGGATAAACCCAAAAACAGTCCATGAATCAAGGCAAAGGTATCGAATAAAGTGCATGCATGGAAAAACCCCGCGCGGTCCTGTTTGACGCCTATGGCACGCTGTTCGACGTGTACAGCGTGGGCCTGCTCGCGGAACAGCTGTTTCCCGGCCAGGGCGCGCGGCTGGCCACGGTGTGGCGCGACAAGCAGATCGAATACACCCGCCTGGTGACGACCAGCGACCACGGCGCGCACTACCGGCCGTTCTGGGCCCTCACGCAACACGCGCTGGCCTACGCCATCAAGCTGATCGAGCCGGCGGCGCGCGCCGACTGGCCCGCCTATGAAGCCCGCGCCACGCAGCTGATGAACCAGTACCGCAGCCTGAGCGCCTTCCCGGAGAACCGCGCCGTGCTGCAGGCGCTGCGCGAACGCGGCGTCGCCACCGGCATCCTGAGCAACGGCGAACCCGAGATGCTGGGCATTGCCATCCGCAGTGCCGGGCTCGACGGTTTGCTGGACCACGTGATCAGCGTGGACGGCATCCGCAAATACAAGACCCACCCCGACGCCTACGCGCTGGGCGAAGCCGCCACCGGCCTGCCGCGCGGCCAGATCGTGTTCGTCAGCAGCAACGCCTGGGACGCGCTGGCCGCCACCTGGTTTGGCTACCGCACGCTGTGGGTGAACCGCCAGAATCTGCCGTTCGAAGAACTGGGCACACAGCCCACGCGCACGGCACAGAACCTGCGAGATGTGCTGTCCTTTTTCGACTGAATCGCTTTCGTTTTCACTTCCGTTCTTTTTGTTGGAGCCCTTCATGACGCAACGCACCCAAGTCCACGGCCTGCAGGTCGCCACCGAGCTGTACGAGTTCATCAACGCCCAGGTGCTGCCCGGCACCGGCGTGGCCAGCGAGACCTTCTGGAAGGGCTTCGACGCCATCGTGACCGACCTGGCCCCGAAGAACGCCGCCCTGCTCGCCGAGCGCGACCGCCTGCAGGCCGAGCTGGACACCTGGCACGGCGCCAACCCCGGCCCGATCACCGACATGGTGGCCTACCGCAAGTTCCTGGAAACCATCGGCTACCTCGTGCCCGTGCCCAAGAAGGTCAAGGCCACGACCAAGAACGTGGACGACGAGCTGGCCACGCAGGCCGGCCCGCAGCTGGTGGTGCCGA
>NZ_JADMKB010000120.1 GCF_018780075.1 Hydrogenophaga sp.
CCGCGGCGGGCACAATGGCCCGATGAACGCTCTGGATGGTATCCGCATACTCGATTTGTCCCGTGTGCTCGCCGGCCCCTGGTGCACGCAGACGCTGGCCGATCTGGGCGCCGACGTGGTGAAAGTGGAGCGCCCGCCCGGGCCCACCCACCCCGGCGGCGACGACACCCGCGGCTGGGGCCCGCCGTTCCTGCAAGGCCGGGACGGCGCCGACACCGCCGAGGCCGCCTACTACCTCGGCGCCAACCGCAACAAGCGCTCCATCACCTGCGACATCGCGCAACCCGAAGGTCAGGCGCTGATCCGCGAACTCGCGGCCAAGGCCGATGTGTTCGTGGAGAACTACAAGGTCGGCGACATGGCGCGCTACGGACTCGACTTCGCATCGCTGCACGCCATCAACCCGAAGCTGGTCTACTGCTCGATCACCGGCTTCGGCCAGACCGGGCCGTACAAGGACCGCGCGGGTTACGACTACGCGATCCAGGGCATGGGCGGGCTGATGAGCGTGACCGGCGAGCGCGACGATCTGCCCGGCGGCGGCCCGCAGAAGGTGGGCGTGGCGGTGGCCGACCTGTTCACCGGGCTCTACGCCACGGTCGCCATCCAGGCCGCGCTGCGCCACGCCGAGCGCACCGGCGAGGGTCAGCACATCGACATGGCCCTGCTCGACACGCAGGTCGCCATGCTCGCCAACCTGGGCGCCAACTACCTGGTGCGCGGGCGGAAAGACGGCCAGGTGCCGGGGCGCGCGGGCAACGCCCACGTCAACATCGTGCCCTACCAGGTGTTCGAGGTGGCGCCCGACGCACAGGGCCAGGCGCAACACGTCATCCTGGCCGTGGGCAACGACAGCCAGTTCGCCAAGTTCTGCGAAGTGGCGGGCTGCCCGGCGCTGGCCACCGACGAACGCTTTGCCCGCAACCAGAACCGCGTGCGCCACCGGGCCGTGCTGGTGCCCCTGCTGGAAAGCGTCATGAAGACCCGGAGCAAGGCCGACTGGCTCGCCGCGCTCGAAGCCGCCAAGGTGCCCGGCGGCCCGATCAACAACCTGGCCGAGGTGTTTGCCGACCCGCAGGTGCAGGCGCGTCAGATGGTGCAGACCTGGCCGCACCCATTGTCCGACCGGGTGGATCTGGTGGCCAGCCCGCTCAAGCTCAGCGCCACACCCGTGCGCAGCGACCTGCCGCCGCCCCTGCTGGGCGAGCACACCGCCACGGTGCTCGCCGACTGGCTGGGCACCACCGAAACCCGCTTGGCGGAACTTCGCGGTCGCGGTATCGTCTGATCTTTATCAGTCATCGCTGATATTCAACACGACGAGGTTCCATGAACGCACCCACACCAGCCGCCCTGCCCACCCCGGCGTCGCTGCGCGGCGCCGCCCAGGCCGCCGCCGCGCTGGGCGAACCGCTGGTGGTGATGACCACGCTGGCCGGTTGCCCCTACTGCGATCTGGTGCGCAACCACCACCTGCTGCCCATGCGGCGCGCCGGCCAGGTGCAGGCGGTGCAGATCGACACCCGCGACCGCACCAGCAACCTGCAAGGTTTCCAAGGTGAAAACACCACGCCCGCTGAGCAGGCCCGCGTGTGGAAGGCCCGCTTTGCGCCCACGGTGCTGTTTCTGGGACCGCAAGGCCAGGAGCTGGCCGAACGGCTGGTGGGCGTGGCGGTGGCCGATTTTTACGGCGAGTACCTGGACGCGCGCCTTCAGGAGGCCCGCCAGCGGCTCCGTTGACGAGGGATATTCGCGTCAAATGCTGAACTCCCGGACAATCGGGTGATCACACGTCCCGTGTGCCCCTTTCCACAACGTGCCATGACACCCGATTCTTCCCTCCGTCGCCGAACCCTCACCGTCTTGCTCGCCCTGGCGGGCGCCGGGATGCTGGGTCTGGGCGGATGCGCCGCCAGCGATGAGGCCCCGGCCTCCAACTTTGTGTTGCTGGACGGCACCACCACCACGACCGCGCAGCTCAAGGGCAAGGTGACGCTGGTGAATTTCTGGGCCACCACCTGCGTGACCTGCGTCAAGGAAATGCCGTCGCTGGTGTCCACCTACAAGAAGTACCAGGACAAGGGCTTTGAGACGGTGGCGGTGGCCATGAGCTACGACCAGCCCGCCTGGGTGCTCAACTACGCGCAGACCCGCCAGCTGCCTTTCAAGGTGGCGCTCGACAACACCGGGGACATCGCCAAAAGCTGGGGCGACGTGAAGCTCACGCCCACCACCTACCTGCTGGACAAGCAGGGGCGGATCGTCAAGCGCTTCGTCGGCGAACCCGACTTCACCGCGCTGCACAGCCTGATCGAAGAATTGTTGGCCAAGAGCTGAGCACCCATCACTTCAAACAACAAAGGCGACCCGCAGGTTGCCTTTGTTGTTCTGGGCGCAGCCCCACAGGCATCATTGCTTTTGCTGAAAATCGTCGTGGCAGGCTTTGCAGCTCTGGCCGATGGCACCAAACGCAGTCTTGACGGCGTCCAGATTGCCGGTCTTGGAGGCAGCAGATAGTTTGGCGACCTCGCTTTGCATCTTGTCGGCGCCTTCCTTGAACTTGGCCTGCTCGGTCCAGATGGCCGGCAGCGCTCGTGTTTCACCCTTGTCGGTGCCAGGGCCAAAGGCACTCCATGGCAGCTTGCTCATTGTTTCAACGATGGCTGCGTTGTCGGCGACGACCTTCGCGTCGTACGGCACCCTGCCATTGACCATCGCTCCAATGCGACCGAAGTGTGCCGCTTGAACCGTCATCACAGACTTGCGGTACTTGATGGCGTCTTCGGGTTTCTGGAACTGCGCCATGACCGGCAGTGCCAGCGTGGACACGACAGCGGCCAGCGTGAGCGATGCAAGCAATTTCATAGAGACTCCTGAGCAGAAAGTGGGTTTTCGGACAAGGTAGCCGCGGGAGCTACCCGGGCGTGAGTGGATGGTGTGTGAACAAGTTCCGCAGGAACCGAAGTCCGTGTATCTTGTCTACCGATCCTTCAACCACTTTCCGGGATCCGCACATGCACACCGTTCGCGTCTGGGACCTGCCCACCCGGCTTTTCCACTGGGCCCTGGTGGGCTGCGTCATCGGTTTGGTCGTCACCGCCAACGTGGGCGGCAACTGGATGAACTGGCACCTCCGGCTGGGCTACACGGTGTTGAGCCTGCTGCTGTTCCGCCTGGTCTGGGGCTTCGTCGGGGGGCGTTGGTCCCGTTTCAGCAGTTTCATTTACGGACCGGCCACGGTGCTGGCCTACCTGCGAGGCGATGGCAGACCCGAGCACCGGGTCGGGCACAGCCCGCTGGGCATGCTGTCCGTGCTGGCCCTGCTGTGCATCCTGCTGGCGCAGGTCGGCACGGGTCTGATCGCCGACGACGAGATTGCCTACACGGGGCCGCTGGTGCGCTTCGTGTCGGGGGAGACCATCAGCCAAGCCAGCAGTTACCACAAGAACGTTGGCAAGTTCATCGTGATCGGCCTGGTGGTGCTGCACCTGCTGGCCATCGCCTTCTACAAGGTGGTGAAGAAAGACAACCTGGTGGGCCCCATGGTGAGCGGCGACAAGACCGTCGTCGTCCCTGTGCCCAGCGCCCGTGACACGGCCGGTTCCCGCATCGTCGCCTTGGTGGTGTTCGGGCTCTGCGCGGCGGCCGTGTACGGACTGGTCAGCCTGGGCCACTTGAACGGATGAACAGTTTTCGATGCCGAGGACCTGTCGTATAGTGCGCCTCTTGACCTTCTTGGCGCCCCCATGTCCTCCCCCCAACACGCCACCGCGTTGTCCCTGACCCCGGCCCAGACGCCCGAGCAATTGCTCGCCATTCGCCACCTGTTTCAGGACTACCAGGCCGATCTGGGCATCGACCTGTGCTTCCAGGGTTTTGAACAGGAACTGAACGAACTGCCCGGCGCCTACGTGGAGCCGTCTGGTGCGCTGCTGCTGGCCACCGTCGATGGTCAGCCGGCCGGTTGCTGCGCGTTCCGACCCTTGCTCAACAGCGACCACCTGAACGCCTGCGAGATGAAGCGTCTTTTTGTGCGCCAGGGCTTTCGGGGCCTGGGCCTGGGCCGCCAGCTCGTTGAGGCCATCATCGAGCTGGCCCAGCGGGCCGGCTTCACCACCATGTTGCTGGACACCCTGAGCGACATGGAGTCCGCCCGAGCGCTGTATCAGGAAGTGGGTTTCGTCGAAACCGAGCCTTATTACCACAACCCCATTCCAGGCGCGCACTACCTCAAGCTGGACCTGTAGATAGCGGAGCGCGCGTGGTCATGAAAAAAGGGCGGGGTGTCTGAGACACCCCGCCCTTTTCACTGACAGGCAGCGAATCAGACGCCGGCTTTGGCCTGAGCGAGCAACGTCGCGGCATCGCTCACTTCGAACTTGCCCGGACCTTCGACGTTGAGGGTCTTGACCACGCCATCCTTGATCAACATGGAGTAGCGGTTGCTGCGCAAGCCCAGCCCCTTGCCTGTCAGGTCCAGGGTCAGGCCCATGGCCTTGGCAAACGTGGCATCACCGTCACCCAGCATGCGCACCTTGTCGCCGGTCTGCTGATCGCGTGCCCAAGCACCCATCACGAACGCATCGTTCACGCTCAGGCACCAGATCTCGTCCACGCCCGCGGACTTGAACGCGGCGTGCTCCTCCACAAAACCCGGCACGTGTTTGGCCGAGCAGGTGGGGGTGAACGCGCCCGGCAGTGCGAACACCGCAATGGTCTTGCCGGCGCTGGCCTTGACGGTATCCACAGGGTTTGGGCCAATGCTGCATCCGTTGCCCTCCACCTCGATGTACTCCATCAGCGTGGCCGCCGGAATCTTGTCACCTACCTGGATCATGTGCTGCTCCTCATGTGATGGCCCGCAGGCCGTTGTCGTGCGCCCCTTGAAAACCGGGGCCGGAAAAGAAAAAAGCGACCGGATTGTCGGTCGCTTTTCAGATCCCCGCTGCAAGCAGCCGGAACAGGCTTACACCAGCTCGGCTTTTTGCACCAGGCGGGTGGCCACCCAGTTTTTCGTCTTCGACAGCGGACGGCTCTCGGAGATTTCGATCACGTCACCCATCTTGTACTCGCCCTTTTCGTCATGGGCGTGGTACTTGCTAGACTTCGCAACGATCTTGTCGTAGAGCTCGTGCTTGACGCGACGCTCCACCAGAACCGTCACGGTCTTGGTGCGCTTGTCGCTCACGACCTTGCCGATCAAGGTGCGCTTGAGGGATGTTTTAGCTTCCGTCATGGGTTCGCTCCTTATTTGGCCGCAGCAGCGCGCTGCTTCTCGGCCAGAATCGTCTTGGCACGGGCGATGGAACGACGGGTGTCGCCCAACGTGGCGTTGTTGTTGAGTTGTTGCGTGGCTTTCTGCATGCGAAGACCGAAATGGGCCTTCTGCAGAGACTTCACTTCGGCTTCGAGGCCGGCCACATCCTTTTGGCGCAGTTCAGCAGTTTTCATCTATGTTCTCCTGAATCACTGACCCAACATGCGCGTCACGAACGTGGTGCGCAGGGGAAGTTTGGCGGCGGCCAGGGTGAAGGCTTCACGAGCCAACTCTTCGGTCACACCCACGATCTCGTACAGCACCTTGCCGGGCTGAATTTCAGCCACGTAGTACTCCACCGAACCCTTGCCGTTGCCCATACGGACTTCGGCAGGTTTCTGGGAAATCGGCTTGTCCGGGAACACGCGGATCCAGATGCGGCCGCCACGCTTCACGTGACGGGAAATCGCACGGCGTGCGGCTTCGATCTGGCGGGCCGTCAGACGGC
>NZ_JADMKB010000032.1 GCF_018780075.1 Hydrogenophaga sp.
CCTTGCCGCCATCAGCGCCGAAGCTCTTGTCGAGGCTGCCGTTGGGGTTCAGGCGCTGAACCACGATGTTGCGGGACTTCCCCGTGCTGGTGGACGACCCGACGACGATGATCTTGCCGTCTTTCTGCATCGCCACGGCCTCGGCCAGTTCGCTGCCAGCACCCAGGGACACACCCACCACACCGTCGGGCGTTCCGTCTTTGCCGCCATCGGCACCGAACATGGGATCCAAAGACCCCGGACCGGCGGGGCCCGCATGGCTGGCAAACGTCATGGCCGCCATGGCCAAGCTCGTCAGTGCTGTGCGTAGGCCGCGGGAGTGGGTGGGGTTGGGCAGGCTGGGATGGTAGGTAGGCATGGTTTGGATTTTTTCCACTGTGTAGCGATTTCGGTGCATACCGCACAGATCGGAGCAGAGGCCCCGCAACTGGCGGCACAGGCAGAAACGGAAGCTCTCTGAACCGAGCCACGAGTGGGCTAAGTTCAACTTTCCAACATTTCTGGCAGATTATTGGAGCATGCGATTAATGATAAATACATCTAAATTGATAAGATAAAGATATGAATTTGTCGTTTCGTCAGTTGCAAGCCTTCGTCCATGCCAGCCAGTGCGGTTCTTTTTCGGCTGCTGCCGATCTGATGGGGGTGTCGCAGCCTGCGCTCTCTCAGTTGATTCGACAGATGGAGGATGAACTGGGGCTGCCCCTCTTTCACCGCACCACACGCCGCATTTCTCTGACCGTTGCTGGCCGCGAAATTTTGGGGAAGGCGCAGCGCACCGTGCGCCAGATGGAAGACCTCAGCCGCCACGCAGAGGACTTGCACGCCGGGCTCCAGGGCACCCTGACCATTGCGGTGATTGCCTCGGTGGCCTGCAGTCTGTTTCCGCTGGTCTTGGCGCAATTCGACAGGTTGTGCCCGGGTGTGGCCCTGGTGTTTCAAGAGGAGCCCGCCTCGCTGCTGCTGGAGCGCGTGCGCCACGGCGATGTGGAACTCGGCTGGGGGTTGTACCCCACGGCCCACGAGGAGCTGGTCTTCGAGCCGCTGGGACGTGACCAGATGGTGGCGGCGATACACGCCGATCATCCGCTGGCATTGCGGGAATCCGTCACCTGGCGCGCCTTGCGTCAGCACAAGGTCATCTCAGCCTCACGCCAGTCTGGGGTGCGCATCTACTCCGACCGCGCGGCCCAGGCCGCCGGTGTGGAAATACGGCCGAGCTATCAGACAGGTTCGCTGTCGACCGCCATTGCCTTGGTGCGTAACGGCGTGGGTTGCGCGGTCTTGCCGGCACTGGCCTTGGACGGGATGAACCTGTCAGACATTGTGGTGCGCCCGATGGAGAAGCCAGGCGTTTGGCGCGAAATCGGCCTCGTTCAACGCCGAGGCTGGCCACTTTCTCCGTCAGCCAGCCTGTTCGCTGGCCTCATTCGCCAGGTTTCTCGGCCAACGGGTCGCACAGAAGTGCCTGTCACTCAAGGCGCTGCAGTGTCCGCGAGCCCATCGAGCGACCAGGCTGACGGGTTTGCCAGCCCCTGCCGATGATGCGAAGGTTCAACCACCCGGAGAGGTCATATCGTCCTTTTTCGTGTTGGACTGAATCTGCAGCAGGCGCCATTGTTGGTCCAGTCTGATGCGCAGTGCATCTGACCCCGCAGGCGCCACCGTCAACCCTTGCAGGGCCAGGGCTGCGGCGACCTTGGTTTGTTCGGTGCTGGCCCGAAGCGCGTGCTCCAGTTCGCGCATGAGGGATGGCTCCATGCCCGCGGGCCCAATCAGGAACACACATGTCACCGCTTCGAATCCAGGCAGCGTTTCCGACAGCGATGGCAACCCGGGAAGCTCGGTCAGTCGCGTCAGGCCGCTCGTCGCCAACAGCTGTGCGTCGCCCATGGAAACGGCGCTTAGGGCCGTCGACAGACTCACAAACGCCAGATCCACGCGCCCTGCAGCGAGGTCGGCCAGGACGGCCGCACCGCCCTTGTAAGGCACCGACAGCAGGTGCACACCGGCGGCCCGCTGGAACCGTTCAGCAGCCTGATGGCCGATGCTGCTTTGACCGGGTGTTGCCACGGTGTAGCGCCCAGGATGGTTGCGCAGCAGGGCAATCAGGGCTGGCACGTCGCGCACCTCCAAACCCGGTCTGGCAACCAGGACGTAAGGCAGTGCGCCCAGCGCCGCGATGGGGCTGAACGGGGGGAGCGAGCGCCGATCGGGCACCTGGAGCAGCAATGCAATCAGCACGCCAGTGTCGGCCAGCATCACCGCGTTGCCATCCGGTTTGCCTTGCAGCAGGGCATTGAGGGCCAGCAGGCCAGCCGCGCCAGGCTTGTTCTCGATCACCACCACTGTGCCAAGCTCCTGTGCGATGGCCGGGGCCAAAACGCGCAGCATGGCGTCACCACCACCACCCGCGGGATATCCGAGAAGAACTCGGAGGGGCTTTTGTGCTGACCGCCATTCCGTGACTGCACTGAGGCTATCGTCCCTGGCCGTTGTTGCTTGTGCCGTCGACAACAGCAACAGCAGCGCAACAATGGGCAAAAGCCTGTCAACAGCTATTTTTATTCTCATGAGCAAGGACCGCTTTTTGTAAGAGGGTTCTGCGCCGTTAAATGTCGCCCTCTTGGTCGATCGGCAACATTTCTGAGCACCGGTAGAGATGATCCGGGTGCCATGTATGTTTGGTATGTGCATCGGATTGATATTCTATATATTTATAGAATTATTTGTTTTATTATTGATATTGGCAATTTTGTGAATCACGAGCAGCCCGCTGTGACAACACTTCCTGACGTCGTGTCTAGGCACGGTTTTAAGCCCGTCGCTGTGCGTGCTTTTTCGCAAAGAATTTTCTCGGGTTCAAGTGGCGACTGCCTGCGTCGATGTCCACATGGGCGTGGATGCTCCAATGCGGCGTCTGGTTGTGACGTTTCAATAAGTTGTATCCGTGGTTCATCCAAATTGGGTTTGAGTGACTGGAAACCGCCACTAACCCAATCCCTCAAGGAACTCAACCGGATGCTTGCTGGACAGGTGTACGCCGATGAGCGCGACCAAAGCCAAGCCCGAGCAGGCCAAAGTGCGCATCCGGGCCAAGGTCGAACACCCGTTCCTGTTGATCAAGCGCCAGTTCGGGCATGTGAAGGTGTGTGCCACCGTGGGCTGGCCAAGCTTGCCTGAGGATGCAGGCTTTCTGGCCTTTGCTGGGTCTGGACTTCTTCATGTCAAGGCTGCCTTGTGGGCGATGCTCGCCTTCCGACTTGTTCAGGTTTAGTGGAAGACCTCACGAGATGGTCATACCTGACTATGCATCTCTTGTTTTTGCTTGAAAATCGATTTTGTTGATAAAAATACTATTGTTTTTAAGTTTTGAGATATTTCTATGATCAAGAGTGTGTTGACTCTTTGCCTCATGCTCTGGACGGCGGGTGCTTCTGGCAAGGAGCCGGTCTACTTGGGGCTGGATGCCGAGTTCGGACACAAAACCAGCACCTCGGCGCAGGCTGTGCTCCAGGGGATGGAGGTCGCTGTCGAGGAGATCAACCAAGCTGGTGGTGTGTTGGGGGGGCGACCGCTGGAGATCTTGGTCAGGGACAACCGCTCCATCACGGCCGTTGGGTTGGACAATTTGCGTGAACTCTCGCAGATCCCCGGGCTCGTGGCTGTTTTTGGCGGCAAGTTCAGTCCGATCTATATCGAGAGCCTGCCACTGGTTCATGAGCTGGGTATCCCGTTGATGGATCCATGGGGGTCTGCCGATCTGATCACCGATCACCACTACCGACCCAGCTTCACTTTCCGCCTTTCCATCAAGGATGCCTGGGTAGGGCCTGCTTTCGTTCGATTTGCCCGCGAGCACTACCGCGCCCAGCGGCTGGGCGTTTTGCTGCCCAACACAGCCTGGGGGCGCAGCAACAAAAGCGCGTTGGAAAATGCCGTGGCCTCCGCGAGTGTGCAGCTGGTGGGACACCATTGGTACAACTGGGGCGACGCCTCGTTGATCCAGTCGTACCAACAATTGCGCAACGCAGGTGCCCAAGTCATCGTGCTGATCGCGAACGAGACTGAAGGATCGGTGCTGGTGAAAGAGGTCGCGGCGCTGCCTGCCGAACAACGCTTGCCCATCCTCAGCCATTGGGGCGTGACCGGTGGGAACTTCCACAAGATGAGTGGTGATGCGTTGGGCAAGGTCGATTTTGCTGTAGTTCAGTCGTACAGTTTTTTGGGTCAGGATGGCCCGGCTGCCCGCCGAGTCTTGAATGCCTTGAAACGCCGATATGGGATTGCGTCTGCATCGTTCGTACAAAGCCCTGTGGGGGTGGCCCATGCGTACGATCTCACCCACCTTGTGGCCCGCGCTGTCAACAAGGCGGGAAGCACCGACAAGGTCAAAGTTCGTGATGCCCTGGAAACCTTGGGCTCGTATGATGGTTTGGTCCGGCGGTTGGGTGTGCCCTTCACGCGCACTCGTCATGATGCCTTGAGCAGCGATGTGCTGTTTTTTGCCCGATATGCCATGGATGGGCAATTGATCCCCATCACAAAATCAAAGAAAAAATAGATTCATGAACCTGTGGCCGGTTCGTTTGTCATTGACCGAAAGAATCCAAAGAGCTTCCTTCGCTTTGACGATGTTGATCATCGTGACCTTGGGGTCCGTTTTATTGGGGATGACCTTGCTGGAGATCCCCAAGGCGCAGATCCGTACGCATCAAAGTGGGGTCAGTGTCATCGGTGATGTGTTGACGAGTGATGTCAATGACGAGATCGAGGATCTCCGGAATTTGAGTAAAAGCCCACTGGTCTGGACCAGTCTCACCGACTCCGCAGGTCGAAACGCCTATCTCAAACCATTTCTGGAGTCTCGAGCGCGACCTCTGCATGGTTCATCGGCCATGCTGGTGGACTATCGAGCTCGTCCCATACTTGGGCAGCTCAGCTTCGATGTGGGGGCTCAAAAGCTCCATCAGTCCTTGCTGCTCAGCATCGGCGAGAACAAGCCGCGCGTCGAAATATTCCAGCGCGACAAGCACTTGTATCTGGTGCTTGTCTTCCCGGTGGTCTATCCCTACACCCAGGACGCCATCGGTGCATTGGCCGGCGCGATTGATCTGGGCGATCTGCTGCTGCAGAGAACCTCCAAGGTGGACCAAGACCATGGTCTGGGGCTGTTCCAAGCTGGCCGCGTACTCATGACTCAGCCCTCACGGGGTGACACGGAAAACTTCCCCGTGTCTTTTGATCTGCCCCTGAGTGAGGACGTGCGTGGAGGCCCCCTCACACTGCGGTTGTACGGCACAGACAACCCTTGGCTCGCGCCCGTGCTTTCGCGGGTGATCGCTTCCGCGGTGCTGGCGTTGTTGATGGGTGTATTGACCTGGAAGCTGTCCGGCTTGCTTGCGCAGCGCATCACCGGGCGCCTCAACGAACTTGTCGATCATTGCCAGGCGCTGTCTGAACATCATGGTCTTTTGTCCGGTGACGACTCCAACCGGGACGAAATTGACCTTCTTTCCAAAACCCTGCGAAAAACGCTGAAAGACTACGAGACTGTCAACACGCAACTGGAGTCGCTGGTCGATGTGCGCACCCGACAGCTTTCCGAAAGTGAGGAGCGCTTCCGAAACGCTATTGAAGCGCTCGATCAGCCCTTCGTGATTTTTGATCCTGACGACAAGTTGGTCTATTGCAACCAAGAGTTTCAGAATGAATATTCCTTGCTCAGCCATTTGATGGTTCCTGGCCAGTCCTTCGAGGCCATTTTGCGCGCCAAGATGAAACATGACCATCCAGATGTCAGTGCCAGTGAGCAGGAGAGTCTTGTCCGGGAGCGCCTCGCGGACCATATTTTTGGAGACGTCAGAATCGACACAACGGGCCCGGGTCGTTGGGTCAGGGACATCCAACGACGCACCAGCCGTGGGTATACCGTCGGATTGCGTTTGGATATTTCAGAATTGATCCTTGCAAAGCAGCAAGCAGAAGCAGCCAACGTGACCAAGAGTCAATTCCTGGCAACCATGAGTCATGAGTTGAGAACCCCCCTGAATGGCATTCTTGTTTCAGCCCAGTTGATGTTGTCCGACGAGGGGGATGGATCGGGTCAGCGTGACATGGCACAAGCGATTCTGGACTCGGGTGAAGGGCTGTTGAGCCTGTTGAACGATTTGCTGTTGTTCTCCAATGATGAAATTCACGCAACGGATTTTGTTCCCGAACCCGTCCAGATCGATGCATTTCTGTTGGAGGTGACATCCCGGTATCAGCGCTTGGCATTGAAGAATGGCCTGTCGCTTGATTTCGAGTGGACGGGCGCACGCCACCAGTGGTTTTTATTGGATCGTCATCACCTGACGCGCGCCTTGGAGAAGCTGCTGGACAACGCATTCAAATTCACCCACCAGGGAGGGGTGCGCGTCGAAGCGTCTGAGCGTGAGGATGCCCATGGCATGCGAACGCTGAAGTTCTCGGTGACCGACACCGGCATCGGCATTGACCATGGGCAGCAGGAAGGAGTGTTCAAGCCGTTTGTTCAGCTGGACCCGTCTTCGACCCGTCACTACGGCGGTGCGGGCATGGGTTTGTCTATTGTTTGGCGTTTGAGCGAGCGCATGGGGGGGACTTGCGGACTGGACAGCCTGCTGGGCCATGGAACCACTGCCTGGATTGAGGTCCCTGCGCGCTCGATCAATGCCTGATGCTGCTTTCGGTCCGCATTGTCAGCGCGACACAGCGTGGCTCCGGCTTCATTGAACCGCCATCACTGCATCCTGAGGAGGCGCAGCAGCCAGCTTTTTTTCTTTGTTGATCTCTCCGCGTGCCGCTCTGGCGGTCGGCGGGAATCCACACGAGGCTTGGTGGTGATCAGGCCTGGTTTTTCGGTGCGAGGCGTTTCCCGGACCAGAACCTGAGCATGTTTCTTTTGGAAAAGGCCCGGTGCATTGTCTGCTGGCGTCGTTGCGGAGGTGTTGGCCGCGCTCTTGAGGAGGTAGAGGGGTATCGCTGGTGCCTGCAACCTGGGACTGCCGGGTGTGTTCACCGGTGATCCCGAGTGGCGTACTGTTGCCCCCCTTGGTGCTGTGATGACCTCTCTGTTGGGCACACGATCGTCGGGGAGCGTGTCCACGGTCGTGTTCGGCGCATGTGCGGCTGATGCTGTCTTTGCCGGCTCTGAGCGTGGCCTTCCTGGTGGTGCCTGGTGCCAAACCTCACTGAGCCAATGGATGAGGGGTTCCCAGCTGGTGTTGTCGATGGGCTCACCCCTCGGCTCGTCGAAGACGCTGCTTCCCGTGTCGAGATGGCTTCGGTAGTTCGGACCGTCTGGTATCACGGTGAGCAGCGGGACGTCCCAGGTTCTTCCGTTCATTTGCCACTGCTCCATGCTTTCCTTGGGCCAGCGCATGCCGATTGCAGTGACCTTGCACCTGCCGCCGCGAACTTTGGGGTGCTGCGCCAACTCAGCGAGCAAGGGGAGCGATGCGTCCCGATCGAACATGGACGGACCGATGGGAACGACGATGGCGTCCACCAACACGATCAGCTTCGCCAGATCATGACCGTACAAGGCCCCTGGCGTATCCAGAACCACGTGAGTGGTGCCTGGAGGGGCTCTGAACACCTTGCCGTTGTCCAGCGCCCAGGTTGTGATTCTTGCGGCCTGGGGGCTTCTGCGCGATAGCCAGCTGCGCACGGACTGCTGTCGATCCACATCGCCCAGCATCACCCGCCAACCGTTGTGGGCACACCAGCCCGCGATGTTGGTAGACAAGGTGCTCTTGCCACTACCGCCTTTTCTGTTCACGACCGCGACAACTGGCATTGTTTCCCCAACTGGTTTCTGGCGCGTCGCAGGCTCGCCTGTGAGGCTTGCCGAGGTTCATGTGGCAAGGCGCTTCGGTCAGGCTGCACGGTTTCACCGGCATGTCCGCACCTGGAATCGATGAAGATATTTTCTGTCAAAAACGTTAAAAGCGATATGCCTGTCTGTTGAGGTGCTGGCTCTGATGTGAGTGTCATGCGAGAGATGGCGCGTCAGGAAGGCAGATGCGATGACCCTGGTCGAAGGTCGGTCGAGTGAACTCCGTGCGCCGACTCAGTGAGTCCCTGTCATTCATGCAAATGATAAGAGCTTCTGTTTTAATATTAAAAACAATAAAAATATCACTACAATCAGCATGCCAGTTTCTGGTGGACCGGATCACCCTGAATTCGCGCGAGCACTTTGTGGCGCTACAAAGGCCCTCTGAGTTGCGCGCAGATGAAAGGCACAGGCTGAGCTGCTTAGCGCAGACGCCTCGAGGACTCGCCGCGACAGGCGTCACCAAGCACCGTCTGCATGCTGGTGCAGCACCCATTTGTCATTTGTCATTTGTCATTTGTCACACCAGCCTGTTTGCTGTGAGGATCGGAATCCGTGCGTCGTTGGTCTGTTTCATGGGGTCGGGTTCTGCTCTGCATGTGCCGGCTGAGAGTGCGCGCGCTGACGACGGGCATCTTGTTGCTGTTGTTCCTGAGCGCTTCCGTCTGCTGGGCTCAAGATCCCCTCAAGGAGCGCGCGTGGTTCGAGGACGACACGGGTCAGCGTTCACTGGATGACGCCAGGCATCAGCCGTTCACCCCCTTCACCGGCCTGCTGAGCCGGGGGTTTGGTGATGCCCCGATCTGGGTCCGTCTGCTCATCGCACCCCGCGCAGTGCGAGAGTCCGAGCATGGGTCTCCCGAGGAATCCCTCATTTTGCGTATCACCCCCTCCCAGCTGGACGAAATCGAGCTCTTCGACCCACTCGACGCCAAACCCTTTCCACGACGCACCGGGGATCGCTTTGCATGGAGCGATGACGAGGCGCCATCGCTCTATTTCAGCTTTGTGGTGCCCCGCGGCGACACGGAACGGTATGTGTGGCTTCGTGTGAAGACCAGCAGCAGCCGTCTGATCGGTGTCGAGGCCCTGACTGTGGAGGGGTCGCGCCGGTACGACATGTTGATCGAAATGCTCAGCGGAGCGTACCTCGGCGTGCTCGTGTTGTTTCTGGGCTGGGCGTTGAACATCTACTTCAACGCACCTGAGCGGCTGCTCGGGCTGTTTGTGTTGAAACAGCTGGGTGCGGTGGTGTATGCGCTTTTTGTTCTGGGCTACATGCGTCTGCTCCTGGAAGGTGTGGTTCCTCCTCTCTGGGTGGACAGCCTTTCCAGCCTGTGTCTCATCATCTATTCGCTGGCGGCTCTGTGTTACCACCTGGTGTTTTTCAAGTTGCTGAAGCCGCCACCTTGGACCATCCGGCTGTTCACGGCCTTGATCCTGATGCCACCGGCGGCGTTGTATTTGCAGCTCTCTGGCCAGACCTTGAAAGCCATGATGTTGACCGTGGGCGTCCTGTTTGTGGCGTCCCTGCTGGGCATGCTCATGGCCCTGTTGAGTCGTTACCCGTCCACACCCGAAGCCCAGTCGACGCTGCTGGTGTCCAAGCGGTCGATGGTCGTGGCGCACCTGCTGCTGCTCGCTTCCGTCCTCGTGAGTGCGTTGCCCGTCCTGGGTCTCTTAGACGCACCCATGGTGGCCGTGTTCTTTCCGCTGTCTCACGCGCTGCTGTCGGGCCTCGTCATGATGTGGATCCTGCAGGTTCGAGCCCTCCGGCTGGCCCGTCGGCAGGCAAGTGCACAAGCCCAGTTTCAGGCCATGCATGAGACGATGAAGGTCGAGCGGTCTTTTCGGGAAGAGCAGCAGCATCTGCTGGCCATGCTGGCCCATGAGCTCAAGACTCCCTTGGCGGCCATCAGCATGCTCACCGGCAAGGCCAATCCCTCGCCAGTGACCATGAACAGCGTCAAGCTGGCGGTGAACGAGATGACCTTGATTGTGGACCGGTGCGTCCAGGCCGGACGCATGGACGATGCGCAACAGGTGCTTTGCAAGACACGGTTCGACCCCTTGGAGGTCTTGCAGCAACTCATCAAGGCCCGGCCCGTCAGTGAGCAGGTGGTGTGCCACGGCCGGGGCGGTGTGCTCCTGCATTCGGACGAACAGATGGTGCGCATGCTGCTGAGCAACCTGCTGGAAAACGCTTGCCGATATGGCCCGGCGGGAGAAGAGGTGCATGTGTGGTTGACCCCTTGCGCCGAAGACGGACGTGCGGGCGTTCGCATCTGTTTCGAGAACCAGCCCGGTCCTGCGGGGTGGCCGGATCCCAAGCGTGTGTTTTCCAAGTACTACCGAAGTCCCCATGCCCACCGGCAGACAGGCTCGGGTCTTGGGCTCTATCTCGTGGCAGGTTTTGCGAGTCGGCTCGGTGGACTGATCCGTTACGTACCGATCCCTCACAGCATCCGTTTTGAACTATGGCTCCCCCTTTGAACATCCTTGTGGTGGAAGACCACGATCTACTGCGACATGCCACTGTCGGCATGCTTTGCGAAAACGGACACAACGCCCAGGGCGTGTTTCGAGCAGAAGACGTTGACGAAGGCCATTCCCTGGCCCTGCCTGATCTGTACATCATCGATCTGAACTTGCCGGGGGAAGACGGCATCAGCCTGGCCAAACGCCTACGACGGGCGAGGCCTGGTGCGGGGATCGTGATCGTGTCCGCCCGAAGCGATCTGGGTGATCGTCTGACGGGCTACAAAACCGGCGCCGACATCTATCTCACCAAACCCTTTGATGCCGAGGAACTGCTGGCGGTGATCAATTCGATCGCTCTGCGCATCAAAGGGTCAGAGGACGAAGTGTCTTGCAAGCTCGACACCGTGCGGCTCACGCTTCACGGGCCCGAACGCGAAGTGTCGCTTTCACAATCCGAAGTGCGTCTGCTGGTCGGACTGTCGCAAGCCCGGGACCAGGTGCTGGGGCATGCCCTGGCCGCCAGCCATCTGCGGCTGGGGGACGATGCCACAAGCCGGGCGAACCTGAACGTCCGGCTGAGCCAGTTGAGAAAAAAAATGTCGCTGGCTGGCGCCGAAGAACCCACCATTCGCGCCGTCCGGGGGCACGGCTACAAGCTCTGTTTAAAGCTTCACCTGTCCTGAGGGGCGCGCTGGCCAGGCGAGCGCCTGTCGGGCTCACTTCCCCCAGCGCTTCCGGCACGGGCGAAGGTGCCGTCATCGAGCGCCAAGGGCCCTACCAGCTGCCCACCAGCCTCAGCAGCCATCGGTTCCGAGGAGCCTGTTCGGACTTCAGCTGATGGCTGACAACGAGATCGACGCCCAGATTCTGGCTGATCTTTGCCTGAAAGCCCAGGCCCATGGACGCGATCTTTTGCCAGCTGCCTTCGGCATACCCCTGACCCGAGTCCACAAAGGCACAGACCTCTCCCAGCGGTGAGCCCCCAAACGTGGTTCGATGTCGAAGTTCAAGCTGCAGCGCGCTGCCCTTGTCGCCGGTGACCGCACCCGCATCAAACCCGCGCACCGAGTCAGACCCGCCCAGCACAATGGGGTCTGCGTTGCTGCCCTGCCCGCTGGTGGCCAGTCGCGCCATGCCATTGACCCGTACATGCCAGCGGCCGCTGTCGTCCAGCGCCGTTTGAACCAGGGCCGACACGTCGACATGCTTGAACCGGCCGTCACCGCCCTTGCTGGTGGCGGCACTGGCCCGCAGGGTGGCTCGCTGCTGGCTGGTCTCATAGTCGAACGTGCTGGTCAGAGCCAACTTGTCCAGCCGGCGGTCGAGCAAGGTCTCGTTGGCCACGCTCGATCGTGAACGGGTGGTGCCCCAGCTGATGCCCGTTCCCATGACCCAGGGACTGCTCAGCACCCAGGTCCGGCCGAATTCCAGGGTCACGGCCGACGACTTTCCGTCGATGAAGAGATCTTGGGCCTCGGTCTCGGACCGCACGCGTGTGCGGGTGTCCGATGCGGAGCCGTTGATGCCGGCCCTCCAGCCCTTGACACCCCATGGCCATGAGGTGCCCCCCACCAGGGTGACGCCCTGCTGCGAACGCAACAGGGCCGCTTCCAGCTTGCCGCCTGTGGGGCTGAAGGGCGCCATGCGCCACCCCACAGCCAACAGGCCCGATGCGTCGGTGCTGGCGTTGGTGGTCTCTGCGAATGTCCAGAACTGGGATCGGGCACCTTCGATGACATCGATCGCCAGATCGCTGACGCCAAAGCGCTCTCCCGCGATGAACTCGGCGCTGGCGTACAGGTCGCTGGCCGCGTTGAAGCGTGCCAGACGGGACGTCAGCGCCTCATTGGTCACGACCTCATCCGTTGCCAGATCAAACCAGCGCTGCACCCATTCGGCGTCTCCATCCCCGGGGTTGCGCACCTTCACCCTGCCCAGGCGCCCCTCCACCAGCAGCACGCGAAGCACGCCGCTTTGCAGGTTTTGCTGGGGCAGCACCGGCGTGGCGGTCAGGATGCCCTTGGTGCGGTACAGGCCCGAGACCTCATTGAGCAAGGCCTGGATATCCGACGTCCGCAGGGAGCGTCCCAGGTAGCGTTGCCCGATGGCTCGAAGTTCCTCCGGGGACAGCAAGGCGGTCTGCGAAAACTGAACCTCCGTGAACGTCACGCTGGCCGCCGACTCCGGCGCCACAGCTTGCTGTGTTCTGGGCGCTGCCAACGGCGGCGTCGGCATGGCGGGGGCGGTTTGTTCCAGCCGGCGGAGATGGTCTTGCCGAACCACCGCCGGGTCAGGGTTCACGCCCTGGGCCGCTGCCTGGGCAATGGGCGTCAACAGGAAGAGGCCGGCGCACAGCCAGCGGGTTGTCTGCTTGTTCATGGATCAAGGGCTTGTGGGTGGAATGCGGTCGAAGAACACCACGACGGTGATCTGCTTGTCATCGCTTTCGTCTGCAGCGGTCCAGAGCGGTTCGAAGAGGTTCATGTCGTCGCTGCGTCGCACGCGGTTCTGGTTGGCCGCGCTGCCGTCGAAGCCGTCGATCGCCACCGCCAGCTTCCTGGCTGAAGCGATCGGAACACCGGTGAGGACGATCGCGTTGAACCGGTCTTCCAGCGCCTCCACGTCGAGGGCCCCGATGTTGAAGTTGCCCAGAAAGGTCATGCCTCCCAGCTTGTGCGCAGCGGCCAATCGGTTGGGTTGTCCAGCCGGGGTCTGACCACCGAGCTTGAGCTCGTTGTAGACCACGTTCACCTCGCTGTAGGGGTCCAGGGTGGAGGCCGGGCAAACCGTGCCGAGCGCGTAGAGGGAGGTCGAACTGTCCGCTGCATTCAGGGTCACAGGCACCGCGAAATCCAGGTCCTCTGCGGTGTCGGTCCCCAACAAGGCGTGGTCCATCAAGCCGTCCCGATTGCAGTCGCCCGGCCAGCGACCACGCACGCTGCGGTAGGCCTGGAGACTGGATTCCAGCACCCGGACATGGTTGATGAACTGGCTTTGCCGGTATTGATCGACCAAGCCTTGTGACGCGAGCGCCATGGCCATGAGCATGGCGATCAGCACCAGCGCCAAGGCCATTTCAATGAGCGAGAAGCCGCGCTGAGTGTGTTTCGGGCCGGGCATGGTGTGTGATCGCTGTGGGATCGCCCGTCGGGGGGCGTGCAGTCCGGGCATCAGTTGACTTTGATGGTTCGGCGCTGCACCCATGCGCGCTGGGTTTGCAGGTCGGCCCGCTGGGTGCTCAGGTCCATGAATCGCCAGTACGCGATCTGTGCTTCATCGCCGCGGCCCATGGCCTGGAGCGAGTGGCCCTGATTCAGCCAGAGTTCAGGCATGGCCGGATGGCTCTCAAGCGCCTTCGCCAGCGTGGCGATGGCGGCGGCGTGGTCACCGCGTTCTTGCTGGGCCACCGAGAGGTACAGGGGCACACGGGCGTGACCGGGGTTCTTCGCCTGCGCGCTACCGAGTGCCGCCAGTGCCTCGTCCCAGCGACCGAGACTCGACAGTGCAACCCCGGCGAGGTACCGCGTGCGCCAGTTCACACCGATCGTCCGCTCCAGCCTCAGCACGCCCTCCAGTGCCTGTTCGTGCTGGCCCTTGGCCAGCCGTTGTTCCACCGTGTCGAAATCGACATCAATGGCGCGAGCGGCAGGTGGGGCGGCCCGTGCGTCACCAGCGGCCGTGGCCACCGAGCGGCTCAGTTCCGGTGCCTCCACCGGGCCTTGGGGCACTCTGCTGGTCTCGGGCGTGCTGGGCGCTGCCTGCGAGGGGCCGCTGGCCACCTGGGGTGCCGCAGCAGACGTGGTCACCGGGCCAGGTTCCGCTGGACGCGATGGCGACATGGCGGCTTTGAGCACGGCGTCCGATGATGGGGCCGAAGGGCGGGCGTCTGTGCCGACCGCCTTCGCTGCTCGCGCCGGTGATGCTGGTGCTGGTGCTGGTGCTGGTGCTGGTGCTGGATTTGACGTTGCGGCTGGAGCAGGTGTCGTCGCTGTTGCAACTGCGACTGCAGGCCCTCTGGTGTCGGCCGCGGGACTGGTTCGCTCGGAGGCCACGGCCGAGATCCAGTGGGCGACACTGCCCCATTGCACCGCCGCGCCATGGACCTGCTTCAGCTCGGCCTGGGCCCGTTCCACATCCTCTGGGGCGGGCAGGACCAGCACCGTCCAGAGACTGGACTCCAAGCTGCCATTCCGCAGCATGAGCACTGGCAGTCGGTCTGACCAGCGCTGGTACAGCGCTTCGGCCTGTTCGAGGGGCTGTTGTTGCGCCACCTGGAGTGCCAGTGTGGCCGGTGACTCGCTGCGCAGCCCCGTCATCCACAACAATGCGGCTTCGTTCCGCAGGCCGCCTGCCCAGGCCTGGCCGGCCTGGTCCAGCCAGGGCGGGCGCGTGAACCCCGTGTCGCTGACCGGAACCGTGTCCTGCTCGCCCCCTGCGGCGAATGGCAGCGCTGCGGAAGGTGGGGTCGGGGGCACCACGGCAGGCGCGGTCGCCTGGCTGACGTCGCTGAGTGTGGGCGGGGCCGGTTCGGCACGGGTCAGTGGCTGCCAGTAGCCGGAAATGTGCCACCAGGCCAAGGCAGCCGCTGCGACGGTCAGCAACAGCGATCCCCAGCGTGGACCAGATCTCGGGGAGGACATCTGCAGGGTGTCGTTGGCCGGGATCGACATGCCCGCGAACGGACCCGTCACACCCCGTTGCTCGTCAATCTGCCGCAATGCCTTTTCAATGGCGCTCATTTCCAGACCTTTGCGAATTCATTGCACGCGTCCCAAACCATGGTCCAGGAGACCCGTCGGGTGTTGTGCGTGCTGGCCAGCAGCACGGCTCGTTCGCCCGCCAGGTTGATGCGCCGCGGCACGCCCTGGGTTCGCCAGTGCAACACCCACAGGGCCGCGGGGGTGAACGCAAAACGGCCGTCGGTGTGCGTGCGCGAGATGCGGTGGCGCACGTAGGCGTCACATTCCCCACGGCTCATCGGCCTCAGGCGCAGCCAGGCCCCGATGCGCTCGCGCAGCGGTCGCATGGCGCGCAGCGACAGGGTTCGTTCCAGTTCGGGCTGCCCCGCCAGCACCAGGCTGATCAACTTGACCTGTTCGGTTTCCAGGTTGGACAACAGGCGCAAGGCCTCCAGCGCCTCGGTGCTGAGCCGATGGGCCTCATCGACAATGATCACGTAGCGATGGCCCCGTGCCGCGCCCCGCAGAACGAGGTTGACCAGGGCATGGTGCAACGACGGCAGGTGCTCGTGGGCCGGCGGGTCTCCCCCATTGAACTCGGCATAAATTTCGCGCAGCAACGCCACCTGATCCAGCAGGGGGTTGATCAGGTAGGCAATCTTCACGTGCGTGGGCAAGGCCCGTATCAGGCACCGGATCAGAAGCGTTTTGCCCAGGCCGATCTCCGCGCTCAGCACCGCCAGCGCACCGTTCGTGCAGGCGTAGTACAGCTGGTTGTACGCGCTGACATACTGCGCACCCGGGAACGCCAGCGAGGTGTCGGGCGTGATCGAGAAGGGGATGCTGTTGAAGCCCAGCGTGGCGTAACAGCTCCCGAGGGTGTTGTCCTGGACCCCCACGCTATTGACCTGCCTGGATGGTCGGCGCCAGGAAAATCACCAGTTCCTTGCGCTTGCCTGCCTGGTAGGTGCTCTTGAAGGCATTGCCGAGCAAAGGCACGTCGCCCAGGCCCGGGACGCGCCGGTTGGTGTCACTGGTTTCCTCCTGGATCAAACCGCCCAGCAGCACCAGTTCACCGCTGCGAACCCGCACCAGCGTGCTGGCCTCGCTGACGTCAAGGATCGGGGCGCTGCTTTCCCCCGAAGGCGAGGCCGTGGTGCCCACCAGCCGGGTCACCGAAGGCGCGATGTTCAGCATGGCCCAGCCATCGGCGGAGATCTGGGGCGTCACCGTCAGCGCCACGCCCAGGTTCACACTGCGCGCCGCATCGTTCACCGTGTCCAGCACGCCGCCGCCGTTTTGTATCGTGCGGCTGGTGCTGCGGGAGAAGAAGGTCTCATCGGTACCCACCTTCACCCGGGCCGTCTGGTTGTTGAGGATGCGGATGCGGGGCTGGGACACCATGCGCACATCCCCCTGCTCGCGCAGTGCTTCGATCAGCGCCAGGTAGCTGTCGCCGTTGAAGCTCATCGCCATGGTGCTGGCCAGGGGCGAGACCGCCTGCGGCGCCGTGATCAGGGTGTTGAACGCCGTTCCCCCCCTGCTCGGGTTGCTGCGCAGACGGCTCCAGTCCAGCCCCAGGGCAAACGAGTCGCGCAGGGTCACCTCGACGATGCGCACCTCGATGTCGATCTGACGGTACATGCCATTGCGCATCAACTCGATGAAGCGCTGGGCGTCGTCCACCTTCGCCGGCAGGTCCGTGATCATGATCGTGCCGGTGAGCCGGTTGACCACCAAGCGGCCCTTGGGCGAGAGCAGCGACTTGATCTGGGCTTCCAGTTCGCCCCAGAACGCGCCCGATTCTTTGCCGTCGCCCGCACCGCCCGACGAGCGGATGTAGTCCACTTCAAACGTCCGGGTGACCGAAGACCGCACGCGGATGATGCCGCGCTCTTCGTCCCACGAGTAACCCATGCTGGAGAGCAGGATGTCAAACGCCTGGGACAGCGGCACATCCGTGAAATTCACGCTCACCGACCCCGTGACGTCCGGGTCGGCCAGGATGTTCAGGCCGTGCGCCTTGGCCAGCAAACCCAGCGCGTCGCGCAGCGGCAGGTCTTTGGCCTTGAACGAATACAGCGCGGGCTGGCCCGTGCCCTTGTCGGTGACACCGTCGAACGACGGCAGGCGTTGTTCGGCGGGGAGCGCGGCGGCGGAGGGCGGCAGCGCCGCCTGGGCGCGTTTGAGTTGTTCGTTCACCGGGCCATAGGCCGTGGGCGGAATGGCATCCGAGCCCGGCAGCGGTTTGGACAAAGGCGCGCAGGCGACCAGCAGGGAGAGCGCCGCAGCGACCGAGATCCGACGCACGAGCAAGGTGGGCGGAGGCGTCAGGCGGGTGGGATAAGTGGTATTCATCTTGGGGTCGGTCTTCATCGGTCGTTCAGGGGCACCCAGCGCTGATGGCCCATGGAGGTCTGCACGAACAGCACCCGGTCAGCCTCGATGTCGGCAATGCGGAAATCGCCCAGGCTTTCACCGATCACCATGGGCGTGCCGTTGATCTGGGCCAGTCGCTGGCGGCCGATCACCAGAATGGCGCTGACCTCGGGTGGCGGTTGTTCGGCGGCCAGTTGCACCACCTCGCTCTCCGCCATGGGCAGCAGCGCCTCCAGGCTCACCGGCACCGGACCGTCGCCGGGCGGAGGCGGCAGCGCCACACCCAGCGCGGGAGGGGCGTCCAGGCTCAGCACGGAGGGCATCACCAGCGGATCGGGCGAGGGCGCCAGGGCCGACAGGCCCCAGCCACCCAGTCCCAGCACCGGCACCAGAAGGAACGGGAGAAATGGCTTCATGGGCGGTCCAGCACCAGGATGTTGTCGCCCTTGATGCTCAGCTTGAGCGAACCGGTCGCGTTGCGTGTGGAGCGCTGTGTTTCCAGCGTCAGCGAGCGCAGGAAAAACTGGCCCTTGCCCACATGGTTGGCCCGCAGGATCTCGTTGAGTCGGTCGCCTTCATGGCCGGCGATCGTGGCGCTGGTGTCGATGGTTTCGTGGCGCAGCGCCTGGCCCGGTCGCCAGCCGATGCGCTCGATCAGCGTCGAGTACGTTTCGGCCCGGCCACGGCTTTCATCGAGCTTGGTCCGGGTCTCACCCAGCAGGGTCTGCTGGGCCTCCGCTGCCTGGCGAGCGGTGCGTCCGGTGGCTGCCATCAGAATGCCCGCCCCCAGAAGCGTGGACGACAGCACCAGCCAGGTGATGGTTTTGGCGTGAAAGGACAAGGACATGGGTGATTTCCTGTTCAGGGCAGTTGGGTCACGGCACAGGTGGGCACAACCCCGGTGTCCACCAAGGTGCCTGTGACACCTTCGGCAGAGACAGCGTGAAAGCCCGTGCACGACAGGGTGACGGTCTTGCCGCCTTCGCTGGCCGACAGGGCATCCAGGTTGAGCCAGCGGTTGATGCCCTGGTCGCCAGTCGGCAGGGGGGCTGTACCGGTGGGATCGACGAACAACCCCTCGCGGAACACGAGCGCGCTGCCCGAGGGGCTGATGAACGAAATGCGCAGCAGGCGGTGGGGCGCGTCGGTGGCGGTGTCGGTGCCAAAGGCGTCCAGGCACACCCCGTCTGTGGTGCTGCCGCTGCTCACATCGCCCGACATCAGGGCCGCGTCCGTGGGCTCGCTGTCCCATTCCGCGAGTTCCCAGCGCATCGTCAGGCGTTCACCGGTGCCGGTGGGCGGTGCCGAACCCACGTGGTTGGAAAACCGCACAAAAAGCTGGTTGGCCTTGCAGGCTTCGGCCGGCGCGGTGCACAGCCCGGCCTGGCGCAGGGTGTCGGCGAACTCGCCCAGCGAGACCGCTTGCACCAGGCCGCCGTAGTCGTTGTTGTCTGACTTGGGGTCGTCGACCGTGGGGGTGCGCGGGTTCTCGTAGATGCGGAAACCCCTCGTGGCCCCCAACGTTGGGTAGGACTGTGGCTCGGTGGCGAGATAGCCCCGGTCGGACAGCGAGGGGTCCAGGCCGCTGAGCCCCACTTGCTGGTACACCGTGTTTTGCCGGTCCAGCCGGCGCAGGGCGGGTGGCTGGCGCCGCACCACGGCAAACGCCACCGCCGACGAGTTGTCAAAGGCATCGTCGGTCGCGTCTGTCCCCGCGCCCGTGAACCCGGCATACCCCAGCGCACTGTCCCAGGAAAACCGGCTCTCGTAGCCGGTGGCCCAGATGCGGGGCAGCGTCAGGTTGATGTTCTCGCGCGCGTAGTTTGCCGTGCTGCCGGTCGTGTGCACCCGGATGCCCTGATCGATCGCCTGCAGCGTGTTCAGGTTGCGGCACAGCTGGCTGCGGTTCCCACCCGTGGACATCCTGGGGTTTTGGTCGGGGTCGAACTGGGTCACGATCGGATCGAACGACCAGACCCCTGAGGGGTTGTCGACCAGCGGATAAAAACCGGTGCCGACATCGCCTCGCAGCGCGGGCTGCACGTCGTACCAGTACGCGGTCTGCAGGGGCGAGACCGTGGGCACCCCCAGCAGGTGGCCGGGCAGGGCGCCGGGCCAGCCTGCGTTGAGCGTTGCCAGGGTGTCGCTCAGCTCGCTGTGACTGCTGGCGCTGGTCCCGTCAGAGGCGCCTTCCTCGAACTGGATCGGCGCGGGCAGTCCGCCTGCCACCACCGCCTGTTGCAACAGCGCTTCGCGTGCCTGCTGGAGTTGCAGGGTGTCCTGGCGACCACTTTCCAACTGGCCTTGCATGGTCCACAAGGGCACCAGCAGGGCCACGAGGCCCCCGATCACAAGCAACGCGATCGCCAGTTCCATCAGGAGAAAGCCGCGCTGGCGGCGTGTGGGCGTGTGGGTCATGGGTTCAGGCCCGCCGAGGCGCGGGCCGCCAGTTCGTACACCGGGCCCAGCAGCGTGGTGCCGATCAGCAACAGCAGCCCCGCGAGGATGAGCAGGATCAGCGGCTCGAACAGGCGCGAACCGGTTTCGATCTGCTGCTTGAGACGGGACGCGTAGTGTTCGCTCAGGCGAAAACCTTGCTGGTCCAGCGTGCCGGTGGTCTCGCCCAGCCGGATCAGGCTGAGCGCAAAGCGCTCGAACACGCCACTGCGCGCCAGTCCCTCGGACAGCGACTGCCCGCGCCCAGCGCCGAGCGCGATGCGGCCCAGGCGGCGCCCGAAATGGTGGTTCACGGGTTGTTCCACCAGCACAGTCAGGGTGCGGCTCAAGGTGAGGCCGGCCGCGTGCATGGCGCCCAGATTGCTGAAAAACGCGTGGTAGACCTGGCTGCGTTCCAGCCGTTTGAGCCCCGGCGCCCACCAGCGCACCGCGTGCCAGACCGGTCGAAGCGCGGGCTGCTGGGCCAGCGCCAGCAGCACCACCACCAGCGGCGCCAGCGCCAGCGGCAGCCACCAGCCGTTGTGCTGCAGCCAGTCCGTCGCGGCCAGCACGCGCTGGGTCGCCACGGGCAGCTCCACGTTCAGCGAATTGAACAGCGACGACATCTTGGGAATCACCACCAGCAGCCAGAACACGGTGCTCAGCAGCAAGATCACCAGCACGATCAAGGGGTAGATCAGCGAGCGCTGGATCGCCGAGCGCAGCTGGCGCATCTGTTCGTACTGCCCCGCGGCGTTGCTCAAGATGTCGCCCAGCCGGCCGGTCTCTTCGCCGACCACCACCAGGTTGGTGACCATGACCGGAAAGGCGCGCGTGTTCGTCAGTGCCTGGGCCAGCGTCTGGCCGCGTTCCACCGTGCGCTTGAGGCGCCCGCTGAGCATGCGCAAGCGCGCGGTCGAGGCGCTGCTCGACGCTTCGGCCAGCGCCAGCCGCAGATCGGCCCCCGCGCGCAGGTGTTGCCCCATCAGGTAACAGAACTCCGCCACCGCCCCCGGCTTCAGCGGCCGGAAAAACAGCGCGGTGTACCAGCCCGGCAGCGACCACACCCGGTACGCCTGCAGGCCCTGTGCCGCCAGGGTGTCCATCAGCTCGGCGAGGTCGGCGTGCTCGCCGGAGCCGCGCACGCTCGACCCTTCCGGGGTCATGGCCCGGTACCAGTAAATCTTCACGCCGACCCCTCGCCAAACACGCGGTCCAGCTCGGCCTCGTCCGTCACCCCGGCGTCCACCAGGCGCCGTGCCCAGCTGCGCATGGGCTGAAAGCCCCGGCTCAGCAAGCTGCGCCGGATCGCCGCTTCACCCGCTTGTTCGTCGATCAGGGTGCGCAGGCTGTCGTCGACCACCAGCACCTCGCCCACCGCCAGGCGCGAGCGGTAGCCGGTGCCGTTGCAGCGCTCGCAGCCCACGGCCGTGTAGCGCTGCGCGCCGGCGGACGCGCGGCAGTGGCTGCACAGGCGGCGCACCAGGCGCTGCGCGATCACGCCGCGCAGGGTTGACGACAACAGGTAGGCCGGCACCTCCAGGTCGCGCAGGCGCCCGATGGCGCCCACCGCATCGTTGGTGTGCAGCGAAGCGGGCACCAGGTGGCCCGTCTGCGCGGCACGCACCGCCATCGTGGCGGTTTCCGCGTCGCGGATCTCGCCCACCAGCATCACGTCCGGGTCCTGCCGCAGAAAACCCTTCACCGCGCTGGCGAAGGTCATGCCGGCCCGGTCGTTCAGACGCACCTGCCGCACCAGCGGCACGTGGTACTCCACCGGGTCTTCCACCGTCATGATGTTGCGCTCCAGCGCGTTGATCAGCCGCAGGCCCGCGTACAGCGAGGTGGTCTTGCCGCTGCCGGTGGGGCCTGTGGCCAGCACCAGGCCGTCCGGCGCGCGCATCAGGCGTTCGATCTGGGCCACCTGCTCAGGCCAGAAGCCACACTGGTCCAGCGGCAGCACGTCCCCGCGCAGCGACAAGATGCGCACCACCAGGTTTTCGCCGTGGGTGGTGGGCATCGACGAGACGCGCAGGTCAAACTGTTGCCCCGCCAGTGGCAGCGTGAAGCTGCCGTCCTGCGGGCGGCGCGATTCGGCGATGTCCATGCCCGCCTCGACCTTGATCGCCGAGGCCACCCGCCCGTGCAGCGACGAGGGCAGCACATGCTGCAGTTGCAGCACGCCATCGATCCGGTACGACACCATCAGCGCGAAGCCGCTCGGGCTGAAGTGCACGTCGCTCGCTCCGCGCTCCACGCCATCGGCCAGCGCCAGCTTCACCAGCCGCCCGCCGTCCAGGTCGCTGCCCACCCGCGCCAGCTCGCGTTCGAGCTCGGCCGCGCTCGGGTGCGTGGCGAAGTGGTAGGCCATTTCGATCGCGGCCGTCAGGGCCGCGCGCGGCGACACCAGCCACTGCACCTCGCCCGGCGCATGGCGGCGCAGGCGCTGCCGCGCATCGGCGTCGCCCGGGTCGGCGGTGGCGATCTGCAGCACGCCGTTGCGCAAGGCCACCGGCAACAAGCCGTGCTGGCGGGCAAACGCGAAAGGCACCCGCGCCAGCGCGGCCGAATCCACCTGGGCGGCGTCGGGCCACCAGGTGGCCACCTGATGCAGGCCGCTCAGCGCACGCGCGATGTCGGCGTCGCTGGTCATGCGCAGCAAACGCAGCACATGCGACACCGGCTCGTTCAGCGAGCGCGCCACGCGCCGGGCGTAGTCGGTCTGTTGCTGGTTCAGCCGCCCCATCTCGCCGAGCTGGGCGAGCAGCGCTTCGTCCGCGGGGGGCATGGGCCGGACGGTGCCGGTGGCGTGGGCGTTCATGTTCAGAAGGCCCCGGCCGCGATGGTGAGCTGGGTTTGCAGCCGGGCGCCCGGTGCCTTGGCACCCGTGTCCTGGAAACTCATGCGCGTGTTGGACAGCCGGCCCAGTTTGGAGAGCTGTTCGGCCAGCGCCTCCGACTTGAGTTTGGCCGCTTCATAGCCGCCGCCGAGGGCGATGTTGAGGTCGACACGGAAGCTCGGTTCGCCGTTGCCCGGCATGCGCCGCACCGGCACCGCCGGCGTGAACATCACCGGCTCCGAGACGGGCTGCGACGGGGTTTGCGCGGTGGCGGCCTGGGCGCTTTGCACGTCCCCAGCCTTGGGGCCCTTGTTGCCCTTGCGCGCCACGTTCAGGGGCTGCCCGTCCTTCACCTTCACGCGGGCCTCGGCCAGGTCGTTGCGCTGGATGCTCAGTTTGAGCACCTGCGCGCCCTCGGGCACCTCCGCCAGCAGGGCCTTCAAAAAGTGATCGGCCCGCAGGTTGGCGCCCAGCGCGGTCTCGCGCCAGGCCGCCGAACGCAGCGCGGCCACGGCCTCGGCCGGTGGGCGCTGCTGCTGCAGGCCCTCGGCCTGGGCCGAGAGGGTGGTCAGCTCCAGCTGCAGCGCGGCCATCTGCTGGTCGGCCTGCGCGTGCCACCAGATGCCCAGGCCCAGGCAGGCCGCGCCGGCCACGCTGGCCAGCGCCCCCAGCGCCGGCGCCCACTGCCAGGCCAGCACACGCTGACGGTAGCCGTTGACGATCAGGCTTTGCTGGCGGTCGGCGAACGCGAGCCCGTACAGGTCGGGGTGGCTCAGCGGCTGCTCGGGCGGCACGCCCTTGAAGAGGGCGCCGAGCCGGGTGATCAGTTCGCGCGAGCCGTTGGTGGCCCAGTCTCCACTGGCTGCCCAGGGCCCGGGGCCGAGGCGGATGGTGTGGCCGTGGGCACCGGCGAATTCGGTGGGGGCGCTGGCCGACGCGGCGTCCAGCAGGGTTTTCCACTGGTCGGACGCGGTGTCAGGGCGGCTGGCGGGGAAGGGCTGCACGCGCTGCCACACCACGCGGCCGTCGCGCACCCCCAGGGTGCGCAGGCCGCCGTCGTGCCACCAGTGCACCAGCACCGGCCCGTCGGCCGCAGCGCCCACGAACGCCGCCACCGAGGCCTCGGCCGTGAGCAAATGGGTCAGCGGGCGTTCCTGGCTGGGCAACAAATCCTGGGCCAGCTCGGCATCGTCTTCGAGCATGGCGCACACGTCCACCTCGGCCTCGCCCTGGCGCAGGGAGAGCATGCGGCTGCGAAAGCGGAAGCGGTCGGTGAAGGCGCCGTTTTCGGCCAGCTGGCGCTGCACCAGCACCGGCACAAAGCGGCGGGACAGGGCGCGCACCCGCAGGCGCTCGGTGAGGTTGGCGGCCGAGTCCAGGCTCAGGCGCAGCGCGCGCCCGGGCAGGCCGCGCAGCTCGTCGGCCACGCCCTGGCCGTGCTGCAACACCTGGCGGCCGCTCAACACGGCGAAATGCGCCGGGTGCGTGCCGTAGACGGTGTCGGGGCGCGACATGGCGACGAGCAAGGTTTTCATGAAACGGGGGTTGGGTGGAACGAAACGGGAGATCAAACGGGGATCGGGAGATCGCCAGCCAGCCCCGCCGGCGATGGGGCTGGAAGGGCTGGTGGTGTGGGGCCAGGCCTGGAAGGGCCTAACCCCTCAGGGGCTCACCCGGTGGCCAGGGGCCACTGGGTGAGCAAACCGTCATCAGATCGAGCTAGCGCCACCGGCTTGCGATTCCGGCACGAGGTCGAAGAAGTAAACGACCGTGACCATGCTGTCGCGCATTTCGGCCGCGGCTGGGGATGCCGTGGCGCTGTCCCACTTGGTTGCGTAGGTGCCGTCGGTGGAGGTGCGGGTCAGCAGGCGCAGGCGCGAGCGGTCGGCACGGGCGTCCTGGCCGTTGATGGCGGTCGACAGACGACGCGCCATCCACTGCGGCACGTTGTGGATCACGATGGCGTTGTAGTCAGCTGGGTCAGCCGATTCACCGCCGCCGTCCGTGACCTTGCCCACGAACATGAAGTCTTCGTGCACCAGCTTGGCCAGCTTGACGTTGGGCGCGCTGTCGCTCACCACACCGGCGAGCTTGAGGTCGTTGAGCCAGACGTTGGCGTTGGTGGTGCTGGTCGTGACAGTGGCGAGGGGATCAGTGGCATCGCCGTTGAGGGCGCATCCATTTTCCTGTGCTGTTGCTTCAGCACCATCCAGCGGCTCGGTGGGCAGCAGCACGGAGTAGGAGTACTCGGCTGCACGCGAGGCGTTGGCGGTGTCACCGCGCAGGCTCACCGATGCCGCATTGGCGTCCGCCGCGTAGTCGATGATGCCGTCTGCGTTGCAGTCGCCCGGGAAGCGGCCCTTGGCCTGGTTGTAGCGCTGCAGCTGCATTTCGGCCAGCTTGATTTCGCCCACCAGTTTGGTGGCTTTGGCCTGGGCGACCAGTTCCTGGCCCGTGGTGACCGCTGCGAACAGCAGGCCCGCGATGACCATGGTCACCGACATTTCGACCAGCGTGAAGCCGCGTTGGCGACCGATGCCTTTGCGTTGGGTTTTCATGATGTCTTTCTGAGAAGGATTGAAGAAACTAACAAATGTCCGAAGGACACTGGCAGTTTATATTTTTAAACGGCAAAAACAACAATAACGTTAAAAAAGATAAACAAATTGACGTTTGCACGGTGGTTGATGTGGATCAAGGCGCCTTCAGAGGCCACAGCGTTGCAGGGCCTCGGGGCCTTTCAGCTCGACGTACCGGGCGTGGGCCTCGGGGTACAGGGTGGCAAAGCGTTGGGCGAGCGCCTGTGCCTCGGCGAGCCGCCCGGCTTCACACAGGGCGGCCAGCCGCACCCACAGCAGCAGGGTGTTGGGCCCCGAGCTGAGCAGCCGCTCGGTGGCGGCCAGCGTCTGCGGCACGCGCTCGGGCGTCATCGGGATCCGCTCCAGCAGGGCGCGGTCGGCGTAGTGGCGGAACAACATGGTGTCCTGCACGCTCAGGGCCAGCGCGGGATCGGGCAGCGACCGGCCCTGCCGGTCAAAGGCGGCGCTGACGCGGCCGTAGTCCACCAGGACCAGCACCGTGGCCAGCGCCAGGGCCGATGAGAGTGCGACTGCTGCCGCCGCCGTCGCAGGCCGGTGGTGGTCAGCCCGGTCGGGCCGGCTGGCCATGAGCAGGCCCAGCACAAAGGCCGTGGGGATGATGAAGGGCATGTACCACAGCGGGTACTCGGTCAGGCTGTGCAGGCCCACCGCCACCAGCACCAGCCAGGCCCAGCGCAGGGTGGTGAGCTGGTGGGGTTCCGGGTGGGCGCGCGCCAGCACCCAGGGCCGCAGGCGCCACAGCAGCCCCAGCACGGGCGCCAGCACCAGGGCACCGCCCAGCAGGCCGAACTCGGCCAGCACATGCAGCACCAGGTTGTGGGCGTTGAGCGCGTTCTCTTGCCCGAAGCGCACCGGCAGCTGCTCGAACCGGGCGCGGCCCAGTTCGCCCCAGCCCACCCCCCACAGCGGGTGTTTCAGGGCCAGTTGCCAGGTGTCGGCCCAGAGGGTGAGGCGCAGGCCCACGCCCTGCACGCCCCGCGTGGGCAGCGCCTGAATGTCGCCGCCCAGCAGCGGCACCAGGCCTTGCAGGGCCGTGTCCATGAGCCACAGCCAGAGCGGGCCCGCCACGAACACCGCCCATTCAAAGCGGCTCCAGCGCCGGGACCACAGCAGCAGGCAGATCGACACCGCCATCACCTCCAGGGCACCCGTGCGTGACCCGGACAACACCACGCCCGAGTAGGCGAACAGGGCCAGCACCGCCGTGACCGGGGTGGCATCGAGACCGCGCCGGTGCCGCCACCAGACGCTCAGCAGGCCGAGCACCGCAAAGGTGCCCAGGTGGTTCGGCTGGCGAAAGTTGCCAAAGGGGCGTGCGCTGGGGTTCAGGTTGACCAGCGGGTACAGGGTGCGCTCGATGTCGAAGAACTGCAGCCAGGCCGCCGCGACGTTGAAGACCATCGCGAGCACCGTCGCCGTGACCAGGGCTTCTGTGATGCGGGGTTGCACGCTGGCCTTGCGGCCCAGGCCCAGAAGAACGGCGGTGGCAACGGCCGCCGCGAGCAGCGCGACCTTGGACAGCCATTCGGTCGCCGGCCCCAGCCACGCCAGCGCCACCACCATGGCCAGCCAGGCCAGTGGCGCCCGCGGCACCGCTGGGCGCAACACCAGGCCCGCGAGGGCCACCACCAGCAGGCCCACCGTGAAGGGCGTCACGTTGACCGAGGGCCCCAGGGTCTTGGGCCAGCAGAACACGATCAGCAGGGGCAGGGTCCAGGCCCAGGTGACGGGCGAGAGCGTGCGTGAAGGCGGGTTGGAGCGATCCATGGCGGGAGGGGGGGCAATGGGCGCCACGGGTGCGGGCCGGGTCGGCGGGCTTCGGTACCGTTGGCCGAGAGGCCGCGGTTTTTTTAACTGGGTTATGCAATATTATGCTTTAAAGTATCAATAATATAAAAAAACATAAAAACGTTACTACGTGTAGAAAGTCACCAAAAGTGAACTTGTTTCTCGATTTTGCTGCGCCAGTGACCCGTCTGGCCGGACCGTTGGCGCGTGGGCTCGCGTCGGGCGCGTGGTGGGTGCTGGCGTTCGGCGCGGCAGAGGTGCAAGGCGCCACGATGTACCTGTGCCCCGGCAACCTGTTCACCAACGAGCTCGATGCCACCCGCGCACGCGCGCAATCCTGCCGGGCCGTGCAGGCCGATGGCCTGTCGCAGGCCGTGCTGACGCCGGTCTTGAAACCGGCGCTGCCGCCCCAGCCCGAGCCCGGGTCGAGGGCCCAGGCGCTGGCGCCCGCCCAGCCCCGGCTGCGCCCGCCCGCCTCCAGGGTGGCGCTGTCACGGGAGCGGTACCGGGCCGGTGGCGAACGCCCGGCCGCACCGGCACGGGCCACAGCGAGCCAGGTGGACACGGGCTTGCAGCGCGAGCGCGACCGCGACGCGGTGGCCATCCTGCAGACCGAACTGGCCCGCACCCTGGCCGCGCAGCAGGCGCTTGCCCGCGCCGGCGACACCGCCGCGGCAGGGCCCGAACTGAAGCGTTTGCGTGCCGACGAGCTGGCGCTGCGGCGCGAGCTGGACCGACACCAGCGCTGACCCCTGTTTTTTTGATTGGCCAACCCGAGACCCCTCCATGTCCTCCAAACCGTCCTCCGAAACCGCATCCCCCAACACGGGCCTGGCGGTGTTGCACCGTGAAACCCACCGCCACCTCCGGCTCAACCGCCGCAAGCCGGACTACCGCTTCGCCCGCAGCGCGGTCACGGTGGCCCTGAGCGCCACGGAAGCGCCCGCCGCCTGCATGGAATACCCCTGCGTGATGGCCCGCCAGCCCGACGGCGGCTGGGCCTTGCTCGCGGTGACCGGTCTGCAGAGCGGTCACAACCTGTATGTGGCGGACGACGGCGCCTGGCTGGGCAGCCACCTGCCCGCGACGCTGGCGACCTGGCCTTTCCGCCTGGTGCGTGAGGCGGGCGATCCGGGCCGCTTCCTGGTGGCGGTGCAACCCACCGAGCTGAGCGAAGCGGCGGGTGATCCGTTGTTCGATGCGACCGGCGCCGAAGCCCCCTGGTTGCTGGAGCGGCTGCGCCAGCTGGTGGACACCGACGCGGCGCTGAAAGAGACCTCCCGGCAGATCGCCGCGCTGGATGCCGCTGGCGTGTTGAGCGAGCGCAGCCTGCAGGCGGTGCTGGCCGACGGGCGCGACGTGGAACTCAACGGCTTCCTGGTGGTGGACGAGGCGAAGCTGATGGCCTTGCCCGAGAAAACGGTGCACGAGCTGCACACCCAGGGCATCTTGCCGCTGGCTTACCTGCACCTGCTCTCGCTGCGGCGCTTCCGCCCGCTGGTGCAGCGGGCCGGGCAGGGCGTGAACGCGCACACCGGTGCGGGCTCGGACGCATCCGCACCCGCCGACGCGACCCTGGCCGCCTGACCGGCACTGGGCCGGTGCCTGACCGGTTCATGGCTCTTTTTCCTGCATTTCCTGGACCGACCCGATGACACCGCTGCACGCCCCTTCGAAGCTTCACGCCCCCAAGCCCTCGCGTGATTCGCGTCAGCGTCTGTCGGTGCGGGTCGGCCCTCTGCCGCTGGCCGCGGCCTTGGCGCTGGGAGCGCAGTGGCCCTGGGCGACGGCACAGACGGTGATCAAGCCGCTGGACGGCCCGGCGGCGACGCAGACCGTCGTGTCGAGCCCGCAGCCGGGGGTGCACTCGGTGACCACGGCGACCCTGCGCGACGGCAACGCCTTCAACCACCTGTCCCAGCTGCAGGTGGGCAGTGGCGACACGGTGGGCATGGTGGTGCCACAGGGGGCGAACTGGCTGGTCAACGTGGTGCGCGACGGGCGCATCCAGGTCGATGGCCGTCTGCAGGGGCGGCTGGCATCGGGTGCGGTGGGCGGCAACCTGCTGTTCATCGACAGCCACGGGTTTGCCGTGGGAGCGGGTGGGCGGGTGGACGCGGGGCGACTGGTGTTCGCGGCACCGTCCACCACCTTTGTGGACGGTCTGCTGGGCGAGGGGGCCGGCCTGTCGGCGGGCAGCGTGTCGGGCGTGTTGCGCGGCAACTTCGACCGCTCCGCGACCGGCGCGGTGCGCATCGATGGCCAGGTCGCTGCCGAGCACAGCGTGCAGATCATGGCGGGCGCGGCCGTGGTGGTGAACGGGCAGATCTCGGTGGACGGGCGCAGCGGTGGGCCGGCGGTGAACGTGGGGCAAGTGCGCACGCTGACCCCGCTGGTGGACAACAACGGGGTGATCGACATCACCACCCCGGGCGACATCCTGCTCAATGGCAAGCTGCTGGCCGACGGTTCCCACTGGGCGAGCGCGGGTGCGGTGCGCGTGGTGGCGGGCGGTGACGCCCAGCTCGGCTCTGGGGCCCTGCTGTCGGCCTCGGCGGCCTCGGGCTCCAACCAGGGCGGTGGCTCGGTGACACTCTTTGCCCACGGCAACGCCACCCACGCACCCGGCGCCAGCCTGGTGGCGCGTGGTGATGGCAGCGGTGCGGGCGGGTTCGTGGAGTTTTCGGCGGCCAAGAAGGTGACGCTGGACGGCCTGGTGCTGGATGCCGGCACGGACACCGGCGCCGCCGGGCAGGCCTATGTGGACCCGGAGGAGGTGGACGTTGTCTCCGATCTCGTGGTCTCCAACGGCACCGATCACACGATCGAGGCCAATGTCTCGGTGACCGTGGCCGAAGGGGTGACGATCAGCACCCGCCAGGTCGGGGCGGACATCAACGCCTCTGGCGAAAAGATCTCCACGGGCCACAGCGGCAACCTTGTCATCAAGGCCCCATCGATCACCGTGGGCGCGGGCGCCGTGCTCGACGCCAGCGCTGTCAACGCGGCGGGGACCACCTGGCGGGCGGGCGACATCAGCCTGCTGGCTCAGAAAAGCAGCACGGGGGAGACCCTGGTCAGCCTGTCCAACGCCAATGCCACCATCGATGTGGCGGGCACGGTCAAGGGCAAGAACATCACGATGGAGGCCTCGGTCGAGTCCTCGGCGTCTTTTGGCGGCCTCACCGGCAGCATCCAGCAAGCGGCTGTTGACCTGGCCCTGGAGAGCCTGGATGCGCCTTTGGCCCTGAGCCTGGCCTATGTGGAGGCCAAGGGCGATGCGACGGTGAAGATCCGCTCCACCGCGGTGTTGAGCGCCACGGAGAACATCCGCCTCACCGCCTTGGCCGACCGCTCAACCAGCGTCGAGGTGCAGACAGCGGGCAGTGCCCAGGCGAACCTGAGCGCGGGTTTTTCCCAGGTCGAAGGCACCACGAAGGTGGAAGTCCAGTCGGGCGCCAAGCTGACGGCCGGTCAGAACATCGAGCTGGTGGCGGCTTCCAAGACCGGCGTGGGCATGAGCGCGGCCGCATCGGGCTTGACCGACGACACCACCGGCGAGGCCAACGTGGCTTCGGTGGTGTTCGCTGGCTCTCGCTCGGACATCCGCACGGCCGTGTCGGTCGGGGCTGGCGCCTTGCTCACCAGCGGCGCGGACACCCGGCTGCAGGCCTTCCATGCGTCGCAGTTCGAGACCAGTGCCGAAGTGACGGTGTACGGCGGCGGCACGGCGGGTGTGGTGGGCGCCCTGTCGCTGCAGTCGTCCCAGACCACGGCGGACATGGACGGGAACATCGATGCCGGTGGTCACGTGTCCGTGATGGCGATGAACGCGTCCAGCAAGAACACGATCTCGGCCACTTCAGCCAACGCTTCGGAGGAAGAAGAAGAGAGCGCGCTCGCCGGGCTGCCCGAGTCGCTGGAGTACTCGCAGGACCAGGCGGGTGAAGATGCCAAGGCCGCCCTGATGGACGGCTTCATGAGCATGGCTGAAGGGTTTTCGGACACCTCCGAAGAGGCCTCGGGCGGTGCGCCCGCCGAGAGCAAGCCGCCGGCCTTGCGCCTGGCAGGCGCCATGACGTGGTCGGAATCCGACCACGTCACCCGTGCCCGCATTGGCGCGGGGGCCCTGGTCAACGCCGGGGGCGATGCGGTGGTCGATGCGCAGACGCTGGTGGGTCAGTTGCAGAGCGTGGCAGCGTCCGAGGCCACTTCAGAGACCGAAGGCAAAGACGGTTCCAAATATGGTCTCGCCGTGGCGTTCAACTACGCCGATCACCGCACCACCACGCGGGCCGATGTTGGCGTGGGCGCCGAGATCAACGCGGGGCATGTGGCGGTGAACGCGTCGAGCGACGTTCCGCAGTTCTACACCGCGATGTTGCCGGTGGATCCGTTGAACCCGGAAGCACCTCCCGTCGAATGGGGCACTTTCAGCGCGGCCTACGAGACCTACATGGGTGGCCCCGATGTGTTGTTCGAAGGTTTCAACACCCGGGTGGGAGCGACCTCGGCCGCCACCGGCCTGGCGGCTGCCGGGGCGGTGAGCCTGTCGTTCATGAAAAACGACACCCGCGCCTGGGTCGATACCGACGCGAAGATCACCACCACCGTGAACGACGGCCTCGCCTGGGGTTACGACGTCCAGGAAGTGGGCTTCGAGTCCGATCTGGTGCCCATGCTCATCTCGGGCGACCCGTACACGCTCGACAAGGACTTGAGCGTGCTGGGTGACTTCGTCACCGAGAGCCGCGATGCGCCTGAGGGGCCGGATCTGGAACAGATCCAGTTCACGCGCAGCTTCGATGGCGCCGTGGTGGTGCGTGCAGAAAACCACGTGCAGACCCTGCACTACGCGGGTGGTACTGGGCCGGAGGCGGGGGCCGGGGGCACCGCCGTCGGCGGAACCTTCTCCATGGTCAGCCGCGACAACACGGCCATCGCCGGCATCGCTGACAGGGCAGAGATCAACACCCACCGGCTGGACGTGAACGCCGAGACCCAGGACTGGGTGCTGTCCATTTCGCCCACATCGGGCAGCGGTGCCGGCATTGCCGCCAACGGCATCGCCTCTTACAACAAGCTCAGCGAGACCACGCACGCGGCCATCAGCCGCGAGGCGAAAGTGACGGCGTCCACGGTGAATGTGGATGCCCAACTCTCGCTGGGTGTGGTCGCCATCACTGGCGCCATCACCCAGAGCGAAAACTCGGGTGTGGGCATTGGCGTCGCGCTCAACGACATGACCGGTGACACGCAGGCCTACGTCGGCGACAACGACACCGGCGGCGGTGGCGGCGATACCGTGGAGGGCACGGTGGGCTACGTGCGCACCGGTCAGCTGGGCGTGAAGGCGCGCACCGACGGCATGATCGTGGCCGTGGGTGTGGCCGGTGCTGCGTCGGGCAAAGAGCCGCCGCCGGAGGATCCGGCACCAGCACCGGCACCAGCACCGGCACCGGCACCAGCACCGGCACCAGCACCAGCACCGGCACCAGCACCAGCACCAGCACCAGCACCGGCACCGGCACCGGCACCAGCACCAGCACCAGCACCAGCATCGGCACCGGCACCCGAGGTCAAGAGCACGGCCGACAACCTGGCCGATGGCGTGGCCGCTGACGCGGCCGACGAACAAGCCCAGCTCGATGGCAACGACGCCACGATGGCCCCGCTGGAAGAGGCCAGCGCACCGGCCAAAGGGGAGGGTGAAAACGCCCCCCCCGAGGACGAACCCGCGGCCGACAAGCCGCCGAGCTTTTCCATCGCCGGGGCGGGTGCCATCGTCACCAATTTCAGCGATCTCGACACCGCGGCACAGATCGACGGGGCGGTGGTCGAGGGTGTGGGCACGGGCACCAGCCAGGTGGCCGTGCGCGCGCTGTCGGACCTGACGCAGGTCAGCGTGGCCGGTGGCGGGGCGCTGTCGCTGGCCAAAAACACCGCAACCGAATTCACGGCCGCCATCGCCGGGGCGGTCGCGATACAGAAGTCTGACGACGACACCACGGCCCGCATCGTCAACAGCACCATCCGCGATCTGGCCGACCAGTCCGACAGCCTGGTGCTGCAGGCGCTGAAGTCGGGCGAGCGCACGGCCGTGGCCACCGGCATTTCGGCCAACCTCTCCAAGGGCAGCACCACCAGCCTGTCGTTGGTGGGTTCGGCATCGGTCACCACCACCAGCGACGACACCGTGGCCGAGATGGTCAACAGCGGCGTCTCGGGCAATGTGGCCTCGCCCACCGCGCTGGGCGTCCAGGTGGTGGCCTACGACCGCAGCCGCATCGGCGCGGGAGGTGGCGCTCTGTCGGTGAGCACGGGCAAGGGCTCGGCCGGCGTGGGTGCGGCCATTTCCGTGGTCAACGCCAAGGGCAGCACGCAAGCCAGGGTGTCGGGCGGCGCCATCACGCAGGCGCACGACCTGGCCGTGCTGGGCTTGTCGTCACAAAAAGTGGTGGGTGTGGGCGCGGTGGCGGGTGTGCAAACCAGCAGCGACGCCACCTCCCTGGGTCAGTTGATGGGCTCTTTCGTCTACAACCACATCGACACCCAGCTGAGCGCGGGGGTGACCGACGGCGCCTTGGTGAACCTCACGGGCGACTTGGCGGTGCAAGCGGGCGGCGCCCCGACGTCGGCGTCCCTGGATGCCTTGTTGGGCGCGGTGCGTGCCTCCGAGGTGACCGACTACGAGATGACCTCAACCAGCAACGGTTACACGGCCGATCTGAAGAACTCGGTGGGCGGCGAGAGCATCGTGGGCGTGGCCGGTACCCTGGGCTTGACCATGGGCAGCAACTCGGCCAGTCTGGGTCTGTCGTACGTCCACAACGACATCCAGACCAGCTACGACGCCGAGCTCAACGGCAGCATCACCACCGAAGGTGATGTGAGCGTGCAGGCGCTCAGCAGCGCTGACATCGTGGGTGTGTCGGTGGGTCTGGGGGCGACCAAAGGCAAGTTCTCGGGCATGGGGTCTGCCAGTGTCAGCCTGATCGGGCAGCGCACGCGCGCCCTGGTCACCGGTGGCTCGGTGACCGCGTCCGGACTCGAGGTGAGCTCGGAGACCCGGGGCAACCAGTTCGGCCTGGCGGGCAACCTCAGCATTGCCGTGGGTGGCGGCAGCGGAAACGCCGCCGGGGCAGCGGTTTCTTACACCTTGTCGGCTGGGCGCGACTACGAGGCCAACGGCGACACCGACAGCACACGCGCCGCAGGCAACGAAGCCTCCATCAGCAACGCCGATATCGATGTGGGCACCGGTGACGTGCGCGTTTCGGCCAGCCACACCAGCGACACCCAGTCGGTGGCGGCTTCGGGTGCGGCCGCCGACGGCAGCGTGGGATTTGCCGGCACCGTGTCCTTCACAGACGTTGGCGGCGTCACACAGGCGCTGGTTCACAACGCCGACCTCACGGCAGGTACGGTCAGCGTGACAGCGGGTGAAGCCGCTGATGGCCGCACGGCCAGCAGCCTCTCGGTTGCGGGTGGGCTGGCCCTGTCCAAGGGCTACGCCGGTGCGCTGGCGGTGGCCTGGAACACCATGAGCGGCGTGCGCAGTGCCAAGATCACGGACAGCGATCTGGTAGTGAACAACGCCGTGACCGTCGAGTCGGCAGCGCAGGGGTCCATCGAAACCCTGGCGGTGGCTGTTTCTGCCGGCAAGGACGGCGCGGGTTCTGGCTCCATCGCCAGCAACTTCATGATTTCAGACACCGCCGCCGAGTTTTCGGGCGGCAGTCTGTCGGGTAACGCCACCAGCCTGACCGTTCGATCGACGGGGTCGTCGTCCATCGATTCGCTCGCCGGTGCCGTGTCGGCTGGAGGCACCGGTGCAGTGGGTGGCGCGCTGGCCGTCAACTCGGTCGGCGAAGGCTCGGACAATTTCCGTGTTCGCACCCGGCTGGCCAACACCACGCTGGCGGCCCCCGTGGCCGTCACGGTGGAATCGAACCTTGCCGGTTCGATTGACTCGATGGCCGCCGCTGGCAGCGGTGCGGGCACGGCCGCCATCAACGGCAGCGTGACCGTCAACACCATCGAAGCCGATGTGCTGACCGAGGTGTCGGGCGTGACCCAGAGCGCCAATGGCGGGGCCTTCAAAGTCAGCGCCAACAACGACGCGGACATTGCGTCGCTGGCGGGCACCATCAGTGGTGCCGGCACGGCGGCCGTGGGTGCGGCGGTATCGGTCAACACCATCGGAGGTCAGGTGACGGCGCGCGTGGCCGACAGCACCTTGCGCGCCACCGGCGCGGTTGAGGTGGACGCCTCGTCCTCGGGCACGATCAAGTCGGTGGCCGCGGGTGTCTCCGGCGGTGGGACGGCGGCCGTGGCGGGCTCCAACACCACCAACGCGATCACCTCCACGGTGCTGGCGCAGATGGACACGGTGACGCAAGCAGCGTCCTCGTCCTCGCTGCGTGTGCAGGCGCTGGACAGCTCGACCATCCAGTCCTTTGCGGGCACGGTGGCCGGCGGCGGCACAGCCGCGGGCGGCGCGGCTTTCGCGCTGAACTTCCTGGGACGCACGGCGCTGGACGCCGACAGCAGCAAGCTGGTGAAGGCCGAGGTGCTCAACAGCGCGCTGAATTCAGGTGGCGCGGTGCAGGTGAAGGCCCTGTCCACCTCAACCATCGAGTCCATGGGCATGGCCGTGGGCGGAAGTGGCAACGTGGCGGTGACGGGGTCGAACACCACCAACCTGCTGGAAGACGACATCGTGGCGACCTGGTCGGGCGGCTCGCTGACCGGTGGCGCCACCACCCTGACGGTGCAGGCCGACGATGCGGCCACGGTGCGCACGCTGGCCGGCAATTTTTCGGGCAGCGGTGCGGCCGCCGTGGGCGCGGCCCTTGCGGTCAATCAAATCGGCAGCCAGGTGAGCGCGAACCTCGCCAGCATGACGCTGGGCGCAGCGCCTGCCGTGGTGGTGGACGCCGACTTGCGCGGTGAGATCGAGTCGGTGGCGGCTTCGGGTGCGGCCTCTGCGGGGGCCTCGGTCAACGGCAGCTTCACGACCAACGAAGTCAACGCCAGCGTGAAGGCGCAGGCGACGGGCTTGAACCAGACCGCCAACGGCGGTGCGTTCACGGTGAGCGCCGACAACGACGCGAATATTTTTTCGCTGGCGGGCACGGTCAGCGGTGGTGGCACGGCCGCTGTGGGCGTGGCGGTGGCGGTCAACGAGATCGGCGGCGACGTGACCGCGCGCTTGGCCAGCAGCACCCTGCGCGCCACAGGCGCGGTGGGGGTCACTGCCACGTCCTCGGGCACCATCAAGTCGGTGGCTGCGGGTGTCTCCGGCGGGGGCACGGTGGCCCTGGCGGGTTCCAACACCACCAACGCGATCACCTCCACGGTGCTGGCGCAGATGGACACGGTGACGCAAGCAGCGTCCTCGTCCTCGCTGCGTGTGCAGGCGCTGGACAGCTCGACCATCCAGTCCTTTGCGGGCACGGTGGCCGGCGGCGGCACAGCCGCGGGCGGCGCGGCTTTCGCGCTGAACTTCCTGGGACGCACGGCGCTGGACGCCGACAGCAGCAAGCTGGTGAAGGCCGAGGTGCTCAACAGCGCGCTGAATTCAGGCGGCGCGGTGCAGGTGAAGGCCTTGTCCACCTCGACCATCGAGTCCATGGCCATGGCCGTGGGCGGTAGTGGCAACTTGGCGGTGACGGGCTCGAACACCACCAACTTGCTGGAAGACGACATCGTGGCTTCGTGGTCGGGCGGCTCGCTGAGCGGCGGTGCCACCACGTTCACGGTGCAGGCCGACGATGCGGCCACGGTGCGCACGCTGGCGGGCAATTTCTCGGGTGGCGCAACGGGTGCCTTTGGTGCAGCGATTGCGGTCAATGAGATCGGCAGCCAGGTGAGCGCCACGCTTGCCAGCATGACACTGAGTGCGGCGTCTGCGGTGGTGGTGGATGCCGACCTCCGCGGGCAGATCAAGTCGGTGGCCTCCTCGGGTGCGGCCGACGGTGTGGCTTCGGTCAACGGCAGCTTCACGACCAACGAAGTGAACGCCAGCGTGAAGGCGCAGGTGACGGGCTTGAACCAGACCGCCAACGGCGGCGCGTTCAAGGTGAGCGCTGACAACGACGCGGATATTTTCTCGCTGGCGGGCACGGTCAGCGGATCGGGTGGTGCGGCTGTGGGCGCTGCGGTGGCGGTGAACGAGGTCGGCGGCGATGTGACCGCGCGCGTGGCCAGCAGCACGCTGCGCGCCACCGGCGCTGCGAACGTGCTGGCCACCAGTTCGGGCACCATCCAGTCGGTGGCGGCCGGTGTTTCCGGCGGCGGGACGGCGGCCCTGGCGGGCTCCAACACCACCAACGCGATCACCTCCACGGTGCTGGCGCAGATGGACACGGTGACGCAAGCAGCGTCCTCGTCCTCGCTGCGTGTGCAGGCGCTGGACAGCTCGACCATCCAGTCCTTTGCGGGCACGGTGGCCGGCGGCGGCACAGCCGCGGGCGGCGCGGCTTTCGCGCTGAACTTCCTGGGACGCACGGCGCTGGACGCCGACAGCAGCAAGCTGGTGAAGGCCGAGGTGCTCAACAGCGCGCTGAATTCAGGCGGCGCGGTGCAGGTGAAGGCCTTGTCCACCTCGACCATCGAGTCCATGGCCATGGCCGTGGCCGGCGGCGTCAGCGGCGCGGTATCGGGCTCCAACACCACCAACCTGCTCGAAGACGAGATCACGGCCAGCTGGTCGGGGGGCTCGCTCTACGGCGCAGCCACGTCGCTGACGGTGCAGGCCGACGACGCCGCCACCGTGCGCACGCTGGCAGGCAATGTCTCGGGCAGTGCCGGTGGCGCGTTTGGTGCGGCGATCGCCGTCAACCAGGTGGGCAGCGCCGTTCTGGCGAATTTGTCGGGCATGACGCTGCATGCGGCGCCTGCGGTGGTGACGGTAGACGCCGATCTGCGTGGCGAGATCAAGTCGGTGGCCGCCTCAGGCGCAGCCTCGGCAGGGGCTTCGGTCAACGGGAGCTTCACGACCAACGAGGTCGAAGCGAGTGTCCAGGCGCAGGTCCTGGGTCTGCTGCAGATCACCGATGCCGGTGCATTCACGGTGAGCGCCGACAACGACGCCGACACCTACTCTCTGGCGGGAACGATCAGCGGCTCCGGTGGGGCGGCCGTCGGTGCGGCGGTGTCGGTCAACGACATCGGCGGCGATGTGACTGCACTTCTGAACGACAGCACGCTGCGCGCCACCGGTGCGGTCAATGTGCAAGCCACCACCTCGGGCACCATCGAGTCGGTTGCGGCCGGCGTGGCCGGCGGTGGCTCGGTGGCCCTGGCGGGCTCCAACACCACCAACGGCATCACCTCGACGGTGCTGGCGCAAATGGACAACACCACCCTGGTGGTCAATGCTGCATCGTTGGCGGTGCTTGCACGCGACACCTCCACCATCAAGTCGTTCGCGGGCACGGTGGCCGGTGGCGGCACAGCCAGCGGCGGCGCCGCACTGGCGCTGAATTTCCTGGGCCGCACGGCGGAAGATGCGGACCGCAGCAAAGTGGTGAAAGCCGAAGTACTGGACAGCATCGTGCGCAGCACCGGCGCAGTTCAGGTCAACGCCTATTCCACGTCGGTGATCGAGTCGATCGGCGTGGCCGCCGGGGCCAGCGGTACCGCCGCCATCAACGGCTCCAACGCCACCAACCTGCTCGAAGACGAGATCACGGCGACGTGGACAGGATCAGATCTGAGCGGCAGCAGCACGCTGGCGGTCAGTGCGCGCCAGGCGGCACAGATCGATTCACTGGCCGGCAATGTGTCGGGCAGCATGGGCGCGGCTGTGGGGGCGGCGCTGGCGGTCAACCGCATCGGTACCCAAACCAATGCCAAGCTGGTGGGGGCAACGCTCTCAAATTTCAACAGCGGCATCGGTCATTGGACTCAAACCACCGACGACCTGCTGTTGTCTGCCGAAAGCGACAACCAGATCAACACCATTGCCGTGGGCATGAGTGCCGGCGCTTCCGGCGTGCAGGGCTCGGTGGCGGTCAGTGTGATCGGCTCGCAGACCCACGCTGTACTGGGCGCCGATGGCTACGTGTCCAGCGTTATTGCCGCTGACTCGGTCGCCGTGACGGCCAACAGCCGGGACCGCATCCGCGCACTGGCGGGTGCTGTGGGATTGGGCGCGGCGGGGGTGGGCGCTGCCGGGGGTGTTCTGACCAACATCATTGCGAGCGACACCTCGGCGGGTTTGATGGGGAATGACACTCACGTCAATGCCCTGGCCAACGGCAGCGGTTTGACGGTTCGCGACGCGGGTCTGGCCAGCGCGCCCGACCTGATGGACACCACCGAGCTGTCCGATGCGGTGCTCGATGGTGCCAGTTTTGCCACCCGCACCGTCAAGGGGATTGCGGTGCAGGCCACCTCGATCCAGCAGATCGGCGCGCTCACCGCAGTGGCCGGTGGTGGCGCCCTGGGCGCCGCCGGAGCGGCCATCAATGTGGATCAGATCGGCGGCAGCACGCGCGCCTACATCGACAGCGCGCACTGGGTCAACGACTACGTGGTGGGCGTGTCCGCCGATCAGGACGTTGACGTGATGGCCGCCAACCACGCCATGGTGGCCAGCTCGGTCACGGCGCTGGCCATCGGGGCGGCGGGCGTATCGGGTGCGGTGGGCACCGAAATCATCGAGCGAAGCACACGCGCCGAAGTGATCGACGGCGCCCGTGTGTTTGCGCAGGACGCGCTTTCTGTGAAGGCCGTCTCCACCAACGCGGTGGCGCAGATTTCAGCCGGTGCCGCCGGTGGTGCGGTGTTTGGTGTGGCCGGCAGCGGTGACGTGGTGCTGCTCAAGGGCGCCACGGTGGCGCTGGTGGACCACGCCACCGTCAAAGCCAACAGCATTGCGGTGGTGGCCGACGGCAGCAACGCGTCCAACCTGGTAGCGGGCGCGGTGAGCTACGCGGGCGTTCCAGGGGGCGTGGGCGTTGGCCTGAGCTTCACGGTCAACGTTTCCGGTTCCACGGTGCGCGCTCTGGTGGACGATTCGACGCTGGCAGCTGATGGAGCGGTCGTTGTCGATGCCGACAACCGCACGGAATCGTTTTCGGTCAGCGCTTCTGCCGCCGCAGGCGGTTCTTACGGGGCCGCTGTGGGCGCTTCCGTGAGCGTGATGGAAGGCACAACCGAGGCCGCCGTGACGGGCACCACGACCATTGGTCGGCGTACCCTGGCCACGGGGCTGCTGTCCTCAGCCGGTGACGCGCCGGTCACCCTCAACCTCGCCTCTGGCTACGACCTGGTGGGCACTGGCAACCAGTCGGCCGTGCGCCTGGCCCTGAGCGATCTCGCCGGGCTGGTGAGCTCGGCGTCGGCCGTGGTCACTGTGTCCGACGGTGAAAACACCGTGACCGCCGTGCGCCAGGCCGACGGAACCTACCTCGCCAACGTGTCGACCCTGAACGACGGCGTTCTGCTGGCCCAGGTGCTGATCATGGAGAGCGGTGTGCAGAAGGTGGCCACGACCACGCTGTCCAAGTCCACCGGCATCAACGCCTCGGACGCCGCCCTTGTGGCCGCCAGCCTGCCGGCGGCGCAAACGCGCATCTCCACCCTCTCCAGCTTCTCTCAGGTGGACGCGCGCAACCTGGATGCGGTCACCTTCGTCCTCAAGTCCGACGCGGGACCCACCGCCAACAGCGCGGCCACCGTGATCGTCTCCGACGGCACGCGCCAGGTCACGGCCACGCTCAACGCCGATGGCTCCTACACCGCCGACGTGAGCACGCTGGGCGACGGCATCCTGACCGCGCTGGTGAGTGTGCCGGGCACGGCCACCACCACCGCGCGCGTGACCTTTGCGAAAGAATCGGGCGCTGGCTCGCTGTCCATCACGGCCGACGAGACCGTGGTGCTCAACCACAACGCCGGCCAGGTGGGCGCAGGCGGTGTGGCCGGTGTCGGCGCATCGGCCAACGTGGTCGTGGGCAAGAGCACAGTCGATGCCACGCTGAGCGCGACGAGCGTGCGTGTCTCCGGCGAACTGACCGTGGCCGCTGAGCGCGCGGCCGACATCGACATGATCACCGCCACCGGCGGGGGCGGTGGCATCGCCGGCATCAGCGGTGCCGTCGGTGTGCTGGTGTTTGGCAGCGCGCCCGACAGCAACGCCAACAGCGAACTCAATGGTGGTGGCGGTACGCTGAGCCAGATCGGTGGCGCCACCGAATCGGACCGCACGAGCGGCGCCGGCGGTGGTCTGAGCACGACCGAAGCGGCCGCGCTCAACAGCAGCGGCAACTACGACACGCAGGCCGCCTACGCGGGCGCCTCAGGCTGGCACCGCACTTCGGCCACCGTGTCGGCGCCCACCATCGTGGCGGGCTCTCTGGCGGTGCGCAGCCTGGACCGCACCGCCGTGGACAACAACGCCGGCGCGGTCGCGCTCGGCGGTGCCGCGGGCGTGAGCGCGGGCGTGGCCATCACCCTGCTGGGTGGGGCCAATCACGCTGGCGTGTCCTCGGGCAACGTCATCGTGGCCGACGCCGTGTCCATCGAGTCGGGCATGCGCACGCCGGTAAGCGGCGAGCCTGCCATCGAGAGCCGTGCCATTGCCGGTGCGGGCGGCTTTGTGGGTGTGGGTGCGGCGGTGTCGGTGGCGTCCAATGCCACGGCCAGCAGCGCAGCGCTCACGGGCTCGCTGCAGGCGGGCGGTGTGGTCAGCGTGCGCGCACAGGACCAGACCTCGCTGCTGAGCGAAGCCTTCGGCGCGTCGGTGGGCGCGCTGGCGGTGGGCGTGGTCACTGCCACGGCGGCGCAAACCGGCACCGTCAACACGGTGCTGGCGGGCTCGCTCCGCAGCGAAGGCTTCAGCGCGCTGGCCGAACGCGATGCCAGCGCCGTGGCCAAGGCGCGCGGCGGCGTGGCCGGTGTGGTGGCCGGCTCGGGCGCAGCTGCCACCGCGACGGACGCGGGTGCTGTGGCACTCAGCTTGGGCAGTGGTTCGGCCATCCACGCGGGCAGTGGCGATCTGAGCCTGCAGGCCAAGTCCAACCCCTCGGCCAGCACCAGTGCCATCGGCGTGTCGGTGGCCGCCGGTGCGGCGGTGGGTGTGTCGGCGGCGCTCTCCGAGGTCGAGACCGAGGTGAGCGTGACGGCCGCTGGGCCGGTGAGCCTGAGTGGCGCCGACATGCTGGTCTCGGCGGTGCTGGGCAGCGGTGACGGCTCGGTGACTTCCGAGGCTGTGGCCGGCGGCGGCGGTCTGTTGCTGGGTCTTCAGGGGGCAGGCGCTTCGTCCACCAACCTGGGCCAGGTGTCGGTGGTCCTGGGCAGCGTCACCTTGGCCGCCAGCGGCGACGTGGGCATTTCGGCCAACGACGCCATGACCGCGACCGCGACCGCCACCGGCGTGGGCGCGGGCTTCGTGGGCGCGGGTGTGGCCGTGGCCAACACCGCGAGCACCTCCACCGTCAGCACCAACCTGGCCGCCCTGGGCGGCAGCGTGGCGGGCAACCTCGCCGTGAGCGCTCGCGGCGACGAGATCGTCGACGCCGACGCCGTGGCCGGCAGTGGTGGCGTGATCGCCGGCGCGGGCGCCGAGGCCACGGTGAACCACCAGCAGACCGTGAGTGCCACCGCAGGCACCGCCGCCAGTGGCCTGAGCGTGGCGGGCACGACCACCCTGAGCGCTGACCGCAAGCTGCGCTACGACAGCCAGACCGAAACCGTCAATGCCTCCGCCTTTGGCGGCTCGGGCGCGGTGACGCGGGCCACCCTGACTGGATCGGCCCTGGCCGCTCTGGGCGACCACGCCACGCTCACCGGCGGGCAACTGCGCGTGCTGGCCACCAACGACGTGGAACGAAGCGATCTGCTGGCCGTGAGCGCGCGCGGCGGCGGCGGCGGCGTGATCGCCGGTGCCGGTGCCGACGCCAAGACCGTGATCAACGGTACCGCCACCGCCGAACTGGGCGACGACGTTTCCCTGGTGCTGGGCGGCAACACGGCCGGTTTGCTGGAGCTGCGTGCCTACAACCAGTTGCGCGGCTCTTCGGTCGGGCGGCTGGACCTGGGTGGCGCCATTCCCATTGCGCTGGTGGACACCGAGATCCGTTCCACCGCCAACGCCAACGCCACCGTGGGTGAGCGCAACGACATCCAGGTGGCGGGCGAGGTGTATGTCAACGCGATGTCGTATGTGGACATCGAGGCCAACACCATCACCAAAACCTACGGTGCGGCCGCAGGCGCCCAGGGCGATGCCCTGGCTCACGCCAACGTGAACAACGTGGTGACCGTGGGCGCCGACACCCAGCTGGTGGGTGAGGGCGCGGTGACGCTGCTGGCCGGGCAAGACCGCGACTTCGGGCGCAACAAGAGCTTCGTGACCGCGCGCGCCGACCTGTTCAACCACGCAGCCATTCCGGTGTCGGTCAACCCCGACGCCGACGCTGAACTCACGCTGAACAACACCGTCAACCTGCTGGGCGACGCCGTGCGCTCAGGCAGCACCATCCAGGTGGGTGGCATCGAAGGCAGCTACGTGGTGCAAGGCAAGGGCAAGGTCAGTGACTGGACGCGCGATGTGGGCGAGCTGGTGGGCGTGAGCAGCGAATACGGCAGCTCCAAAAAAACGCTCAATGCCAACACCGTGCTCAGCGGCTTGCTCGAAGCCGGCTACGGCAACAAGCAGGTCATCGTCATCAACCCCAACGGCACGCTCGATGCCAGTCAGACGAAGGGCAACATCCGCTACAGCATCGGCACGGAAGACCTGGCCGCCACCGGCGCGGCCTACCTGGACACACTGTATGCCCAGCTCAAGAACTACGGCGACGGCAACCCCAACGTTGACAACGAGGTGGAGACTTTTGTGAAGGCAGAAATTGCCTTCTACCTGGAGACCTTGCTGCGCGAGGGCTTTGCCACGCTGGAGACCGACCCCGACACGGGACAGATCGAGGTCGTGGCACAAGCCAACGTGCCAGGCACCTTCCTCACCTTGCAGAGCGTGCGGGCGGGCAGCGGCAATGTGGAGCTGTTCGGCGACAACGTGACCGGCAATGCCGAGATCGTGGCGCGCGCCGATTCCGAGATCCTGATCGACAACCACAGCCCGATGAACATCCGGGTCAAAGACCTGATCATTGACAACTCCGGGGGCTTTGCCAAATACAACGGCGTCTACCTCACCAAAGACGACGGCACCGAGATCGCCGGCTACAACCGCGATGCCAAGACCGGAGCCACCTTCACGGTGGACAGCATCGACACGCGCGGCGGCGGCGCCGGCGAAGAGTTGCCCACGCTGAGCGTGATCAACCGGTATGTGTCCACCGGTGCGGTGTCGGGATCGGCCGTGATCGCCACCGCACCCGACGGCAGCAGCGCCGACCTGCGCCAGGACCAGCTGCGCGCGCCGGAGATCCGTGTCAACGGCCTGCTCTACAACAAGCTCGGCCCGATTCTGTTGACCAACACCGCGGGCAGCATCTCGGTGACGCAGGAAGACGCCTCGTATGTGCCGCGCCTGGACGGCCTGGAGGTTCAGGTCAATGCGGGCAAGAACATCGTGCTGTCTTCGCCCAGTGTGAGCCAGTCGGTGGGCGGCTCGCCCGAAAACCTGTATGCCGTGGCCTACAACACCGATCAGCAAACGAAGCTGGACAACATGGGTGTGGTGCGTTGCGGCGCCGCCCGCGCGGGCTTGCCTGCGCAAACCAGCTTTGATGCCAATTGCGTGCGCAACGGCTCCGGGGGCATCTACGCCAGCGGTGGCATCTTCCTGGGGGCGCGTTACCTCAACATCAACGGCACCATCCAGTCGGGCCAGCCCGACTACACGGTCACCCTGACCACCGCGTCGGTGGGCAGCACCATCAGCGCGTGGGAGTCCCAGTGGACCGCCAACCGTGGCACCTATCTCGCCAGAGGCCGATCGTCTCTGGTGCAGGTGGCCGGGCGCCTGCCCACCGACAATGAGGCCGAGATCAACAAACAGTTTGCCAACGGCAGCATCAACCTGGCTCAGCGCAACAGCCTGATCGCTGCCATGGACGCGCGCCGCAAGCAGCCTGTCGTGTACTACGACGCCGAGTCCAACCGACTCAAGGTGGCCGCCACCGAGGTGACCGGCGGTCTGGTGGAGGTGGTGGGCTCCATCATCAACACCGGTGGCGGCGTGATCCGAGCGCTCGACGGCTACGCCCGCTTCGACATCGACAACCAGACCGGCTACGGCATGGACCTGCTGGGCCTGGACACCGGGGGCGACGCGGGTGTGGTGCGCATCACCGACCTGAGCCGTCCGGTGACGACCGACGGGCGCATCACAGGTTATGAGGTGACGACCTACCAGCGCGACGCCAACGGTGCCTTCAAGGCCACCACCACCGCAGGGCGCGGCGGGTCGTTGATCGGCTCCAGCAACTCCACCCTGACCACCCCCAACGCTTTGCGTCCCGAGCTGCGAGCCACCTTCAGCTACGCGCCGGTGGAGGACAGCACCTACGTCTGGTCCGCGGGCTACGAATACGGCCAGGAAAAGCGCTACTGGTACCAGAAGTCTTCCTCCCTGTGGGGTGCCATCAACCTGGGCAGCATCAAGTGGAACAGTGTCGACACCATCAACAAGACATCCACGGCCATGCCCGAGGGCATCTACGTCACCACCGAGACGCCGCTGACGCAGAACTTCTCGATGGGTCTGCAGACCTACACCACCGATGCCGAGAGCGAGATCTACTACCGCAAGTGGTCCAAGTGCGGCACCTTGTGCTTCAAGAAGACCTACTACGTGGACTACCGCACCGAGGTGGGCAAGCGCGACGTGTTCACCCAGCGCGTGCGCGCCGACCACCCCATCGCCATTGAGCTGGTGGGCTACAACACGGGTCTGATCGACATCACCAGCAAGGGTGGCATCGGCATTGCCGGAGCCATCACCAACGACAGTGGTCTGGTGAGTCTCGATTCCACGCTGGGCGCCATCACGCAGCTCAGCGGCGGCACGGCCGTGACCGGCAACGACCTGCGTTTTTATGCCGCCAAGGGCATTGGCTCCGAAGGTGCGCCGGTCAACGTCATCACGGGTACCGGCTCATTCACGGCCCAGTCGGACAGCGGCAACATCGCCTTCCAGAGTCTGGGTGGTGCGTTGCGCATCAACCAGGTGTCCACCACCGGCAAGGTCTGGTTGCTGGGCGACGAAGACATCCTGGGCCTCAATCCCGGCGCGGTACACGTGTCTGGCAGTCGCATCGAACTCTCGGCCCCTCGCGGCGGCATTGGTGAGTTCAATGCCGACGGCAGCGTGAAATCGACGTTGAACATCCAGACCGAAGATTCGGCGGGTGGCGGCATCACCGCCCATGCGGCGCGAGGCATCGCGCTCAAACAGAACTCGGGCAACCTCTGGGTGGACCAGGTGGCCTCCAGCGGAGGCGATGTCTACATCGAGACCGCGGGTGACCTGATCGACAACAACCGCAACGAAACCCGCGACCTGCGCACCGAGGAGGAGCTGCTGGCGCTGTGGAGCGCGGCATCGTTGCAAGGCGACAGCGCGGAGGTCAGCCGCCAGCGCACACTCACCAACACCCGGACCCAGTTCCGACGTTACTGGAGTCTGCGCAACGCGCAGACCACGTCCATCGATCCAGCCACGGGCGCGGTGACCGCCTTCACCGCCGACGCCTACGATCCCAACACCTATGTGTTCGTCTTCTCGGCCGACGAGAAGGATCGCCTGGCCCAGTCAGGTCTGACGGCAGCGCAGATCACCGCGCTGGAGGATGCGCGTGAACAAGAGCTGAGCGAACTGCACAAGCTCTATGGTGCGACGGACTACCAGATCAACGAGGCGCTGATCGTGAGCGAGGTGAACGCTGCGCTGGTGGCATCGGGCTCGGCTGCGGTCGATGCCCAGGCCACCTGGAGCGACGCCGAGCTCAGGAGCCCGTTGCCCAAGGCGATCTTCTCCAAGTCGTCCACCGACACCCAGACCCGCATCGAAGAGCCCAACGTGGTGGGCAACCGCGTGGTGCTGCGCCCGGGTGGCAAGATCGGTCGCGACGAAGGCGCGGTCACCATCAACCTGCTCAAAGCCGGGGGTCTGACCACCGACGACCAGCTCACCATCATGTCGGCCGAAAGCGACGACATGACGCTGGACAAGAGCAACTGGCAGTTGACCGTGGTCAAGAAGGACACCTTCAACGTCTTGTCCAACAAGCTCAACGTGACGTCCAACGGGTTCGTTTACCTGGGCGCCGACGAAACCGATGCCTACCCCACCGGCGGCAACGCCAACCTCGAACAGGTCACGGGCAATGGCGAAATCCGCATCAAGGTCAGCGGCTCCATCCTCAACGCCTCCGATTCCACCGCCGCCGTGATCCAGGGCCACAAGGCCATTCTGGAAGCGGCCAGCGGCTCCATAGGCACGGCCGACAAGGCCGTCACGCTCAGCCTCACCGGCGGTGGCACGGCCAGCGCCGCGACCTTGGTGGCGCGCGCGCAAGACGGCATCTGGATCAATCAGACCGGTGACATGCGCGTGGCCGACGTGTACTCGCCGGGCGCGGTCATGCTCACAGCGCAAGGCGCCATGATCGACGCGCGCGGCCTCGACCGCACCCGCGCACTCGAGGCAGGCGAAGCCACCCTGATCGCGCAAGGCGGCTCGGTCGGCTCGGCGGCCAATCCCTTCGTGGTCAAGACCAGCACCACCGGAGGCGTCAATGCCACCTCGGCCGCTGGCTACTCGGTGTACCTGGCGGGTGCAGAAACCGGCCTCACCGTGAACAGCATCAGCTCCGGTGGCGACATCTACCTGGACGCCGCGCAGAAAGGCGTGATCGCCAATGGCGACCTCAGCGCCACGGGCCGGGTGAATGTGCTGGCCACCCAGGGCATCGAGCTGCAAGGGATCAGCGCGGGCAGCGGCGTGTCGCTCATCGCCTACGGTGGCGACGCCGATGTGTTGGGCAACATCAGCGCCGCAGGCCCGGTGAACATTGTGGCTTCAGGCGGCATCTCCACGCTGGACATCAACTCGGGACAGGACATCACCCTGGATGCCCACAGCGGCAACCTCGACGTGGATGGCGATCTCGTGGCCGTGGGCGGCATCGACGTCACAGCCGGTGGCACCGGCAGCATCACCATGGCCAGCGGCTCGCAGTTCAAGGCCATCTCGGGCGGTATCAACCTCTCGGCCGACGACGTGGGCCTGAGCTCACTCGACGCCGCACGTTCGGTGGTGGTCGTGGCCGACGGCGACATCACCGACACCAGTGCGGACACGGGCACCGTCAATGCCGCGGGCCTGAGCGTCACACTCAGTGCGGGTGGCTCCATCGGCGTGCGCGGCCAGGCGGTCGACGTCCTGACCAGGCAGCGCAGCAAGCTCGTGGCCACGGCCGCGGGCGATGCCTTCCTGAGTTCGGACACGGGCTCCATGCGAATCGCCCAGGTTTCCGCGGGCGGCGATGCCGTGTTGAGTTCGGCCTTCGATCTCATCGACGACCGGGGCACGCGGACCCAGGCGGTGGATGCGGACAATATCGAGCTGGTGGCCGGCGGCGACATCGGCCAGTCCACTCTCGCCATGACCGTCAAGACCGCCGCCGACGGAGTCGTGCGACGGGCTTCGGCGGGTGGTTCGTTGAACCTCCATTCGCCACAAGGCGCACTCAAGGTCATTGATGGCAGTGCCACCCTCGGGCGCATGGCGCTCAATGGCAGTGTGGCGGGTCTTTCGCTCGGCGGTACCCTGACGGCTGGTCAGGGCATGGCCCTGTCTGCGGGCACCCAGGTGATCGGGTTGGGCAGCACGTCGTCACTCACGAACGCCAACGGCAGCGTGGTGCTGCAAGGGCGCAGCATCACCATGGCCGACGGCTCGACGGTGGATGGTGGCAATGGCACGGTGGTGATGTCCGCCACCGGCGACATCACCCTCACCGGCATCCGGACGGCGAACAACACCTCGGGCGCGATCGTGGTGTCCTCCACCGCCGGTTCCGTGCTCGACGGTGGCGAATCCCGCACCGACCTCCAGGTCGACAGTGTCAACGGCGCGATCATGCTGTCCGCGCTTGGCTCGGTCGGCGACACCAGCCTGGCCGACGGCGCCATGGGTCGCCGGATCGAGACCCAGGCCCCCGTGCTCACCGTCACCAGCAAAAACGGTTCGGTGGCGCTCGACCAGGGCGGCGCCACCCGCAATGCGATCATCACGGCGCGTCAGAACGCGGAACTGATCGCGGAAGGCGCGGTGGTCGCGACCAAGGTGGCATCGGCGCTGGGCAGCGTGCAGGTTCGCAGCGAGCAGGGCGGCGTGAAAGTCACCAGCGTCACCTCGGCACAAGATGTGACCATTGGCGCTGCAGGCAAGATCGAGCTGGTGGCATTGACCGCACCGCGTGACATCACCCTCGCCAGCACCGGCACGGCCGCGACGGCCACCGACCGGGGCATCACCGCAACCTCGTTGACGGCCGGACGGCACCTCGCGCTGTCAGCACGGGGCGCCTTGGCCGACAGCCGCTTCGCCACCGTGACGGCGAAAGCCGGGAGCTTGACCCTCGACACCGGTGGCCGCTTGACCGTCACCGGCACCACCAGCGGTTACGGTCAGGTGGGCATTGCCAGCGGTGGTGTGGCCAGCCTCGCGGCGGTCAGCAGCAAAACCGCCGGCGTGAATGTCGCGTCGGACGCATCGCTGAAGCTCGGCAACGTGGGTGCGCCAGGCGCACTGGTGTTGTCCAGCCAAGGGAGTCTGGCGACGGGAACACTCTCCAGCACCGGCAGCAACGTCCAGCTGAGCGCCCACAACGCCGGCATCAACTACAGCAGCCTGACGGCGGCGGGGACGGCGACGCTCACGGCCACGCGCGACGATGGCAGCGTGGCCGACACCAGCATCCGTGGCGGAAACATCACGGCCAGGGCGGTGGACCCACTCGCCGCGATCCAGGTGCAAGCCGAGGCCGGGTCGGTCGTGCTGGGCGCGCTGACGGCCACCACCGGTGGCATCGACATCGCCTCCGATGGGGGGCTGCTCACCACCGGGGCGATGAAGGCGGTCTCCGGCATCCACGCCAGCGCCAAGGGCACCCTGACCACCGGCGCGCTCACAAGCACCGGCAGCAACGTTCAGCTGAGCGCCCACAACGCCGGCATCAACTACAGCAGCCTGACGGCGGCGGGGACGGCGACGCTCACGGCCACGCGCGACGATGGCAGCGTGGCCGACACCAGCATCCGTGGCGGAAACATCACGGCCAGGGCGGTGGACCCACTCGCCGCGATCCAGGTGCAAGCCGAGGCCGGGTCGGTCGTGCTGGGCGCGCTGACGGCCACCACCGGTGGCATCGACATCGCCTCCGATGGGGGGCTGCTCACCACCGGGGCGATGAAGGCGGTCTCTGGCATCCACGCCAGCGCCAAGGGCACGCTGACCACCGGCGCGCTCACCAGCAGCAACGCCGCCGTCAACCTCGATTCGCTGACCGGCTCGGTCACCGTTGCCAGCGCCACCGCCAGAACGGGCTTCAATGCCGATGCGGGCGCGGCCTTGAGTGTCGGGACCTTCACGGTCAGCGCTGGAGGGGCAACGCTGAAGGCGGCAACGAGCATCAGCCTGCCCAAAGGCACGGCCTATGGATTGATCGATGTCACCTCGGGTGGCAACGGCTTGTTCGGCGCCTTGACGTCAACGGCCCATGCCGTGCACGCGTCCAGCACGGGCGGCGGCCTGAGTTTCACCGCACTCAAAGCCGCCAACGGCATCCGCCTCCGGGCAAGCAAGGCACTGGGCACCGGGACCACTGCGGCATTTGGCATCGTCGGAACCACCGTCGACGCCGGGGTCGGTGGGGTCGATGCCGAGGCAGCCGAGGGCAACCTGCAGTTCGGCAAGCTCAGCGCACGGAGCGCCAGCTTGCTCAACACCCTGAATGGCGGGTTGCTGGTGTCCTCCATCAGCCTGCTGACCCCCTCTCAACTGACCTCCACCGCGCAGGGCGGAACCCGCGTCGTGCCGGCAGGCTACTGATTCACCAAAGGACCGCCATGAAAAATCTGTTCAACACCGTCGTTCGAGGCCTCGCAGGCCAGACGGTCATTGCCCTCTCGCTCGTGGGCACCGTGATCGGGGTCGGGGGCTGTTCCAGCACCGGAGACCTGGCCGGGGTGCAAGGTGTGGAGGCCAACAGCGGCTGGCTGGAGCTGCGGGGCAACCGGTTCGCCGAAGTGGCGCCGGGCATCGTGCTTGAAATGCCGGAGGGGCCGTACCGCGCCCGGTTTTCGGACACACAGGGCATCTACTACCAGGCCTCCCGGCCACTCGTGTACCGGTCTGCCCTGGGGGTGGTGACCGCTGTGACCGGGGGCGTGTATGTGAAGAACGGGCGGCTTGACCGTGCCCGCAGCTGGAGCGAGCCCGTGATGCCTTCACCCAGGATGGCCTATTCGCACATCTTCGCTGTCAAGGTGCATCCCGCCATGTGACGCAAGGTGCGGAATGTGACGCCCCACTCGGGGGGCGTTCGGCTCACCGAAGGTCCAGGCCATGCCCATGGTCTGGACCGCGTGTGTCCCTGATCAGACCAGAACCATCTTCAGGCCCACCAGCATGGCCCCTGCGCCGATGACGGCCAGCACGGAGCCTGCACCCGCCAGGAACACCCGGCGATCGCGCAGAAGATGGGTTTTCTGCCTTTGTTTGAAGGCGTTGGCGACCGTCGCGTCAGTGGCCAGCGCCGGGTTGTCGTGGACCGTCTCCTGAACACACGAAAACGTGCACTCGATGCGTGCACCCCGGTGAATCACCAGTTTCTGGCAGTGCACCGAACCCGAGATCTTCGCCGTCGGCCGCACGATCACCTCGTCCCCGGCCACCAGTTCGCCGCTGAACACACCGCTGATTTCGGCGCGGTGGACCACGGCCTTGCCTTCCAGATCGCCGATATGGCTCACGACCAGGCGGTCGGCAGCGATGTCTGCATTGTCGACCCGCCCGTCCACGATCATCATGCCGTTGGTGTTGAAGCCCCCGCTGAGCTGGGTGTTCGGACCCACGTGGATGTCCTCGCTGCTCTGCATCGCCTTGACCGAGCGGGCTTTCAGCTCCACCGGTGTGACGAACGGGCTCACCACCTTCTTGTCAGCTTCTTTCAGTGGCATGCTTTCTCTCATGTTGCTCTCTCTGTGATAAAGGTGACATTAATGTACCAAAAATAACAAAATGTACATATTTGATCCGACGGCCGGTCGGCCGGGCGTCGGAGAGAGCAAGGCGTGGTCAGCTCGCTGGAGAAATCGGTTTCCCGGTGCCAGTGCCACCACCGCTGTTGTTCGTGGATGTGGTCGATGTCGCGGGAGCGCTGGGTGCCGGGGGGGGCGTGACGTTGTTTCCGGTCAGCCGCTTGGGCGTCAGAGGGGTCACCGCGCTGGCGGAGAGGCAGTCCCATCCGCAACCTGCTTCGATCGATGACTCCACGGTGGCTGCGCTCAGCGTGATCGAAGGCATCGTGATCGCCGTGGAGAACACGGTGGAGATGGCGGCCTGGTTCCTCGCAAACACCTCGCCCAGGATGGCCAGCGCCACGGAGGGGTCTTTCGCCTGGGTCAACACGGCCGCGGTGATTTCGGCCACCGGAAGGCCGGCCTGGTACGCGGCCGATGCAAACGCCGCCACAGGGATGCCTGCCGCCTGCGCCGCCGACAGCATGTCGTTCAGGCCCACTTTGCCGGCTACCTGCGCCTTGATCTCGGTCTGCAGCGCATCGGGGCGCATGCCCTGGGAGAAACCGGCCCAGGCGGTCAGGCTGAAGGCCAGAGCGGAAGCTGCTATTACCGTCTTTTTCATTAAAAACATCATGAAAATCTCCAAAAATGATTGGTCATACTATCAAAACACCGTCAATTCGCCAACTCACCCACCGACGGGGGCGCCGAGTTCGCGCCGCGCGCCCGATGGCAGCTCAGCCGCTGCCCAGCCGATCGCCAGCACGATCACCATCAACAGGGCGTTGACCGGGATCTGCAGGTTGAAGTCCACCGTGGCGTGAATCGCCATGGCCAGCGTGGCCATCAGGGCGCCAAAGGCCATGCCCCGTGCCATGCTGGAGCGCCGCCGGGCCAGTGTCTGGAGGTTCTTTGCCAAGCTCAGCAACACCAACAGACCCTTCAACCCCAGTCCGACCAGGCCCAGGTTGGCGGCCGTTTCGGCGTAGTCGTTGTGGGCATGGTCAAAAAAGGCGTCGCCTGGGGAGCGGTACCGGATGAACGACCCGTAAAAGCTGCCCGCGCCGGTGCCCGCGACGGGAAAGTCGTCGATCAGGTCCAGGGCGAAGCGTGCGGCCAGCTGCCGCTCTTCGACCGATTCCTGTTTGCCCACGGGCCTGACCTCTGGCGCTTTCTGTGCCGCAGCGCCTGGCGCGGGCGGTGCGACCGCGCCGGTGCTGGGCGCTGCGTTCTGCCCTGCAGGCCCAGGCGGGGGAAGTGGGTTGGCTGGGCGTGCTTCCGGCACGGCGTCCTGTTCCATCAGCAGATCGGTGCCCTGGATGCGTTCCAGCACCTTTTCAAGCCCCACCCAGGTGCCGACCACCAGCACGTCGATCACCACCAGGCTCGCGACCAGCACCACCATCGAAGGCGCAGCGCGCCGACTCAGCAGCAGCGTCAGCAAGCCCGTGACCAGCATGGCCGCAAAAAACGCCGTGTTGCCCATGCGCGAGCGCGTCAGCACCAGCGCGATCACGAGCACGACCAGCACCAGGCGCAAACGCATCTTCGCGCTCAGCACGAAAGCCAGCGCACCGCTCACACGGCCGCGCCAATGGCGGCCCTGTTGCGAGCGAGCCGACCCCAGGCGCGCCACCATGAGGCCGATGCCCATGGACAGCACCAGCACCAGAAATCCCGCCATGTGGTTGCGGTTGCCAAAGCTGCCCTTGACCTCGGCGTGGGAAACATCGAAATACAGAAAGGGGTAGCGCGCCTGGGCCGACCAGAGCAGCAAACCCAGCAACGCCTGAAACAGGCCGATCAGCACCAGCCCCATGACGCCGGTGTCGATGCGCTGGCGGTTGCGCATCACCAGCACCACCAACGCAAACGCCAAGGCCAGTGCCAGACCCAGGGCCGCCTGGATGCGGGTGTGCTGTGGGTCCAGGCTCAGGGTGAACCGGGGTGTCACGCCCGCCTGCACGGCCCAGGCCTCCGGCGACAGCCATTGCACCAGCGGCCCGGGCAGGGGAGAAGCCTGCAGCGCCATCCAGGCAGACAGCACCAGCAACAGGCCCAGCGGCCAGCGCACCGGTTTCAGGCGCGCCAGTGCCTCGGCGCCGTGGTGTCGCCACAGCCAGCCGGCCCAGGCGCTCAAGCCGAAGACCGTGAACACCATCGCCGCGACCGCCACCGTGCGTTTGCTGCCCAGCGGCAGGGTCGCGAGCCACACCGTGGCGAGCAGACCGTAGAGCAGGCCACCGTCTCGTGGTTCGGCCGCGGGCGCCGGGTCGCGCGTTGTGAGAAGACCCATCAAGACCCCAGATCCACCTCGTGGGCACTGGCCAGCGCCAGCAGCGCACGCTGCTGTGATGGGGTGGCCTGGGCGTGCATGGTTGTCACCGCCTGCCGGCGCACCGGGCTGAGGTTGGCCCAGTGCGCAAACGCCACCACCCCCAAAGCTTGCTGCACCCCACGCTCGCGCTGACCATGGGCGAGGGCGCGGTCAAAGGCGCGCCACATCGCCGACCGGTGCGGTTCCGCTTCGGCCACCTCCAGCAAGGCGAGCTGGTGAAAGGCGAGCGCCTGGTTGGCCCAGGCGCTGGGCACCATCGGCCGCGCCGCCGTGGCCTGCTGCAGGTGCGCCAGCGCCTGCTTGAGGTAAGGCCCTTGCACCAGCGGGTCGGGATCGGGCCGCAGCGCCACGCTGAGGTACAGGTACGCCATGGCTTCGTGCAGATCGGCGGCCTGTGGTGTGATGGCCAGCGCCCGGTCCAAGGCGGCGCGCGTCCGCAACCAGGCCTCGGGATCGGGCGGCTGCGCGCGAGGTGCCTGCCAGGCCCGGACCTGCGCGAGCGGCTGCATGGCCAGGGCGTTGGCCCGCGCTTCTGGCCAGAGCTGTACCGTGATGAGACCCATGGCGGCCAGTCCGGCGACCGCCAGCAGCAGCCTGCCGAGGGCGGGCGCATGGGGCCAGCCGAACGGCATCAAGCGCTCACACCCCGTGCACGCTCCATTTGCAGGATCTGTCGTGGGTGGTGCCGCATGAGGTCGTCGGCCACCTCGTCGCCCCAGCGCTGGGTGATCAGTGCATGCGCGCGGCTCAGGCGAGGCGGTCGCGTGCTGCGGTTGTGCGCGTCACTCGCTACCACACGCACCGACTCTTCGTCGAGCAACTGGTGAGCCAGCTTCTGGGCCTGCCTGCCGAAGTCGCCGGTCACCGAGCCGGCGGTGAGCTGCAGCCAGCAGCCGGCGGCCAGAAAGGGGTCGATGCGCCTCGGGTTGTCCATGAAAGACCTGTTGCGCTCCGGGTGCGCCAGCAGCGGCCGGATGTTCATCTGCAGGAGCTTCTCCACAAACTGCAGACTGCCCACCGGCACGCTGCCGTGTGGCAGCTCCAGCAGCAGCACGCGCCACCCCCGGTGTTCCCCCAGAAACGGCACCTGACCGCGTTGCAGCAGCGCCAGGCTCTCCAGGGACACCCGCACCTCGGCGCCCAGGCGCAGCTCCAGCGGGATGCCCTGCTGGGCCAGCGCCAAGCGGTAGGCGCGCAGGTACACCTCGATCTTCTCCCGGTGGTTGTCGTAACGACCGGGGTGGATGTGGGGTGTCACCACGCTGGTGGTGATGCCGTCGGCCACCGCCATCCGCGCGAGCTCCACGGCCTCGGCCAGCGTGGTCGGCCCGTCGTCGATGCCCGGCAGCAGGTGGCAGTGCAGATCGATCATGCCGCCTTGCTGCTGTAGGCCTCACCGTAGGCCGACCCGTAGCCCTTCTTGCCATAGCCGTATTTGCCATAGCCCGAATAGTCGCCGTGGTAGCGGCTGGCCCGCTGGAAGTCGAAGTGGTTGAGCACCAGGCCCAGCACGTGCCCGTCCGCGCGACGTACCCGCTCCAGGCCCTTGAGCACCATCGGCGTCGAGGTGTCCATTGCCTTGCTCACATAGATCACGCCCGTGGCCACCGAGCAGAGCATCAGCGCGTCGCTCACCAGCTCCACCGGCGGCGAGTCGATGATGATCATGTCGAACTGTTGGCCCAGTTCGGCCAGGCGTTCGCGGAAGCGGCTGGAGCTGATCAGCTCCAGCGGGTTGGGCGGCAGCGGGCCCGAGGGCATCACAGACAGGCGTGTGCCCTCGATGCGCTGGACGCAGTCGGCCAAGGGCTTGTTGCCCGCCACAAAGTTGGACAGTCCCAGGGCGGTGGGCGTGAGGTCGAGCGACTTGGCCACGGACGGGCGGCGCATGTCGGCGTCGATCAGCAAGGTGTTCTGCGTCTGCGCGTGCGACAGCGCGAGGTTGATCGCAAAGGTGGACTTGCCTTCGCCCGGCAGGCTGGAGGTGATCACCAGTGTGCGGTGGGGCTCGTCCAGCGCCGACAGCAGCACGCCCGAGCGCGCGGTGCGCACGGCCTCGGCAAACACCGAGTTGGGTTGGTCGGTGAACAGCCGGGCCGACGCGGCGCGGCGGGCATCGGCCTTGTTGAGCAGGGGCAGCGTGGTCAACAGCGGCACCTGCAGTTTGCGCTCCACATCGTCTGTTGTCTTGATGGTCTTGTCGAGCTGGTCGATCAACAAGGTGGCCGCCACCCCCACCATCAGGGCCAGCAGCATCGCCACCAGCACCACCAAGCCCTTGCGGGGCTTCACCGGCCGTTCCGGTGTCAGCGCCGGGTCGACCACCCGCGCGATGGGCGACTGCAGGTCGCTCGTGCTGTTGGTCTCTTTGGCCCGCGTCATGAACATGTTGTACATCTCGCGGTTGGACTCCACCTCGCGCTGCAGCACCCCCAGCTCGAACTCGGCGCGGTTCAGCGTCTGCACCGACGAACGCGCCTGACCCAGCGTGCGCTCGATCTCGCGCTCCACCGACTGGGCTGCCTCAAACTCCCGCTTGATGCTGGCCACCGTGGTGTCGAGCTGGCTCTTGAGGCTGGCCTTGCTGGCTTCCAGCTCGGCCTTGGCAGCCACATGGCGTGGGTGTTCAAAGCCGTAGCGCTGCGAGGTTTCGCTGAACTTGCGCTCGGCTTCCAGCACATTGCGCTTGGCTTCCGCCACGCCGGGCGCGCGCAGCACCGCCGGGATCTCGCTCAGGTCGGCGCCCCGGGCCGCACTGCGGATCTGGCTGTAAGCGGTTTCGGCGTCGGTCCGGCGCAGGCGCGCGTCGATCAGGCGGGTGGTCAGCCCTTCCAGCTGGCTGCTGGAGCCGCTCTGGGCCAAGCCCTGCGTCGAGATGATGCCGCTGCGCTCGCGAAAGGCCTGCAGCGCCCGCTCGGACTGCAAGACCTTGTCTTTCAGGTCGGTCACGCGCTCCTGCAGCCAGTTGGTGGCCTGGCGCGTCATCTCATAGCGGGCGTTCAGGTCGTTTTCAATGAACACTTGGGCCAGCTGGTTGGCCGCCCGCGCGGCCAGCGCCGGGTCACTGGACTCGAAGCTGACCTTGGCAATCTGGCTGTTGCGCAAGAGCTCCACCGACACACTGGCCTGAAACGGCGCCACCACCGCTGCGGTCAGGCGCTCGGGCGTCCACGCTGCTTCCGCTGCGGGTTCTTCCATGCCCAGCGCCTGCGTCACGGCGCTGGTGAGCGCGGCCAGCGGACCCGGCTGGGCCGTGCGCGGATCGAACTCTGGGTGGTCCCAGAGCTTCAGGGCCTGCACGGTCTTCAGCGCCACCTCGCGAGAGCGCACGATCTCCAGCTGCGTGGCCAGGTACTCGCGGTTGCCCGATGCCCCGGCATACACGTCTTGGATCGACACCACCTGCGACTTGCCCGATTCAAACATCACCACCGCGGTGGCGCGGTAGACGGGTGTCATGCTGAGCACCAGGGCCACCGCCAGCAGACCCACGGCCAACACCAGGCCCAGGATGGACCACTTGCGCTTCGCCACGCTGCGCCAGAGTTCAACCAGGTCGATGGTGTTGCCATCGACGGGGTCACTGGATGACCGTTGATCGTGCCGGTCGGAAAACGGGTTCCAGCGGCTGCTGCTCATCGCGGCAGCGGCCGGACTCGTGGTGGAGGGGGTCATCAAAAAAAGCTTTCTTCAACGGTGATCAGGTCACCCGGGCCGATGCTGGAGTCGAGCTCCACCCGTTTCGATGTCTGTGTGGTGTCGCGCTCGCGGATCACGAAGATTTTTTTGAGCGAGGCGCGTTCTTCAAAGCCGCCTGCGAGGCTGGCCGCCTTGCGAACCGTGAGGCCCGGCTGGTACGCAAAACTGCCCGGGTTCTTCACCATCCCAGTGATGAAAAAGGGCCGGTATTCGTTGATCTCCACCGACACGCGCGGATTCACCAGAATGCGGCCGCGCAGCCCGTTGGTGATGATCCGCTCCAGCTCGCCCAGCGTGGTGCCGTTGATACGGATTTCACCGACCGATGGGAAAAAGATCGTGCCGGCGTCCGTCAGGCGGATCTTTTCCTTGGTGAAGTCGTCTTCGCCAAGGACGCGGATCGAGATCACATCACCGGCGCCCAGGGCGTAAGACGACAAGCCGCTGTTGATGGCCGTGCCCTGAGCCCAGGCGGGCGCGACGCTGCCCCCGCCCAGGGTCAGAGCCACGGCCAGCGCCACCAAAGGCACCCAGCGGCTCAGAGTGCGGCTTCCTCCAACAAGAATGTTCAGCATGCCGTACCGGTTGTCGTGGCTCACAGTGCCGCGCTGACGCTCAACAGCACCGTGTTTCGTTTGTGGTTGTTGGGCGCCAGCGTGGAATCGCGCTGGGTGCGCATGACGTCCAGGCCCAGGGTGTAGTGACGGTTCAGCCCGTAGGTGAGGCCCAGGCTGGTGGAGCGCGTGTCGTCCCGGCGGGCGCTGTTCACAAAATCGGTCCTGATGTCCGACACACCGACGCGGCTGCTCACCGCCTCACTCCACTGATGGCTCCAGGTGAGGCCCAGGCTGCGGTTCTGGTTGTAGTCACCCTCGGCCAGCGCGTCTTCCGCAGAACGGTTGGCCACCAGGACAAACACCGAGTACGACAAGGGCTTCCATTCCACCGAGGCTTCGTAGGTGGCTTTGGACACATCGGCTCTGGTGGCGCTGTCAAAGCGCTTTTTCTGCTGGCCCACTTTGACGCGACCCGTGGTTTTGGCGGTGGCTTCCCATGTGACGCCCGCGAGCAGGCGGGTGTCGGTGTTGTTGTTGGCGGTGCCCACCCGGTAATCGTTGGCCGCTGCGCGGGCCTCGGCCACGAGGTAGGTGCGCGGCATCACGCGCCAGAAATAGCGCCCTGCGATCTGCCGGGTATCCACATCGGAGCCCTGGGTGGTGACCAGGTTGTTCTGGTAGCGCTTGCGGTTGGCGCTCACCTCGGCCTCCAACCGACCCTGGGCCTGCCGCGCGCCGTAGCTGTACAGGGCGTTGAGGTTGTTGCCTTGCCACCGATCGGGGGCCGCGGACGCGACCACCGCGTCGGCCCGCGCGTCGTAGCGGTTCTGGTAGCCCAGGCCCCAGTTCAGGCGCGAGCGGGCGCTGAACTCGTGCGCCCCGGTGGCGCCCAGGTCGTGGTTGTTGGTGTTGTCGGCGCTCAGACCGCTGTAGCGTGAATAGGCGCCGCCGTAGCTCAGGCCGTAAATGCCCGAGCCGTTGCGGGCGTCCAGCTTCAGGGCGGGCGCCAGCGTGGACACGCGTGCCGAGACGGTGTCGGTGGGCGCAGCGCGCACGTTGTCGTCGTGCCCCAGAGACAGCTTCACCGAGGGGTACAACAGCACCCCCTCGGCCAGGCGCACCGCGCGGTCTGGCGTGGACGCACCTGTCTGCGCTTGCGCCAGCGGAGCGGCCAGAGCGAGCGCGGCCATCACCGCCGCCATGACAGCGCTGTGGGAAGCGAACGCGGGAACGAGGGGGAAACGCTCAACGTCTGTCATGTGCATGGTAGGAGACTCCTTGTGTGTGAAAAACTAAAAACGTCAAAAACGTAAGTAAAAATCAAAAAATGATAAATCATTGTAAATGGCTGGGATGTCTTCAGGAAGCAGCGTTGTTCGGCCCCGCTTCGCCCACCATTTGCCGGCGCAGCTTGGGCCCTGCAAAAAACTTCACCGAGCGGCGCGCCTTCACGTCCACCGGCTCCCCTGTGTGCAGATTCCGGCCTGGCCGGGTATTTTTGTTGCGCAGCTCAAAATTGCCAAAACTGGCCAGCTTCACGTTTTTGCCTTCGGCCAGCTTGCTGGTCAGGATGTCGAAGAACCCGTCGACCACGTCCCTTGCTTCACGGTGGCTCAGACCGATCTGGTCCGCGAGCATCTGAACGATCTGGGTCTTGGTGAGCGAAGAGATTTCGAGGTCGTCAATGAGCAAGTTCATGGTGATTGAGGAGTCAGAAAGCCAAGAAATGGGTCGCGGGGCAGGCGGGTTCCCGCGCGACCAGCGTGGGCTGGGTTCAGGAGGTCGAGGCGCCCTGGCTGACCGCTTTGGGGGCGCCAACAGAAAGCTGCGCATTGGGCTGGACGTGGTCGCCGAGCAATTCCGCGTACACAGCCATGGTTCGCTCGATCACCAGCCGTTCGTCAAACTGCGCCAGCGCCTTGGCCCGAGCGGCTTGGCCCAGGCGCTGGCGCAGCACAGGCTCGTCCTGCAGCCGGGCGATGGCATCGGCCAGTGCCCGGGGGTTTCTGGCGGGCACCAGCAAGCCGTCCACCCCGTCGCTCACCACCTCGCGGCAGCCCGGCACATTGGTGGTGATCAAGGGCAGGCCACACCCGCCCGCTTCGATCAGGCCCTTGGGCAAACCCTCGCGGTAGCTTGGCAGCGCCACCACGTGCACCGAGCCCAGCAGGGCGGGCATGTCGTCCACATGGCCCAGCCACTGCACCAGCCCGGCTTCTGCCCAGGCACGCACCGTCGCCTCAGGCACCGCAGCTGGGTTGCCCGGGTCCGGGTCGCCGGCCAGCAGGCACTGGACCTTGCGGGCCTCTGCCTTCAGCAGGCGCGCGGCCTCCACAAACTCGGCCAGGCCCTTGTCCCACAGCAGACGCGCCGGCAGCACCACCCTCAGGACATCGGCTGGGTCGGGCTGCCCGGCCAGCAGCGCAGGTGAAAAACGCTGGCAGTTCACCCCGGAGCCGGGAATCAGCCGCACCCGCGCGGCATCCACCAGCCCAGCGCGCTCGAACAGCGCTACATCGTCCGGGTTCTGCAACACCACGCGGCTGCCCGCGCCCCCCAGCCCCAGCCTCAGCAGGCCGCGCACCACCGGGCGCAGGCAGCGCGCCAACAGGTCGTTGCTGGTGAACACATAACCCATGCCCGCCACCGCATTCACCCGCACCCGCCCCGCGCTGCGTGCCGCCAGCGAGCCATACACCGCGCATTTGATGGTGAAGCTGTGCACCAGATCCACCTGTTCGCGGCAGATGAGCCGGCGCAACCAGAGCACCAGCGCCAGCTCGCGCAGCGGGTTCAGGCTGCGCCGCTGCATGGGGGCGGCCATCCAGCGAAAGCCCAGGTCTTGCAGCAGCGCGCCGTATGGTCCGGGGGGAGACACCAGCAGCACCTCGTGCCCGGCCTCGCGCAGGGCCTGGGCCAGCGAGCGGCGAAAGTTGTACAGGTACCAATCGGTGTTGGCAAAGAGGAGGATTTTCATGGGGTGTTTGGTGCCAATCTCAAAACTGGACCAAACCGGAGGCTAGGACTTGCATCGGTTTCAGCTCGTCGAGTCTGTGTGATACCCACTGATTAACTTCGTCAGCATTTTTTCAACTATGGCTTTTTGATTTTATTTGAATATTCGAAAATGATATGCTATCTTACGTCATGGATGAAATGCATAATCTATTCTGCAAAATAGATTGTCGCCTTGGTTCGATTGTTGTAGGTGCAGACTAGTCGTGATGGTTGTTTTTGTGATGAGCAGCCAAATGGGAGGGTGAAATAGACCTCAAATTAAAATGGAGTAAGGTTGGCAAAATATTTGTACAAGGTGGCGGCTTTAGGGTGCCTCAAAAATCTCTGTTCTTACTCCACTTTCACGCGCGTTTTCGCAATGCCATGCTGAATGTCTCGGCAGCCTGTTCGCCCATCATTCTTTTATACACAATTATCCAAAATCTCCACGCTATATATAGTGGCGTGAAAAAAGAGAAGTATGAGCTGGTGTAATAATACCGAGAGTCAATGACTTCTAGATTGGTGTGTTCTGAAATAGAGCGAAACTCAACTGGAGTGCAGCGATTGTAATAACTGGGAAATCCTTGGTTTCTTTGGGTGTTGGGGAATATAGAAAATAAGATTTTTCTTTTTATTTTCTCGGGTAGTATTAAGTTCAAGCGAGCAAACAGTGCGTTTCTGCTTGGAACGAATATTATTGCAATACCCCCGGGTTTTAATAGGGTTGACATGGATTTAAATGCTGCTTCAACATCCGGTACGTGCTCAAGCACGGCTTGACAGATGCACAAATCTGCATCCCCATTGCCAACTATGTGCTGTATGTCAGCGCATTTGATATGATCATAAGATCCTTTAGGTGCTTGATTTAGCTCGTCTTGGTCGATGTCTATTCCTGTAACGTATATATTTTTATTATTTTTCATATGGTTTGGAATAAAGGGATTTTTACCTCCGCCGATATCGATGCAGTGAGTTCCTGATGTTATGTATTGGAGTGCGAAAGAATTTTTGAAATCTCTATTTCCATCTGTCTTGTACGACTCGGGGAGAAGTTGATCAAATAATTTACTCGCTCTGATGTTGAAGTTGATAAATTTTCTAATCATAATTTGAAGCTATATTTTCAAATTGCAAAATGGCATCTCGGTGTTCGTCGAAGTGCTTGGAGGCAATGATAGTTTCTTATATAAGCACATATTTCCCTTGGCTGAGTTATAGCGTACCTCTACCTGCATAGATGGCGGCCAATGCATAAACACCAAACTGTTGGACGGGATAGCAGCGTCGAGATTCTGCAGAATATGTGTTTTGTCTGTGCCTCGGATTTTTCAGTACTTCCACCTAATTGCTCAACTTGTAAGACCTTCATTGACGTATGCATCATTGCCGCATTTCATTTTGAGCTCGGTATCAGCCGCACCTGTGCTGCATTCACGATACCTTGCGCGTTTGAAAAATGCCGCGTCGTCCGGGTTCTGCAGAATCAGGCGGCTACTGCCCCCTCCAACTCACCCTTCAGTAGGCTGCGAATCAGCGGACGCAGTCCTCGCGCCAGGATCGTTGCTGGTGAATACATAGCTAATCCGGCTCGAGCCCTGCGCTGCGCGCGTCCAACGGACCGTAAACCGCGCACTTGAAGGTGAAGCAGTGTGCCGCCAGATCCAGTTGTTGGCGTCGAATGAGCTGGCGCAGCTACAGCTACCACCGCCAGCTCGCGCAGCGGGTTCAGGCTGTGCCGCTGCATGGGGGCCGCCACCCAGGCGAAAGCCCAGGTCTTGCAGCAGCGCAACGTATGCGCCGGGTGGAGATACAAGCAGCACCTCGTGCCCGGCCTCGCGCAGGGCCTGGGCCAGCGAGCGGCGAAAGTTGTACAGGTACCAATCGGTGTTGGCAAAGAGGAGGATTTTCATAGGGGGCAAACAGAGAAGCGAAATGCACATTGGCAGGCGCGGCACGAAGGCGATTAGCCGCGGCATGCCCTAAAAGAGGGCTCACTATCGCGGACAGGCCGCGCGCTTCATTGCCATCTGGTCAGCGCCCACGCCAGCGCTTGCCTGAGGCCGCCAGCTGGCGGCCTCAGGCGTAGGGCAGCCTTGAAAACAATACCGTCTGCAGCGACAGCCAATTTAGCGAAATGCGCGCAAACCAGCAGCACATCGCATCGGGATTGCTGTCCATGTGCAGGCAGCGCGGAGATGCCTGCATCAATGCTCGTTCAGGAGTGATTGGCTTCCAGCCAGGCTTGGAACATCAGCACATCCCACAGGTGATACTGCCAATTGTTTTGACCGGAGAGATGCTCATCCCACTTCTTCCGAATGGGAGCCGGATAAAAGAAACCTTCGTTCCGAAGGCGAGATTCGTCCAATAGGCTTTCTGCCCAGTCGCGCAATGGTCCACGTAGCCACCCACCGATGGGCACACCAAAGCCTATCTTCGGGCGTTCGATCAACTCCTTCGGTACATATTTGTTCAGTACCTGCCGCAGTATCCATTTGCCCTGTCCATGTCGGATTTTCATCTCCAGGGGTATGCGCCAAGCAAATTCCACCACGCGGTGGTCCAACATCGGTACGCGGGTTTCGAGGGAAGCGCCCATGGCGGCACGGTCTACTTTACAGAGGATGTCATCGGGGAGGTAACTCACCGAATCCAGCGCCATCATCTGTTCGATCTTGCCGCTCAGGTGCAATGGTGGCGCTGTGATCTGAGTTGGATGTTCAATCCAGTTGATCACCAGTGAAGCCGGGTCAGACCAGTGAGAGATGAAGTTGAGATACAGTTCATCCAGCGACTGAGACATTAATACGCTGGCACCTTTGTGAATCTTGTTCCCAAAATTAGCATACTTGGTGGCACCCGGGATCCATCTGGAAATCTGATCCCATCGTTCTGGTGGAAGTGACGTTAGACCGGTTGATGCCACACGACGAAACAGGCGAGGCACTTTTTCGATTTTGTCCCACACGCCTCTTGTCATGTGATAGCGGTTATATCCGCCAAACAATTCGTCCCCGGCGTCCCCCGAGAGCGATACAGTGACATGGCGACGTGCCATCTCGGAGACCAGATATGTGGGTATCTGAGATGAATCTGAAAACGGCTCGTCGTACAGAGTTGGCAATCTTGGAATGACATTCATCGCCAGCTGCGGCGATAGATACAGTTCGGTGTGCTCTGTCCCCAAGTGCTGGGCCACCGCTTTGGCATGCACTGCCTCGTCATAGCCTGCCTCTTTGAATCCGATGGTAAAGGTCTTCACCGGACGGGACGACTGCGACTGCATCAGGGCCACGATGGTGGAGGAATCTATGCCTCCGGAGAGAAACGCTCCCAGTGGCACGTCGGCGGCCATCTGTTGTGCAACGGCGGAGCGCATTAATCCATCCAGCGTATCCACCGCCTCGGTATCAGTGCCAGTGAATGGATCGTAACGACTGCACTCCACGGCTTGCGGAAAAGACCAATAAGGATGAGGCGCATTTTGTGCTGACTCATCCCATGTCGTGATCTTTATGCAATGTCCGGGTGGCAGTTTGCGTATACCGTGATAGATCGAATAAGGCGCAGGGATGTAGCTGTGGCGCATCTGCAGGGCGATGGCGCCGCGATCAACCTCGCCTGCAAATGCGGGGTGCGCCTTGATCGCCTTGATTTCGGAGCCGAACAGAAAAACGCCACGTTGCCAACCGTAATAGAGCGGCTTCTCGCCCATGCGATCACGCGCCAAGGTCAGCGAGCGTTCCTTGCGGTCCCAAATCGCCAAGGCAAACATTCCCACTGATCGCTTGAGTGTCTCCTCCAAACCCCAGGAATCAATTCCGGTCAGCAGAGTTTCTGTGTCCGAATGCCCGCGCCACGCCGATGCACTTTGGCTTTCATTCCCGCGAAATCGGGAATCCAGTGTCTGACGCAATTCCAGGTGGTTATAGATCTCGCCGTTGAAAACGATCACGAAACGACCTGAGGCCGACACCATGGGCTGGTGTCCCGCCGGGGACAAGTCCAGGATAGACAGACGGCGGTGCACCAGCGCTACCTGCATTGCATCGTCACGCCAGACGCCCGCATGGTCAGGGCCGCGATGGCGGATGGCCTCTCCCATGCGCAGCGCGGTTGCAAGTATGGCATCTCCCTCAAGATGTCGAAATCCAACAAAGCCAGCAATACCACACATGCTCAGCCACCTCTCATCAACTGCGTATAGAAAGCTTCATAACGCAAGACGATCTCTCCGATTTCATAGCGATCAGCCACACGCTGTCGCGCCAGTAAGCCCAGTTGGCTACGTCGGTTGGCGGGCCACCTCAACAATTCAACAAGATGCAGGGCCAAGCCGTTCATGTCACCCGAAGCGACGACCCGTCCTGTGTCTCCGACAATCTCTGCCGAGTCGCCCACATCGGTCACCACGCAGGGCACACCGCTGGCCATGGCCTCACCGAGCACATTGGGAAACGCCTCACCGAAAGAAGAAGACGAAGCCAGCACATCAATCGACGCCATCAGGCGCGGAACGTCGTCGCGGCGGCCAAGCAGATGAACCTGTTTGCCCAGGTTTGCCTTTTCAATGAGCTCAATCAGAGCCTTGTTGTTCCGATCAATTCCGGTTCCCGCCAGAACGAAATGCACCAGTGGCAAGGCCGCATGTACCTTGGCCGCCGCCACGATGAAACCTGGATGATTTTTTTGCGGGTCGTCGCGGGCGACCATTCCCACAATAGGCGTGTCAGGCTCAAGCCCCAATTCAGCCCGCACGGCATATCGCGCAGCAGCATTGGGTTGAAACCGGGACAAATCGAAGCCATTGGGAATCAGAACCATCTTGTCGGCGTGGTAACCGGCAGCCACATGAATGCTTCTTGCCCTTTCAGAACAGCTCAAAATCCGCCGGGGCAGCCACCCCGAAATACGTGCACAGACCTTCATTACCAGTAAGGTGCTGCGCTTGCTCTGATCCGGTGATAGGTTGCTTTGGCGAATCCCCCATGTCACTGCCTTGATGCCTGCAAACCTTGACGCCAACCCTCCAACCAGATCAGCGTGATACATCCAGGTATGAACCACATCTGGCCCCAACTGACGCAACAACCCAACCAGGCGCATGAACTTGATTATGTTGGGTGCGCTCGGCGTCATTGACAAGTCATGGACCGGTATGCCCAAGATCTCGATGCGAGGCCCTATTTCCCCCAGGCTGGTGAGGGAAATCACTGTTGGTTGAAATCGGCTGCGGTCAATCCTCTGCATAAGTTTGAGCAGCATCATTTCTGCGCCGCCAGTGGAAAGGCCGGTAATAACTATGCAGATCGACTTCATTTTCTGGGATGCGGCATGCTATGACTTATCAACACAAGGGAGACGAGCCAGTAAAGGTGATCAAACATGTTGTGCGTAAATAGGGTGAAAGCCAGCGCGACCCCAAGCGCCAGCAACTGCAACTGGGGTAGTTGTTGGCTTTTAAAATATCCGTCACTATGATAAATCAAAAACAACAACCAAACGAACAAGGAGTAGCCAAAGATTCCGTATTCACCGAGTATCAACATGTGCTGGTTGTGCGTTGATTCTTGGAATGATCCCCATAGATGAGTGAAGCCCGAACCATGTCCTAGGATCGGCTGTGTGAGGAAGTTCTCTATAGAGTATTGGAGTACATCAATTCGTTGTTGAGAGCTAAAGTCGCTCGTATCAAAACTGGAGAAGAACATGAGTCTGTGATACACATTGTCCGCGGCACTTAAGTCCACCAAGGGTAGTAGAAGATCAGGCAAACTTACCGCCGAAGAAATTGCCAATGATGCGACACATAGCAGAAGAAAAAAAGTTTTCCGCGGGAATATCCTTAGCCAGAGTCCGACTGTCACGATGAGTGTCCACACTATCAGTCCGCTGCGCGAAAACGATAGCAAGATACCTGGGAATACGAGTAATAATAGCCAGATACGCCAAGCGGGCCGCAGTATTGGTATTCCGAATAGTGTCAACAATATGAGTGACTCTGCCGCCTTATTGGCATTGAGTAGTGTGGAACTGGCGCGTCCTTCCACCACGCCCTTGGTCCCCTCAAGAACGATCATTCCGGGAAACATAAAATCGACCACCTGCAATACCGTCAAAAGCAGCGAAAGGAAGACGAATACCCTACCCAAGAGAGCCGGTCGCGCTTGGATCAGTACAAAACCCAATAGTGTCGCCAGGATAAGGTATTGAATCCTGGTCATGGTCAGCGCTGCAGCCTCGCCATGGCCGTCATAGCTATGGACCAACCAATGAACTAGATTCATTAACGCCATCGCTGCCACGCACATGCTGTGATGGCTCCCCAAGTAAAGCCAAAGTACCTTGCGCCGCAGTACGAGGAGTGGAACCGTTGCCGCGCCCAAAGAGAAATACGCGTACTTTGGAAGAAAAGCCCCGTTGGTGAGACTGCTGATATAGCCAGCTATATCAAGATAGGCTGTGGTCAAGACGCACGTTGCCAATGCCGATATATAGCTATTGACCCAGATCGAAAAGTGTCTAGGCAAGGAGGCGTTTACCGGCACAATGGTCTGCTGCATCATGCTCCCTCCAAGACCTGCTCATACTGTCTGACAATCCGGTCGGGTGCATATGCCATCAGTGCCGAAGGCGATATTCGGCGCCGCATGCCGCTCAAATAAGAGGCTATTGCTGTGGCTAATGCCTGGGCACTGACACTTTCGGCCACCACGCAATCAACGAAGCTATCGAGTATCTCCCTTGTGCCGCCAGGTGCTGGCGTGGCGATTACGGGTGTACCGCAGGCCAGCGCTTCCAGAACCACATTCGGGAAGCCCTCATGGCGTGACGAGAGCACAAAGGCATCCGCACGTGCGAACCAGGCGTAAGGATTGGCTTGGAAGCCGACAAAGTCAATCTGATTTGCCACGCCATTGGAAACGGCCAGTTGTTTGAGTTCATTCAGCAACAACCCCTCGCCCAAGATACAGAGATGGACATTTGGGTTGTTCAGCAATCCCAAGGCTTCGATCAGCAGATCAAAGCCTTTCACTTCAGAGAGGCGCCCCGCGGCAACCAATCGGAGACGACCCGGCATTGACCCGGCATGATCGAGCGGCGAGGAGGCCAACCTACGGATATGGTCAATATCCACTGGGTTGTTGATGACCACCGATCGTTCTGATGAAAAGCCGAACCGTTCGATCAGATCGGCGTTCATGTAGCGGGACTGACAGACCACCAAATCATGGCGTGGGTAAAACCTGCGATAAAGCATCGCCCACACCCCCGGATGGGCGTAAGTCTGCAATGTCGCGCTGACAATACTTGTTTCACGCGCGATGGTGCGCACCTCACGGGGCAACAGAAAGCGGATTATGGACAGGGCCAGGTTGAGATGACCCAGGGTTGAAAAGACCACATCTGGCCGCCGATTCCAAATCAGGGCCACGATCTTCGGTAGGGCGTGGCGAACTCTTGTCACGCCAAGATCGATGAATTCCACGTCGGAGGGGATGTCGTCTCGAAACACTGCCCCACGCACATCTATTACCGCCAGAGACAAACGAAATCGGCTGCGGTCGAGGTGTTTTAGGAGGGTGACGATCACCCTTTCGGCACCGCCGCCACGCAAGGATGGGATCAGAAAGAGGACGTTTATTGGTTTGCATTGCATTCAAGGGGGGGTCTCGAAGATATAAAGCATAGCCATCAGGCCACATAAAAAATGAGGATTTTGGCTTGCCAATCTTGCATGGAGAATTTCTTCTGAGAATTAACATCAGCGATAGTCAGCGCGAATCGTGTCTAGTTTGCAGACATCCTAAAAAAACCAGGCAGGCTGAAAGCGAAACCAGTCCGGTTCGTTGTCAAGAATAGAGTTAGCCCATAAATGGTGGCCTTCGAAATGCCTTCCGCGTTTTCCCGTGAAAGTAATCGAGTCATCTGCAGGGTGATAAATTCGCAACACTTCGCTGATAAATCGCGTTTGGTAACGATGCGCAACGGCTGACCAGACGATCCCCTCAGGCACGTGACCCCGGATGTTTTCTGGGAACGGGTATTGCCGCAAAACGTCTGTGCGAGAGAATCCCCACTTTTCGCCAGTGACACCGTATCGATAGCGAACTTCCAGTGAGTCACTGTCTAATAATTGGGCTGGAAACGGGTCACCAATTTGTTTGCCATTTGGGTCCTCGCACAAACCACAAACGCCAACGAAATCCTGGCGATGTTGTAAAGGAATACTCAACCAATGTTGTCGAAATGTCTCAAGCGCATTCGGAACTGCCTCATCGTCGCTATCCCATGGCAGGAACAGCGCACCAGCAGCTTCTTTGACTCCGCGATTGAAGGCCTTTTTCTTGTGCCCATTTTTTTGCCAGATGTAGCGGATGGGAAAGTCTGTGCCCGGGTCTTGCTTCCAGACCGCTACCAGATTGTCTGTGCCATCCGTGGAGCCATCATCGACAATCAACCACTCAAAGTCTTTGCAAGTTTGTTTCTTCAAGCTTTCGTAAACCCGATTTAACAAATGGGCGCGGTTGTAGGTCGGGGTAAAGACGGTGAATAGCGGGGCAGTTATCATGTTTTCTCTGCAGCAAATAGGCTCTCCCACAGCCCCATAATTTTTTCCATGGAAAAACGCTCCCTCACCTCAATGGCTCGGTCCCCCATCTGATCCCTTAGGTCGTCATCGCTCATCAAACGTTGCAACGCCACTCCCAAACCTTTTGTATCTCCCGCAGGGACCAGAAGACCATCCACTTCGTGGCGAATAATGTCTCGGGGGCCGGTATCGCAATCGAAGCTGACCGCCGCGCAGCCATAAGCCATGGCTTCACCCAAGGTGTTGGGGAATCCTTCAAAGCGAGAACTCATCACATACAGGTCGGCACGCGCGTACCAGTCACCTACATTCCCTACCCGGCCGGGCAAGTACACGCGATGGGTCAAACCCAGTGCATGTACCTGCTGTTCCAATTGAGACCGCAAAGGTCCTTCGCCGAGGATGACCAGGTCCCAATCTGGGTTTGTGGGTGCCAGTTCGGCAAAGACTTGCAGCAACTGGTCAAACCCTTTCTCCTCACTTAGTCGCCCTACTGCAAGCAAGATCCTTCTATCCGGCTCTAGCCAGTCAGCTGGTACCAAGCAGGGGTTTGAAAGCGGCAATGGATAGGGAATGTGATTGGGAACCACGATGCCTCTGGCTTTGGGAATCTCTTTCTCGAGCCAGTCCAGGCCCTCACGCGTCAGCAGCGTGACCCGGTCGGCCAAAGGGTAGGTCCAGCGGCGTATGCGTTCCCAAAAGCGACCCAGCGGCAACGCGGGCGGATAGGTGCGCTCGGAAGCGATGACCCTCGTTCTGGAGATCCCGACAGATGCCAGACACAGGAGCACATTGGCTGTGGACATCATTCCAAGGGCGATGTCCGGCTCAATCTGGCGCAAAACCCGCCGGAGGGCCCGTGCACGTTTCAGATTGTTGATGACTCCGGCGATGGGAGTGGGGCTATCGCTCGCCAGATCCAATGCAATTCGTTTAACGGCGGGCTGCAGTTCGTAGAAATCTAGCTTTTTCGGAGTCAATGTCACAATCGAAACCTGCCAACCGCAGTTGACCCAGTGATTGGCCATATTGGCAGCGACCCGCTCTGCGCCGCCAGAGGAGAGAGAGTGAATGAAGATGAGGACGTTCACGTTGTCTTCGTCGAAACCACGTACATAAAAGGCGACAACAAACCCGTGGCTGGGAGGTTGACTGTTTTATGCTCGACAAGATGAACTGCTTTCGATAGACGGGTGAGCCAAAGGTACAGCTGTCGATCAATCGAAGATTTTCGTTCTGGTCCGTGCATTGCCATTGAAAGCATTCCGAACTCCATAGAGCCCAGATAGCCATTGTTCAGAGGTTTTAGCCCGGCGTTCTTGTGGCCTTCAAGAAATGAACGCATAGTATGCGGTACATGATCTTCATACACTGTCTTTGACCAGTGCTTGCACAGAAATGCATAGACCGGACTGGCGAAATTAGGAATCAATGTAAATATCTTGCCACCGTCTCTTAGTAGGCTTTTTTTTGCAGACATTGTGTTGGCTAGATCGGTAAAGTGTTCCACGACGCCATGGCTTATTACCAGGTCGAACCTTTCCAGTAGTTCCTTTGGAGGAGAGAACAGATCTGCTTGATGAACATCTAGACTCACTCCCTCACGACTTGCCCTGTTTCTGGCCAACTCACAACCCGCTGGCGAAAAGTCAATAACTGAGAATTTTGAGCTTGGATGTCGTTTCGCAAAATACGCAAGCATTTCGCCGTCGCCGCCGCCCACTTCGCATATTTCTTTCTGATCAAGGTTCAAGGTTTCCACCAGCCGAGTCAACTGAATCGAGACATAGTTTCTCCAGTTTTGATCATCAAAGGGTGCAGGCACCCTGCCGTCATAACAGGAGTCCCAGAAAGCGCTGCTGGTGAGTCTTGCGTTGAGGTCGCCGCTGTTCTTTTCGGTGTTCATTTCCGGTCAATTCGAGAGCAATAGTAAAAGAGTGTCGCATTTGCCAGATACACAAGAGCAGCCGACAATACGAGTCCTTCTAATTTCATCACTGGGATCAGAATAGCTGCGGTTGAAATCTTCACAACCAATCCAACAAGGCCGGACGCTAGAAGGATTCCATATTTCTTTTGGCTTGCGATGAGATTTACCAGTGTCAAAGCAAACGCATAGAAAGGAACTTGAATCAAGGCGTATCGAAGCACTGCAGCAACGCGGCCAGTATCTGAAGTGGTGAATGTGCCTCGCTCAAATAGCAAACCAACGATCCAAGGCGCGGTTATCCAACCGATGGCAGCAACAATCACCCCCGCCACAAACATCCACCTCGCCCAGCGCAATGCCAACAGATGCACCCCTGCACCACTTCGGGCATTCACTTCAGAGAAGATGGGCAAGGTGGCGCGGCTGATCGCCATGGCGCCCATGCTGAGCAGTAGGGCGAGAATTCGGTTGGCGTAACTCAGGGTAGATAGAGCGCCGGGGCCAAGGCCTGCCGCGAAGAACTGGTCGATGACGGAGGTGAAGCTCATCAGCACCTGTCCTGCCGTCATGATGCCGATGCCACTCCAGAAGCCCCGCCATGCGGGGGATGCGAATTTGAATTGCGGAGCTTGTAGTTCGCCTTGGCGTTGTAGGGCGATGCCCAACGCCGTTAGGTGCAGGGCAAAACCGGCCACTGTTCCCCACAGCAGGGGCTCGGGCAACCAGTCTGAGGGCAACAGCAAGGCAAGCAGAATCACTAGTGCTGGAATTCCCTCCAGCAGGGTGTTGCGGTGCCGGCCACAGGTCAGCATCCACGCCGATAACGCACTGATCACCACACCCAGCGGCGCCAGTATTGCCAGTCCTCCGGCCAGGCGAAGTGTTTCGGCCAGCGCGTTGTCAGATAGCCCAATCCCGCCTGAATTCAGAAGCCAAGGCAGCCCAAGCCAGGCCAGCATGGCCAACACCAGCCCGACAACCAGCGTCAGACCCAGCAGTTCGCTTCGAAAGCGGCACAGTTCAGCCGGGCTGTCATGCCGGACACGGGCAACGAGGGGCACCAGCACGACCGTCAGAACACTGAACCAGACGGAGACCGGCCAACTGACCAGATTGAAGACGAATACATAGGCGTCTACGGTTTCGCTGACGCCATAGCGCCAGGCAATGGCCATTTCTTTTGCGGCGCCGGCCAGCTTGCCGATGAAGACAAACAGGCTGACCCACATGAATCCGACCGCAATCTTGCGGTGATGCGATTGCGGGTCGGCGAGGTGGTGCCGAATGCGGCTAACGATGCCCGACATACCACTCCATGGCTTCGGCCAGACCCTCGGCGATGCGATGAGTCGGACGGTAGCCCAGCAGGCTCTGGACTTTGCCCACATCCGCCTGGCTGTGGCGCACGTCACCCGCCCGGAAGTCGCGGTACACGGGTTGTGTATTGGGGTTGACGCCGTGGCTCGACAGGTTGTCGCGCAACAGGCGGAACAGGTCGTTGAGCGTGGTGCGGTCGCCCACGGCCACGTTGTAGACCTGGTTCAGCGCGGCGGGCGCGGTGGTGGTGGCGGCCAGCAGGTTGGCCTGCACGGCGTTGGCCACGTAGCAGAAGTCGCGGCTGGTGTCGCCGTCGCCGTTGATCCAGACGGGCTGCTGGTTCAGCAGGGCTGCGGTCCACTTGGGAATGACGGCGGCGTAGGCGCCGTTGGGGTCTTGCCGGGGGCCGAACACGTTGAAGTAGCGCAGGCCGATGGTGTGGAAGCCGTAGCAGCGGGCAAACACGTCGGCGTACAGCTCGTTCACATATTTGGTGACGGCGTAGGGGCTGAGCGGTTTGCCAATCTGGTCTTCCACTTTGGGCAGTGCGGGGTGGTCGCCATAGGTGCTGCTGCTGGCGGCGTAGGTGAAGCTTTTCACCTTTGCATCGCGCGCGGCCACCAGCATGTTCAGGAAGCCGGTGATGTTGTTCGCGTTGGTGGCAATCGGGTCTGCCAGGCTGCGGGGCACGCTGCCCAGGGCGGCCTGGTGCAGCACATGGTCCACACCTTCGGTGGCGCGGCGGCAGTCGTGCAGGTCGCGGATGTCGCCTTCGATGAAGTCAAACCGTGCCCATTGCCTGGGGGTGACTAGGGCTTTCACTTCTGCGAGGTTGCGCTGGTGCCCTGTGGAAAAGTTGTCCAGCCCCACCACATGCTGGTCGAGCCTGAGCAGGGTTTCCAGCAGGTGGCTGCCAATGAACCCAGCCACACCGGTGACCAGCCAGGTGCGCTGGTGGGCTTTCAGCTGCGTTTGGAGTTGTTCGTAAGCGGTCATGGGTGTCAGCGCCGGTAGAAGGCGCGGTACCAGTTCACGAAGCGGGCGATGCCGCTGTTTAGGTCGGTGCGGGGCTTGAAGCCGACCCAGGCGTCGAGTTCGTCGGTGTTGGCAGAGGTGCCTTCGACATCGCCTGGCTGCAAGGGCAGCAAGTTTTTTTGGGCGGTCAGGCCCAGCGCCTGTTCGAGAGCGGTAACGCAGTCCATCAGGGCAACGGGTTGGTTGTTGCCGATGTTCAAAACGCGGTAGGGCGCGAAACTGGTGGCCGGGTCGGGGTGGGCGGGGTCGAATTGCGGGTTGGGCAGAGCGGGTTTGTCCGCAGCGCGGAGAACACCCTCGACGATGTCGTCCACATAGGTGAAGTCGCGGACCATCTGCCCGTGGTTGTAGAGGTCGATGGGGCGCCCTTCGAGGATGGCCCGGGTGAACAGAAACAGCGCCATGTCGGGGCGCCCCCAGGGGCCGTAGACGGTGAAGAAGCGCAGGCCCGTGGTGGGCAGGCCATAGAGGTGGCTGTAGCTGTGCGCCATCAGCTCGTTGGCTTTTTTGGTGGCGGCGTACAGGCTGACAGGGTGGTCCACGCCCTGGTGTTCGCTGAAGGGCAGGGTGGTGTTGCCGCCATAGACGCTGGAGCTGCTGGCATACACGAGGTGTTCCACCCGCTGCTGGCGGCAGCCTTCGAGCACGTTGGCAAAGCCCACGAGGTTGGCGTCGATGTAGGCCTGGGGGTGGGTGAGGGAGTGGCGAACACCGGCTTGTGCCGCGAGGTGGATCACGCCTTGAGGGCGGGTCTCCTCAAACAGGGTCGCCAGGCCAGGGCGGTCTGCCACGTCGAGTGGGTGAAATCTGAAGTGGGCAAAGTGGTCCAACTGCTGCAGACGAGCGGTTTTGAGGGAGACGTCGTAGTAGTCGTTGAGGTTGTCAATGCCGACCACCCGGTCGCCCCGTTGCAACAGGCGTTGGCAGGTGTGCATGCCGATGAAGCCGGCCGCGCCGGTGACGAGCCAGGTCACTGGCTGGCGGGGCGATGTTGGGGGCAAGGGGCTCACAGGCGAGCGTCCGCCATGCCGGCGGGCAGCAGGCCTTTGACGTCGTACAACACGGCACCGGGCTGGCCAAAGGCCATGAGGCCGATGGCGCCCAGGTCGGTGAACTGCTGGTGGGCCACGGCGAGCACGATGGCGCTGTAGGTGCCCGGTGTGGGGGCTTGCTCCAGGCAGATGAGGCCGTATTCGTGCTGGGCATCGGCCGGGTGAATGCACGGGTCGTAGATGTCCACTTCGGTGCCGTAGCTTCGCAGCGCGTGCACGATGTCCACCACCTTGCTGTTGCGAACGTCGGGGCAGTTTTCCTTGAAGGACAGGCCGAGCACCAGCACGCGGGCACCGGCCACCGGCATGCCCTTGAGCAGCATGTGGCGTATGGTTTCGTGGGCCACGTGTTGGGCCATGCCGTCGTTGATGCGGCGCCCGGCCAGGATCACCTCGGGGTGGTAGCCCACTTCTTGCGCCTTGTGGGTCAAGTAATAAGGGTCCACCCCGATGCAGTGGCCGCCCACCAGGCCGGGGCGGAACGGCAGAAAGTTCCACTTGGTGCCGGCGGCCTGCAGCACCTCCAGGGTGTCGATGCCCAGGCGCTGAAAAATCAGGCTGAGCTCGTTCATGAGCGCGATGTTCACGTCGCGCTGGGTGTTTTCGATCACCTTGGCGGCCTCGGCCACCTTGATGCTGCTGGCCTTGTGGGTGCCCGCGGTGATGATCTGGCGGTAGAGCTGGTCCACTTCTTCCGCCACCTCGGGCGTGCTGCCGCTGGTGACCTTGCGGATGTTGGGCAGGGTGTTGACCTTGTCGCCCGGGTTGATGCGCTCGGGGCTGTAGCCGCAGAAAAAGTCGAGGTTGAACGTGAGGCCCGAGTGCTCTTCCAGCACGGGCACACACACCTCTTCGGTGGCGCCGGGGTAGACGGTGCTTTCGTAGATGACGGTGTCGCCCGGCTTGAGCAACTGGCCCACGGTCTGGCTCGCCTTGACGAGAGGGGTCATGTCGGGCCGGTTGGCTTTGTCCACCGGCGTGGGCACGGTGACGATGTAGATCTGGCAATGGGCGATCTCATCGGGCTCGCAGGTGTAGGCGAGGTGCCGGGCGCTGGCCAGGCCTTCGGCGCTGACTTCGCGCGTGTGGTCGTGGCCGGCTTGCAGGGCGCGGACGCGCTCGGGGTTGATGTCGAAGCCAACCACCGGGCGCTGCTTGCCGAATTCAACGGCCAGGGGGAGGCCGACGTAGCCAAGGCCGACGACCGCGATGGCTTTTTGCAGGAGGGGCATGGGGTGGAGAGATGGTGTCGAGCGGTGTGCCCGGCAGGGTGGTGGGGCACGGCTGGCGTGCCACGGGGCCTTGATCGAGATCAGCCGGTCAGGCCGTGGGCCTCGGGGGCATTGGTTGGGTCTGCGTCAACAGCTCGTTCCAGGTGCTTTCGCACCGCTCGGCGAGCCAGCAGAAGAAGTTGTGGTTGAAGCGCAGACCGCTGTTGTGCTCGAGCAAAGGCACGCAAATCTCTGCGGCGGAGGCGGTGTTGTTCGTGTTGTCGAAGATCACCAGGTCGCCGCGCTTGAGCAGCCGGCCCACGGTTTCGCTGGCCTTCACCAGGGGGCTGGTGTCGGGTCGATGGGCGGTGTCGACCGGCATGGGCACGGTGACGATGTAGGTGCGGCAGTGGGCGATTTCCCGTGGGGCGCTGGTGTAGGCCAGGTGCCTGGCTTGAGCGAGGCACTCGTCGCTGATATCGCGCGTGTGGTCGTACTCGCATTGCAGGTTGTGCACACGGTCCGGGTTGTCGTCGAACCCGATCACGGAGCGGTGTCGGCCAATCTCGACGGCCAGGCGCAGCCCGACCTGCCCCAGGCCGATCACGGCGATCGTGGTGTCGTTCAGTTGAGCGGAACGGAACATGTGACGGAGGCCCTCCAGTTGAATGCGATCAGCCGTTGACGCCGCGCGCTTCCGGGGCGTTGATCAGTTTCTGGGTCAAGGCGTGGTTCCAGCTGCTTTCGCAGATCTCGGCGAGCCCGCGCCGGGCTTCCCAGCCCAGCCGGACTTTGGCGAGCCGGGTGTCGGCGACGGTGCGCGTGACGGTGTCTGAGGTGTCGGCGGTGGGGGCACAGGGAATCTGCCGGCCGCTGGCGGCCTCAAAGGCTTTCACCGCTTGCAGGTCGCTCACGGACTGGCCGCGCCCGAGATTGAAGGTGTGCAGGCCTTCGTGGAGGCGCAGGAAGTCCAGCGCGGCCGCGAAGCCTGCCGCGATGTCCATCACATGGGTGTGGTCACGTTCGACGGTGCCGTCGGGGGTGTCGGGCGACACGCTGAGCAGGGGCAACCAGGCATCGTCGCCCGCGGCGACACGGGCCAGCCGGGTCATGAGCCCTCCGGCGGTGGCGTGCAGACCGCTGCAGTCGCCGATCAGGCCGCTTTCGTGGGCCCCTGCGGGGTGGAAGCTGCGCATGATGGCCACACGCGTGGGGAGCAGGCTGCCTTTGACGGCATCGCGGATCACGTTTTCGGCCTGCAGCAGGCTGCGCCCCAGGGGGGTGGTGGGTTCTGTGGGGTGGTTTTCGTCCTGCAGCGCATGCCGGGGCTTTCCGTACACGGCGGCGCTGCTGCTGAACACCAGGATGGGGTCGTCACACATGGCCATTGCCTGCATCACGCTGAGCGTGCCTTGCAGGTTGTGGGCGTAGGTGTCGAGGGGCCGCATCAGGCTGGCGTGGGTGCCTCTGAGCCCCGCGCAGTGCACCACCGCGTTGATCTCGTGTTCGAGCAGGCTGCAAGAGAGCACGCGCGTGTCTCTCACATCGCCCATCACCAGAGGCACGGGCTGGTCGCAGAGGGTTTCGAGCCTGCTGGCGACTTGGGGGTTGCTCTGGCGCAGGTTGTCAAACAGCACCACTTGGTGACCCTGCTGGCAGAGGGTCAGCGCGGTGTGGCTGCCGATGTAGCCGGTGCCGCCGGTGATGAGAACGTTCAAGCCATTGCCTCGATTGAGGGCGCGCGCGCGCGTTGGCGCTCGGCGTGGTGGAGTTTGAAGTCCATGTAGCTGAGTTCGAGCCCGATCTCCAGCTCCATGAGGGGCTCCCAGCCGAGAGCGTGCAGGCGGTAGCTGTCGAGCAGCCTGCGCTCGGGGCCCTCGGGCGGGGTGCTGTCGCAGACGATCTGGCCCCGGTAGCCCACCACACCCGCAATGGTCTGGGCCAGCTGCTCGATGCTGACGTCTGCGCCGAAGCCCACGTTGATGAGGCCACCGGTGTGCGGGGCGTGTTTGTCAAACGCGGGTTTGGGCAGCTCCATGAGGTAGACGCACGCTTCGGCCATGTCGTCGACATAGAGGAACTCGCGCCGGGTGCTGCCGCTGCCTTGCACGGTGACGCGGGGAGCACCGCTGAGCGTGGCGTCGTGAAAGCGCCGGATCAGCGCCGGGATCACGCGGCTGTGTTCGGTGGCGTAGTGATCGCCCGGCCCGTAGACGCTGCAGGCGACCGCGCACCGGTAGTCCAGGCCATGGCTATCGCCGTATTGGCGGTTGTAGCTCTCGCAGAGCTTGATGCCGGCGATCTGGGCCAGGGCATGGGGCTCGCGTGCGGGGTCCAGCGGGCCACTGACCAGATCGTCTTCGGACATTGGCTGCAGGGCCGACTTGGGGTAGCTGCTGCTGCTGGCCAGAAAGAGCAGTTTCTTGACACCGGCCTGGAAGGCGGCCTCGACCACGTTGGCCGCGATCATCATGTTTTGGTAGATGAGCGCTCCCGGCTGCATGCCGGTGTGACGGCTGCCGCCCCCATGGGCCGCGGCCAGGTACACCTGATCGGGGCTTTCCTGCTCAAAGAACGCCTGCACGGCGGCCTGGTTTGTCAGATCGAGCTCGGCCCGCGTGCGCGTGATGATGTGGCTGCGCGGGTGGCCGAGGCGGATGAGCTGGCGCACGATGGCGGAGCCGACCATGCCGGTGTGACCGGCCACGAAGATGCGTTCGGTGAAGTGGATCATGGGGCTGGTGAGGTGGTTGGTGGGGAGGGGTGTCCCCACCGCAGCGGGGCGGCCAGGGCTGGCAGTGCTCAACCCAGTTCGAGCATGGCGTGGTCGACGTCCACGAGCTGCTGGCGACCCAGGATGTCGAGCAGCATGGTGACGCGCTGGTTGGTGACGGAGAGCACCAGGCCCACCAGCCCTTTCATGCCTTGCCCGCGCATGCGGACCCGGGCACCAGGCTGGAAGGGGGAGACGGCTTTCAGGTCGGCCTGCTCACGCTCTTGCTCGATGCCGCGAATGGTGTCCACCAGGCTCTGTTCGATGGCGGCCGGGCCACTGCCGAAGGACACCAGGGTGCTCACGCCCCGCGTGGAGCGGGCGGCCGAGACGCCCTGGCGCGCCGAGCCAGGACGGAAAAAGACGTAACGCGGAAACATGGGCTCGTGCACGAAGCCCAAGCTGGCCAGGCTTCGGCCGCCGCTTGACTTGTAGTGCTTGTAGAGCGGCAGGTAGGTGGCATAGCCCTGACGCAGCAGGTTCTGGGCCGCGATGTGCTCTTGTTGGGGCTTGGTGTAGGCGAGGTACCAGGGCGCCACACCTTCCTGGATGGCGGCTTCCCGAGACGGTTCTGCGGGCGCGGCGGGGGGATGGGTCTGGTGGGGCATGGCGGTAGGGGTGCCTGAAATTGCTGTCAGTATAGATTTATCTATCAAAACAATCAAAAACAATAAAACACATAAAACCGCACTATTTAACGATTTGGGCTTTCGCGTCCTGACCTACAGCGCCGCAGGCAGGGTGAAGAAGCCGCTGCTGCAGGTGCTGAACCAGCGGTTGTGTTGGCCAGGCGCACGGCGCGGAGGATTCACCCGGGACGGCACCACGATCTGGTCCAGCTGGGGTTCGGGCTGGAGCTCGAACCCCAGCCCGGCGTGGAGTTGCATCAGGTCGAGCCGATGCCGCCGGGCATAGCGCTCAAGTTCGGTGAACGACACGGGCTGTTCGGTGAGCAGCTGTTTCTGGGCGAACAGCTGGATGGCCTCGGCTTCGTCGCTGTCGGTCAGCACCACAGGGACCTCGGTGAGTTCGGACGCGGTCTGCATCAGCTGGGCATAGGACGTGCCTCGCGGCGACACGTCGCCGACCACCAGGCGTGCGGGGCGCAGCCGGTCGTGCATGGCCAGTCCGGGCCGCAGCAGGGCGGGCGCGGCAAACAGGTTGTGGCAACTCAGCCGGCGGCTCATGCGGGCGGTGTAGCCGACCGGCACGGTGGACTCGATGACCAGCGTGGCCTCGGGGTTGAGGACCTGCACACGCACGATCACCTCGTCCAGGCGGCTGGTGTCCACGGTGCGGGTGGTGTCGTCAAAGTCGGTGGGGGTGGCGATCAGAACGAGGTCTGTGCCTTCGACCGCGTCGTCGATGTCGCGCGTCGCGCGCAGGCCCGGGGTCTTGTACTCGAGTTGGTGGCCCATCTCCCGGTCGTCGTGGGGGCAGAGGCCGGCGTTCACCATCTGCACCGTGACAGGGATGTCGTCTTGCACGACCACTTGATGCCGTTGTGAAAGCAGGATGGCGCTGGACAGACCAACAGGGCCGGCGTCGATGACGGCGATTTTGAGGTGGGAGGTGTTCATGAAGCGGGCGAAGGAACGCGCCGGGTGGGCCGGCGGCGCGGGCTGTCTGGGCCGTTACAGGTAGAGGCCCAGCTTGGTGAGGTTTTTCCAGGCGACGGCGGTCACACCGCCGAGGCCTGATCGGCGCATGGCTTGCAGTTCTTCTCGCGGGCGGTGCAGCACTTTTTTCACCGTGTTGGGGTGCAGCGGTTCAACCCGTTTGCGCACCAGGGATTCGCCGATGTAGCGGCTCTTGAAGAACGGTTGGGCAAACAGTCGCAGCGTGGCGTCGTAGTCGGCCGCGAAGGGGAGCTGGGTCGAGAACCCGCCGATGCGGCGGTACCAGCTGCGCCGCACAAAAAGGGCGGTGGTCGGCGGTGCCCAGCCCCAGGCCAGTTTCTTGCGGCTGAATTCGCCCGAGTGCTGCTGCCTCACGACGATGCGCAGATCGTCGTTCTTGACGTACTTGACGTTGCCATACACGGCGGAGAGCCAGGGGTCTGCGAGGGCCTGCGCAACGGTCGCCAGCACGTCCGGGTGCTCAAAGGTGTCGTCGGCATTGAGAAAGCACAGCACATCGCCCTGAGCACGCTCGATGCCCCGGTTCCAGGCGCTGAAAATGCTGTCACGGTCGTCACCGCCGATGAGGGTCAGGCGAGCGCCCTGGTGGCTCAGCCGCTCCTGGCAGCCGTCGCGGCTGTTGCCGTCGATGACGATGTGTTCAAGGTTGGGGTGCGTCTGCGATGCGACGGAGTCAAGGCAGTCGTCGAGGTTGTGGAAGCTGTTGCGGCAGGCGGTGATCACACTGATCTTGACGCCGTGGGCTCGCACGGCCGATGCAGCTTGGGCGGCAGTGAAGGACACTTCCATGTGGACTCCTGGGCTGAAGGACCGCGATGTCGTTGAGGCGAAGGCCGTCGATTCAGACGCTCACCAGGTCGGGGCTTTTGAATCGGTCTGCTGGGCCATTGGCACCCAGCGAAAGCGTGTCAGGCGGTGGTAGAACAGCTGGTACAGCAAAGCACTGAAGAGCAGGCCGGTGAGCAAGGCACCGTTGTGGTTGGGCCAGGCCAGGGCCCAGCTCACGGGCAGCAGGTTGGCGGTCAGCATGATCAGGCCCGTGATCGAGTTGCGCACAGTCGGGCTGGCAATGGGCATGTGGGCCCTGACCAGTCGCCGTCCCACCAGGCTGTGCAAATGCAGCCGGTCCGGGTGGCCCCAGTGCTTCTGGCGGGCGCGGCGGCGCCAGATGCTGAAGAGCACCTCTTGCACCGGGTAGGCGCAGATCAGCAAGAGCGCCCAGGCCGAAATGTCGGGGAGGCGGGCGTTCAGCAGGACGGCGAGCCAGCCCAGCGAAGAGCCGGCCAGGTAAGCGCCGCTGTCACCAAGGAACAGTTTGCCGCTGGGCCAGTTCACCACCAGAAAGCCGAACAGCGCGCCCATGAACACCACGCAGGCCATCACGAGTTCCTGGTCGCCGCCGTCCCACGCCAGCAGAAGGAAGGCGCTGGTGGTGATGAGCACCGTGCCTGCGGCCATGCCGTTGAAGCCGTCGATGATGTTCACGGCGTGGGTCGTGCCCGCGACGGCGAAGCCGGTGAGCAGGACGGCGGGTACCGCAGAGGACAGCAGCGTGTCCAGCATCGGCCAGTGCAGGTGGTTGAGGCTGTAGCCGGTGTACCACCAGCCGAGCACGCCACCCGCCATGCTCACCAGCAGTCGCGTGCGCACACTCACCGACTTCGAGACGTCTTCCAGCAGACCGACCAAAAAGACCGGGGTACCCGCCAGCAGCATGGATGCGCAGAGGCTGTGATCTGCGATGCAGGCCAGGTAACCGATGAACAGTCCCATCCAGAGGGCGATGCCACCCACGCGCGGGGTGGTGACGTGGTGCTGCCGCTGAACGCCGATTGGGCTGTCAAAGCTCAGGTGGCCGTGCCAGCGCCCGGTGAGCACGATGAGCATGCTGAAAAACAGGGATGCGATCAGGGCGCTCAGCGCGGGGTCGGAGTAAGGCTGCATGGGAGGGCGCCGGGTTCAGCGCTGCGGGCGGATTTCGATACCTGCTGGCCGGTTGTCCTGCGAAAACCAGTGCAGCGCTTTGGCCAGGGCGTTGGACCCGAAGTCAGGCCAGAGCACATGGGTGAAATACAAAGCGGTTTCTTCCGTGTGCCACACCATGGCGTTGTCACGGGGGATCGGTCCGCCCGTACGGATCACCAGGTTCGGGTCGGGTGTCTGCGCCTGCATCACGTACGGTTGCAGCGCCTCGGTTTCCAGCGGAAGGACGCTGTGGGCAGTGGTGTTGGCCTGCCAGTGCTTGAAGGCCTTGCTGAGGTCCCAGTCCCGGACGCCGTCGATGGAGATCGTCAGGGCCAACTCGGTGTTGCCCGCCAGGCACATTTCGGCGTCGAGGATCAGTTGGCGCAGGTGCTCGTTCATCGGCTCCATGTCACCAGCGATGCGCAGCCTCACACCCCGCCCCTGCAGCGAGGTGACCAGGCCCCGCAAGTGGTTCAAAAAGCCCGCAAGCACCCCGGGCGCTCCCGAACCGAGCGCGGCCAGCATGTCGCTGGTGAACACGTACAGCGTGAGTTGGGGAATGCGCCGGTGGATGCAGCAGTCCACCGCTTCAATCGCCCTTTGCAGGCCCATGGCCATGGCAGTTTCAGAGGGCAGTCCCTGCAGCCTGGCCCATCGCCTGTGCCCGCTGACGACGATGCCGAGATGGCGGGGCTGACTTGGCCGCTCGACAGCAGGCGGCCAGGGAGGGATCAATCCGAGCGGGATGGTGTGTGGTTGGGTGTGCATGCGAACCTTGACGGTTGGGTGGGCCGTTGGACGGCGTGCCTAGCGCAGATCGAGGGGGCGTGGCTGCGTGTCAGGGGAGGGATGCGGCGAACGGAGACCGAAAAGACATGGCTACCGCAGTGACACACGGTGTGTGTGCCTTGACGGAGGGGCTGAACAATGCTCAGTCCATCGAGTTGTCGATTATGGCGTATAAAATGATAAAAATGCTACAAACATCACACACTTACACAAGATTCAGGAATGCCAGGGTTTCCCCATGTTCCCTGTTCTGGTGTGTGACCTGGCATGTCGTCGAGGTGAGATCGCCGCCGCTGGTGCTGTTTTGATGCCGTGCCGTGACTTTTGTTGGCTTTTTTACGGTCTTTGATAATGGTTAAAACAACAAAAACAAAAGATAATATGAAAATCATCAAAAATGAAACATCGGTCTGCCGTGTGTGACCACATCTCAACAAGAGCTTTATGAACGACGCAACAAAGAACAAAGGCAACATCGTGATCGGCGAGGGAGTGAGTGCTGTCGGCAACTTTTCCGTGCCAGGCCTGGCCTTGATCGAAGGCTCATTTCACGGGGATCTGTCGGCCGACGAGCTGGTGGTGGGCGTGCGCGGACAGCTGGTGGGAAAGGTGAAGGCGCGCCAGGCCGAGGTCCTGGGCGAGACAAAGCAGGAGCTGCAGGTGACGGGCAAGCTGATCGTGCGCAGCAGCGGCCGTGTGCACGGCAGCGCCATGTATGGCGAGCTTGAAGTGGAGCGCGGTGGTTCCCTGCAGGGCTCGGTCAAGCAGATCCGCGCAGGTGAAACGCTGGCGAGCATCCGGTCGCCAGCCGTGTTGCCTCCCGTGGCGCCTTCCGAGGTGCCCACCCTGACCCCTCTGGACACCACGGCTTCGGTCCTGTGACGGCGAGTTGAGAACCTCGCACATGCTCGAACGCCTGCCGATCCTGTGGGGTCATCTGCGGTCGCTTCCGCCCACGCTGCGCCTGCTGTGGCGTCGCGATTACCTGGATGTCCGCATCATCATTGAGCAGAGCGGCAGCTTGCATTACCTGTCTGTGCCGGGCCGCTTGCAGCGGCTGGTGGTGCGGGGTGGATTGGTCGTGGGCGGCGCGTTGCTGGCGGCGCTGTTTTTTCTGATGGCCACCGCGCTGTTGTTGCAGCAGTTCAGGTGGCAGGAAGAGCGCTCCCATCAATCGATTTACGCCGCTTTGGCGGGCAGCTTTCAGGAGGCGGGATACGTGGACGACGCCGACCTCAGTGCCGACGACATGCTGGAGCTGGCCCGCTCCATCCGCGAACGCGACATGGAAGTCCGGCGGTTGGTGGAGTCGGCCACCACCTCGCTGGCGGCCGAGAACACGAGTTTCAAATCACTGCTGGGTGATTCGGGCCTCACTGAAAAAGCGATCAAGATCATCCAGTCGGGTGATGCCATGGGTGGCTTTGGTCCCCGTGAGGGTGAGCAACCCAAGCTGGACCGGATGTTGCCCTTGGTCGGTGCGCCCTTCCTGGACGAGGCCGCGGACAACCGTGCGCTCAAGGACATCATGCTGGCCTTGCCGGCCAACATGCCCGTCCATGACCACCGACTGACCTCCACGTTTGGCATCCGCAAGCACCCGCTGCTGGGGGCACCCCGGTTGCACGCCGGCATTGACCTGGTTCCCCACACGGACGACCGCGTTTACCCGACCAAGGTGGGCAAGGTGGTGCTGGCCCGGGACTACAGCAACTACGGCAACACGGTGATCGTGCGCCACGACCGGGGCATTGAAAGTCTCTACGCCCACCTGGACCGTGTCTCTGTGACCGAAGGTCAGGAGGTGGACCGCAACACGGTGCTGGGCTGGGTGGGCAACACCGGAGCCTCCACCGGCAAACACCTGCATTTCGAAATCTCGGTCGGGGGTTACCCCGTCGATCCCCTGAAAGTCATCAAGACCGCGCAGCATGTTCAATATATCAAAAACTAAGACGCCTCCCGCCTCGGCATTTGACGCTGGCGCCACGCCGGCCTTCGGGTCAGGGCCATCAGCCGCTGAGCCTCGACGCTCGACCTCCATGGTGCAGAGTCTCATCACCACGCAGAAGCCCTCGGTGGTGAGCGAGGGCTTCGTGATGCGTGGCGACATCGACTCCGCGGGCATCCTGCACGTGGAGGGCAGTGTCATCGGCACCATCCAGGCGGACGATGTCAACATCGGCACCGCAGGCCTGGTGGAGGGCACGTTGACCTGCAAGAACCTCAACATCAAAGGGCAGGTGTCGGGCTCGGTGGTGTGCGAAGAGCTGGTGGTGGCGCCTTCTGCCCACATCAAGGGCGACGTCAGCTACGTCTCGCTCACGATCGGCTCCGGCGCGACGATCGATTGTGAGATGACCTGCCGCACCGTGGCGCTGGCCTGACAGCACACCGTGCGGACGACGCCCATCCTGCGGACGGTGGCAGCCTGCACTCGAAATGTAAAAGTATCATTTTTTTGCTAAATGTGAAAAAATGCATTTTTTACATTTTTGTTGATTGCGTGGGTGGCCGGCGTCTTTGCTGAGGTGCCCGTGCGATCGTCCATGGCCAGCTCCAACACATGCCACCAAAAACAACCGCTCCTGGGGACGCTGCTTCAAGGGACACCCAGCAGCTGGCCTTTGCTTACCAGAGTGCCCTGCAGCGTCTGAAAAAGGAGGAAGAGCGAACGCTGGTCTTGCTCGAGGAGATCGATCGGCTCAATCACGAGCTGGAACTCAGCCGTGACTCCAAACGCAATGAAGCCGACAGCCGCCTGCGGGCGGAAGAGGCACTGGACGACACCCGCGAGCGATTGCAAATTGCGGTGGATGCGACCAATTTGGTGTTGTGGGACTTCAAGGCGCCGTTTCACGACTTCTACCTGACCTCCAGATGGGGCGAGATCCTGGGAGAGGTGGCCTTGGAAGGAAGCTGGGGTGTCGATCAGTTGAAACAGCGCGTTCATCCCGATGACCTGTCCGCGATCGAGGCGGGACTGGGCATGCTGTTGAGCAATGGTCAGGATCGCGGGGTGGCGGAGTTCCGTTTCCGCGCGGTCGATCGGTGGGTGTGGATCGAATCCCACGGCATGATTGCCGAAAGGGACGGCAATGGTCGACCCGTCTGTCTGATCGGGACGCTGGCCGACATCACCCAGCGCAAGGCAAACGAACAGCGTTTGGCGCAGGCACTGAAACTGGCGGATCAGGCCAGCCAGGCCAAAAGTGATTTTCTGTCCAACATCAGCCACGAGATTCGAACCCCACTCAACGCGTTGATGGGTCTGAATGCGCTGTTGTTGGACACCGAGCTGAGCTCGGACCAGCGCCACTGGCTGGAGCTGATGAACAGGTGTTCACAGTCGCTGCTCAAACTGTTGAACGACCTGCTGGACATTTCTCGCATCGAAGCCGGCAAATTGATGCTCGAAACCGTGCCTTTTGATCTGCGTCCGTTTCTGGACAACACCTACGACCTGTACGTTCAGCAAGGCAAGGCGCAGGGTGTGACTTGCACCAAGCGGCTGTCGGCTCAGTTGCCTGCCCGGATGGTCGGGGATCCGGGCCGGATCGGGCAGGTGCTGTCCAACCTGCTGTCGAACGCCGTGAAATTCACAGCCGCTGGCGGCTCGATTGTTTTTGAAGCAACCGTCCAGGCGAGAGACCAGCAACTGTGGCTTGAGTTCAAGGTTCAGGACTCCGGCATTGGCATGAGCAAGGAAACGCTGGGCACCTTGTTCCGTTCTTTCACCCAGGCCGATGCGAGCATATCGAACCGTTTCGGTGGCAGTGGCATGGGGCTCGCCATCTGTTCTCGCCTGGTGGATCTGATGGGTGGAACGATCCGGGTCGAAAGCCAGTTCGGTCGCGGCAGCACGTTTTATGTTCAGATTCCGCTGCGGGTGCCGCAATCACTGCACGCGTCATCGAAAGAGCCCGTGTTGGCGCATGCGTCTGCCCGGAACATGTTGCCGACCCCTTTGGACGGTCTCCGGGTGCTGCTGGCGGAAGATCACGCCATCAACGAGATGGTGATGCGGCAAATGTTGAGCCGGCTGGGATGTCACATCGAGGTGGCGCACAACGGCCAAGAGGCGGTCAAGATCTGGCAGCGGGGGCAGATCGATCTGATCCTCATGGACGTACAAATGCCCGAATGCAATGGCTTGATGGCGACCCAGCAGATCCGGATGGCTGAGCAGAAAGCCCAAGTCAAGAGGGTGCCGATCGTGGCCCTGACCGCCAATGCCATGTCGGGAGACCGGGATCGCTGTCTGGCAGCGGGAATGGACGCTTACCTGTCCAAGCCGCTCAAGGGTGACGCACTGGTGGAGACCGTGCGCGCCGTGTTGACCGAGAAGCAAGCGGAGCCCGCGTGGGTGGGGGCGGGCTCACGGAACCAGGAAGACAACCGGCGAACAACGGACGACAGCGTTCACGGCCCAGCAACCGCGCAAGAGACGGCGGCCGAATCCGTGTTGGCAGCCATGTTGCCAGGGGATATGGTCGAGCTGACGCCCACGATCGTTCGCGATCTGGATCTCCATGTGGAGGCGCTTGCCGCAGCGCTGCAGTCGAAGGACGCGCGGGCGGCCAACGAGCACGCCCACAAGCTGCAGGCCACTCTCGGGTTCATCCAGGGCGAGCGGGGGAGTCGCCTTTGCCGCGGCCTGGAAATGGCGGCCAATGCCGGGGAGTGGAACCTGTTTGCCCGGGCATTTCCCTTGTTGCGCCAGGAGACGGACCACTTGAAGCTGGGCTTGTCGCAAAAGCGCCCCTGATGGTGCGTGTCACGGTGGTGGATCAGAAAGCCGCAACAGCCTGGCGGGAATGGAGTGGGTGCGTCTGATACAGCAACCTCATGTTGACCGGCTGGCTGTAGGTGCCTGCCTCAGGCAGCCGTTCCAGCTGGACCTGGGCGTAAAAGGGCAGGTGGAACTGGGTCGTGGTGTTGGCGCGAATCGTGGCGCTCGTGCGAACGACATGAGGCGAGCCCTCAGCCGATGCGATCCGGTTTTGGCGCTCGACATCCACAAACAGTTCAAGCTTAAGCGGTGCAGGACGGTTCCACCGGTCTGACAGCCGATGGCGGGCATCGGCTTCATCGAGGGCGGTGAGGACGAGTTCCTGGCTCTCTCCGCCCGGGTTGTGGCACTCCACCACCACATGCCCGGTTCCGGGTTGTGGCGTGCGGAGGGTGGGGTTCAAGGTTTCAAAGCTCAACGGCACGCCAACGATCCGGCAGCTGACCGCTGCGGGTGTTGCGGCAAGGGCTGTGCTGGCAATGAGTGGTGTGGCGACCAGCCAGCACGCGAGGGATTGACGGGACGGCAGAAAGGCGCGTTGCGGTTGATGCAGCCTTTGGCGGAGTTTGAGCATGAAGGTTGGCGTCAATTCACAGGACGAACGTATAAAGCGAGGTCAATATCATCACGAACAACAGCACGGAGATGTAATCGACGGATTTTCCGGGCCCGGCTTTTGGGGGAGCACGGCGGGCGACATGATTCAATGAGGGGGGCACGGGTTTTGCGATGCGTGGCCGTGCGCTTTTCGCTGTTTCAGACAACCCTGGCTCCCAGCGAACACCGGTCGGTGCTGGAGCGCCTGGCACCGCGGGGTGCGCTTTTGCTGGCGCCCGACGACGGAAACGATTCAATGCGGAGAAGGCCATCGTTGACTTGTGCTGACCGGGTCAACAAGGCTGCAGATCCGGTTGCTCGGAGGGCGTGGTGGTGTCCAGACAGGGGCTGAAACTGAACGGATTCAAAATCGCCAGGCTGCTTCGTTGACCTTGTTTCGTCTCCAGCCCCAGTCTGGCTGGTCTGGCTTCGTCGTAAAAGACATAGTAATTGGCGGTCTCGCCCCGGCTTGCTTTTGACCCCGATGATCCGCCTGTCACATAAAAAATGCATTGCGCGAGTTCATCAGCGGTCAAGCGATCAGCCGTGTTGAACTCAAGATCATCAATGCCAGTCCAGCAGTGACCCGGAAAATCATGGAATTTGTAGATGCGAAACACAACGCGCTTGTTGCCGTCGCGAATGGTTTTTTCGCATTCGACGAATGCATGGCAAGGTGAAGAATGCATTGTCGTACCGTGGATGGCGGGGTTGTATGTTCTGTGGTTGCAGATCAATGTTGATCGGTTCAGTTCAAAACCGCGAGGCGCTGGGTGGATCTCTCGGTCTTTCGATGGCAGACTTCTTCTTCCCAAAGAGAATCAATGTAGATTTTGATGAACTGATTGCTACAAACGACTTCACCAATTTCATTGAATGAAATCAGTTTGTTGTCTGAATCGATCAGAATGACTTCGATCCCACTCAGCCATATGCTGGTGACGGAAGCGATGAACACATCCTTGTGCTCTCGTTTCAACCCTGAAATCGTATCGATGACCAAAGCATCAAGACCGGAGGCATGGAGTTTTCGGCTATTGGCCTTGATGTTGGACACGAGGTTGCTGATTGCCCCATATCGGTGAGAGTGGTAGGTGGCCAGATTCACGTCAGGGTGAAAAAAGGGTTTCGCCTTGTCGACCCCGAATTGTGAAATGAGCATCCTCTCCAATGGAACCTTGCTCGAATGACGGACAGGTCGGCCTTTGAGCAAGGTGGAGATCCGGAGGAACTGGACATGGGGTGTGGCGAGGTCCGCAGTCATGTGAAGAGGTGAGTCGCTCTCCTTGAGCAAACTCTCGGCGGTGAGCTTCCGTCTGATTTCTCGACCAGCGCTTCGCTCCTGTCTGCTCAGGAGTTCGGGCTCCTCAGGACGATCGATTGGACGGATCACATAGACTCCTAAAGTGACTAAAATGTCATATTTGACAATTATATAAGCGATTTTACATTTTCAAACGTCAAAAACGGAGTGCATGTTGGTTTTTTGTGTTTGCTGCGGCTAAAATAAGCTATGAGTACTAAACTGATGGATGTGGCGCACGATGCACCTGACGAGGTCTGCGGCACCTTGTACGCAGCCAAGTTGCTGGGCCTGTCGGTGGGTTCGGTGCAGACGCTCGTTGAACGCAACCAGTTGCAAGCCTGGAAGACCAAAGGCGGTCACCGTCGCATCTCGCTGCAGTCCATCCGCGATTACCAGCGTGCCCAAGGCATGTCGGGCGTGGATTCAAAGCACACCATGCTTCGAGTGCTGGTGGTGGACGACGATCCGGTCTCGCTCGAAGTGTTCCGTCACACCATCGCTTCGTGGAATCTGCCCATCGATTGCACGACCATGCCGTCCGCACTGGAAGCCATCATTGACATCAGCTCGCTGAATCCCGATGTGCTCATCACGGACCTCAAGATGCCGGGGGTCGACGGCTTTGAATTGCTTCGCACCTTGCGTGGCAGCGCTAATTTTGCGTCCCTGATCCTTGTGGCCTTGACCGGCATGTCCAGTGAAGAAGTGGCGGAGCGAGGTGGTCTTCCCCCAAACACCCTGATCGCGCAGAAGCCCGTCGACATGAAATGGATGCACGGTTTCTTCACTGCGCTCACCTCGGTCCATCAGCTCAAGCAAGCTTGATGTGACACCGCAGGTCGCTCTGATCTGCTTTTCCCCCAACCCAGAAACCCCCCACAGCCTGTGGGGCGCTGACGCCGGTCGAGCTTTGGTGCCCTGGCCGGTTTCCATCACGGCCGGGCGTCAAGTCGAGGAAGGTGTCAGGGCGGGGTCGCTTTTCGTTCGCTTTGTTGCGTTGGTGCAACGTCTGTGTGACCGATGTCCTGTGATGGCATGTGGTTTCTGATCGGGATCCAGACCGCGTCCACAGGTGGTTTGGGCCGACCCGATGGGGCATCAGCCTCCATCCAGTCAGAAATCGATCGGCTCTTTTTCTGTTGTTTATCAGCATGTTGCGGCGTTCCGGATCAGCGGTTTTCTGGGGACGACAGGTTGCATCGTGGAAGAGCAAGCAGGCTCATCAGCATAAACTGATAGAAATGATAAAAACACTAAAAATTACAATTTAAGCTACCATTTAAGCTTGTTTAACCAAGCTTCAAGGTGGCTTTCATGTTGCTCAACCAGACAGATATCGATTTCCTGCTTGCCCAGCTCACGCTGCCAGGCAATGACCCCCGCAATGCGCCGCTGGGCACCGTGCTGGACCCGACTGGTATCCGTGATGTGGCGGGCGTGGGCAACAACGTGCTCAGCCCGACCTGGGGTGCTGCCGACCAGTTGTTTGTGCGGGTGACCACCCCCGTCTTCGGTCAGGCAGAGGGCACGGTGGTCTTTGGACAGCAAGGGCCTGTGATCACGGCGGGCACGCCCAGCTACGGAACGCGCAACATCAACCTGGTGGACACCAGCCCTCGCGTGATCAGCAACTTGGTCGCCGACCAAAGTGATGCTGCTCTTGAGGCCCTTGGATACCTCACCGCTGAACAAAAGCGTCTGGCGGTGCTGGACGATCCGACGACCACACCGGGCGGGCGGCTCAACCCGTTCACCGGGGCCGCGAACCCGCTGCCTTACAGCTCGTTCACCACCATGTTCGGTCAGTTTTTTGACCATGGCCTCGATTTCGTGCAGAAGGGAGCCGATGGCACGATCCTGGTGCCGTTGTTGCCCGACGACCCGCTTTACAACCACCCCGACAACGAGGTTGCTCCCGGCGTCTTTAACAACTTCATCGTGGCCTCCCGCACCAACACGGTGCAGGTGAACATCGGGGCGACCAGCACGAACGACTTGGTGTCCGCCCTGGGGCTGACGGAGGCCCGCACGCCGACCGCAGTGACCGGCACGAACACCATCAACAACAACATCGGCAACAACGGTGGCGTGCTGATGCTCAACAACACCGCCATCACGATCGCGGACAACCGCAGCTTGCAGGGTGTGGTGGACGACATCAACGCGCAGACGCTGTCCACGGGCGTCACGGCATCAGTGGTGGCCAATCAGCTGGTGTTGACACCCGCGGCTGCCAATGAAAGCGTGAACGTGACGTCACCTTTCATTGACCTCAGCCAGTCATACGGTTCTGCGGCCAGTCACACCGTGTTCGTTCGTGAATACGACGTGAACGACCCAGTTCTGACCTCGGCCCGCTACATCACCACCGGCGCACTGGTCAGCGGTACGGATGGCGGCATGGCCACCTGGGCCGACATCAAGGCAAATGCCGCGAAGATTGGCATTACTCTGAACAACAAGGACGTGCTGGACATTCCGGAGGTGTTGCTCAACGCCGACGGCACGCCGTTCCTCACCGCCTCGGGTGGCTGGCTGGTGGCCCGCCATGTGGTCAGCGGCGAGGTTTACTACGTCCAAAACAGCGACATCTCGCTCAACACCGTGATCCGTGACGTGAACGGCCAGACGGTGGCCGACGGCCAGGTGGTGGGCATCCGGGGCAATCTGCAGCTGCAGACCATCGGTCACGCCTTCCTGGACGACATCGCCCATTCGGCAAACATGGTGAACTCGCAAACCGGCCAGCTGAAACAGGCCGACAGCGACGGTGTTGTCAACGGTGACCTGGATGGCAATGGCTTGATCGACAATGGCGAGACCCCGCTGGAGGCGGGGCGCTACGACAACGAGTTGCTGGACCGGCACTTCATCGCCGGTGACGGCCGTGCCAACGAAAACATCGGGCTGACCGCCATCCACGATGTGTTCCACGCGGAGCACAACCGCGTGCTGCAGGACATCCAGGCCATGGTGCTGGGCGGCACGGACAGCCATGGCGTTGTGCACGAAGCACGTGCCGACGCTGCCGACTGGACCGGAGAAATGTTCTTTCAGGCCGCCAAGCTGGTCACTGAAATGGAGTACCAGCACCTGGTGTTTGGTGAGTTTGTGCGCAAGCTCAGCCCGAACATCAACGCGTTTGCTGCTTACGACATCTTCATCGACCCGGCCATCTCGGCCGAGTTCGCGCACGCGGTGTACCGTTTCGGCCACTCCATGCTGACCGAGACGGTGGACCTCGCTGCCTTTGGCGCCGATGGGCTGGCCACCGGTACCGTGCAAGAGATGAAGCTGCTGGATGCTTTCCTGAACCCCACCGCCTACACCAGCACCACCGCAGGTGAATTCGCACTCGGGATGTCGGCCCAGGTGGGCAATGGCATCGACATGTGGGTGACCGATGCGCTGCGCAACAACCTGGTCGGTCTGCCACTTGACTTGGCCGCGCTCAACATCGTGCGCGGTCGCGACACAGGCATGGCTTCTCTCAACGGGGTCCGCGAGCAGCTGTTTGCACAAACCGGCATGTCCACGCTCAAGCCCTATGAGAACTGGGACGAATTCGGCATGGGCATCACGCACCCGGAGGCGCTGGAAAACTTCATCATGGCGTACTCACGGGACGCTGTGCTGACCGGGTTTGGGTCGTCCAAAACGCTGGATGAATGGAACGCTTTGCAGCGAAGCCTTGTCGAAGCCGACAACCTGGCCTATGCCGAAGGCTTGCGCACCGCTGCCCAAGTCGCGTTGACCGACTACGATTTCATGACCACGGACACAGGTGTGGACCGGATTGACTTCTGGATCGGTGGTCTGGCCGAAAGCAAGGTGGACGGGGGCATGCTGGGTACCACCTTCGACATGATCTTTGCTGCGCAGATGATCAAGTTGCAGAACGCCGACCGCTTCTACTACCTGAACCGCCTGGCCGGCACCAACATGCTGGCGGAAATCGAGGGGCAACTGTTCTCCGACCTGGTGATGCGCAGCACCGACACTCAGCATCTGTACTCCGACATCTTCTCGGTGCCCGATGCGTACGTGGAGATCAGCACGGTGGACCAGCCCGATACCGGGCGAACCATCAACATGCTGGCCGGCCTGAACCAGGCAGGTTGGGTGGGCTCCGATGCAACAGGATGGAAGTTCTATGGCAACCCGGGTGAGTACACCGACGCTCGGGGGGTGTTGAGCCCCAACGGCAGAGGCAATGCCAGCGAAATGATCGGCGGCACCGAGGCGGCTGACAACATCAACGCCGGTGGCGGTAACGACACGGTCTGGGCCGACGGCGGTGCTGACACGGTCGAAGGCGGCATTGGCAATGATTTCTTGCACGGTGGGGCGGGTGATGACGTCATCATTGATTCCCAGGGTGACGACCTGATCTGGGGTGATGACGGTAACGACAGCATCAATGCCGGCAATGGCCTGGACCAGGTGTTCGGTGGCGACGGCGACGACACGCTTCGCGGGGGCGCGGGTGCCGATGTGATCGACGGCGGGGTGGGTGACGATGTGATCTACGGCGACAACGGCAATGTGGTGCCAACGCCTTCCCCTGTGGGCGGTACGGTGAATGTGATGGACGCCACTGGGGATGCGGACGTGATTGCTGGCGGCGACGGCAACGACACCTTGTATGGTGGCGGCGGTGATGACGGGATCGATGGTGGCAACGGCGACGACGTGATCCACGGTGGACTCGGCAGCGACGGTATGGCCGGCTGGTTCGGCGATGACACGTTCGTCATGGACGCCTCCGACATCGGCTTTGGCAACGCGGTGGACGGCGGCATGGGCTTCGACACGGTCGACTACTCCGCCAGCGTCGGCAACGGTGTCGGCACCGGGGCCGCTCGCGAGGGCGTCAACGTCAACCTCAGCGTTCCCAATGCCGCGACTGCGGTAGCCGCAGACACTTTTGTGGACGTGGAAAGCTTGATCGGTTCCCGGTTCAACGACGTGCTCACGGGCGGGGCCGCGATCGTCAACGTGTACACCGTCGATCAGAACGGTCAGCCCACCAACGTGCTGGATCTGCTGGCCAGTACCGGCGGTAGTGTCGGTTTCCAGGTGGCCAACGAGTTTGGCGACCCTGTGGTGGCCGTGGTCAACGGCGTTGAAACGCTGGTGGCAATGGACCACACGATTGATGGTGGAGACGGCAACGACGTCATCACCGGTGGCGAGGGCAATGACACGCTGATTGGCGGAGCCGGGACCGACACCCTGACAGGTGGCTTGGGCGATGACATCTATGTGGTGGACGGCAACGCCGACGTGGTGAACGAACTGCTCAATGAGGGCACCGACGCCATCGTGGTTCAGACCGCTGGCAACACGACTTTCAGTCTGGCTCCTGCGGATCCGGTGCTCGCTGCGGGCCGTGCCAACATCGAGAACCTCTCCTACGAAGGGGCAGGCAACTTCAACGGCACCGGCAACGCGTTGGACAACGTCATCAGCGGTGCCGCGGGCAACGACACCCTGGTCGGCGGTGCTGGCAATGACACCCTGATCGGGGGCGCCGGCAACGACGCCCTCAATGGCGGCACGGGCAATGACAGCATGGTGGGTGGGGCTGGCAACGACAGCTACACCGTGGACTCGGTCACCGACGGGGTGGTCGAGGTCGCAGACGAAGGCATAGACACGGTGACATCCACCGTCAGCCTCACCCTGGGTGCCAACGTCGAAAACCTCACGCTGGGTGGCAACCAGAACATCAGTGGCACTGGCAACAACCTGGCCAACGTCATCACAGGCAATGGTGGTGCCAACGTACTGACCGGTGGCGGCGGTGCCGACACCTTGGTCGGCGGCGGCGGAAACGACACCTTCGTGCTGACCAACCTCACCGACGCGGTGGTGACGACGGAGAACGGGGGAGGAGGGACCGACACCATCCTGGTTCAGGTGGCTGGCAACGCAAGCTTCAGTCTGGATGGCAGGGTCAACATCGAAAACCTGACCTACCAGGGCGCTGGCAACTTCAATGGAACCGGCAGCGCAGGTGACAACGTGATCACCGGTGCGAATGGTGCCGACACGCTCACTGGTGCGGCCGGCAACGACAACCTGGTGGGCAATGCAGGCAACGACGTGCTGCTGGGCGGAACCGGCAACGATGCCCTCAACGGCGGTGCGGGCAATGACACCCTGACCGGGGGCACCGGCGCCGACCAGTTGACCGGGGGGGCCGGTTTGGACACCTTCGTGTTCACTGCGGTCGGTGAATCTGGAACCACCGCAGGCACCCGCGACACCATCACCGACTTCGCGGTGGGTGATTTGATCGACGTGTCGGGCATCGGTACCTTCACCTTCATTGGGACCAACGCGTTCAATGGCTTGATGCAGCTGCGTGCGACCACCACACTCGGCAACACCCTGGTCGAAGGCAACACCGTGGGCAACACGGGTGCTGACTTCAGCATCGCCCTGACGGGTACCCAGGCGCTGACGGCCAACAGCTTTGTCGGGGTGACGGCGCCCCCGCCTGCGCCACCGGTGGTGGGGCAGACGTTGAATGGAAGTGGCGGCGGCAACACGCTCAATGGTGGTGCGGGCAACGATGTGATCAATGGCAACGGCGGCAACGACGTGCTGTCTGGCGGTGCAGGCAACGATGTGATCATGGGTGGCACCGGCAACGACGTGATCAGCGGTGGTGCTGGCAATGACACTCTGGTGGGCGGTGCCGGCAACGACGCGTTTGTGTTCAACACGGCGCTGGGCGCAGGCAATGTGGATGTGATCACCGATTTCTCCAACGTCGGCAACACCAACAACGATGTCATCCGCCTGGAAAACGCGGTGTTCACGACGCTCAACCAGACGGGAACACTGGCGGCCAATGCCTTTGAGAGCAACCAGGCCGGTCTGGCCACCCAGACCACCACACGGGTCATCTACAACACATCGAATGGTGCGGTGAACTACGACGCCGACGGCTCGCTTACCGGCTCGCTGGCGGTCCAGTTTGCTGAGCTGACCGGGGCACCGGCGGGGATCACACGGACCGATTTTGTGGTGATCTGATCCCAGGTCGCGTGGCCCGCTGGATGGCGGGTCGCGCGATTCTCGGCCCCTATGACAGATGCCTGGCGCCAGCCGGGCATCTGTTTTTTTTCGCCCATGACCGTCTCCTGCCGACGCGACCAGACGAAGCGATCACAGACACCGCTCAGATCCGGTGTGTGAGTGCGTGGGACGAAAAAAAACCAGCGTCTGCTGACGCTGGTTGTTGCAAGGCAATGCGGCCGGTCAAGACCGCTGGGTGTGCCGATCAGATCACCGGTGGCGGGGGCGGAGTCACCAGGCTGTTGTTCAGGAACGAGCTGCTGGAGAAGGCGTCCACGCCGACCCCGGCAAACTGGGCCATGTGGGTGAACTCGCTGGCGCTGAGCGAACCGCTGGAGTCGCCGTCGGCCCCTTGGTAAAGGTGGGTGAAGGCGTCGGCGCCCGGCAGCGCCGATTCTTCCACCAGGAAGAACAGGCTGTAGTCCTGCCCTGCGCCATCGATGACGATCTCCTGCATCGGGCTCGACGGATCATTGAGCCAGCTGTGCAGGTTCCACGGGCTGGCCGCATCCATGGCCACCACCGCCGTGGCTGAAGCGTCTTTGTCTTCGAACACCAGATTGAACTGGGCGGGATTGTCGAGGTCCTGGTCCAGCAAGGCCCCATCGGTCAACACGTCGACATCGTCACCTTCCAGTGCAAAGCTGGTGTCTGTCGCCTGCAGTTCAAGACGGGTGCTCTCTTCGTCAAAACCGACGACCGTATCGAGTCCGTTGGTGGCAGCGGTTTCGAACCGCACCGTGGTTTGGGCTGCGTGCTTGTGATCGTCGACATCTTTGTCCAGCACGATCAGGTCATCGCCCTCGCCGCCGGACACGGTGTCGCCAGCGCCTTGCGTGAACAGCAGGTCGTTGCCAGCTCCGCCGCTGATGAGTTCCTTGAACTCGGAGGAGCCCACCACCACGTCGTTGCAAACGGTACCGTCGACGGTGTCGCCGTCGGCTGTGGCCTTGTCGGTTGACACCAGGTAGACGCCATGGTCCTGAAAGTAAGGGTATTCAGCTTCACAGGATGACGTGTCATCCTGCATTTGTGATCCACCCAGGTCGTAGCGCGCATAGGTGGTGCCTTGGGCAAAGTGCACGAATTCCACGGCGGCACTGGGCTCACCCTCGGGTGCAGGGGCGAACTGGTTGTTGACCGAAATGTGCACGTCCAGACCATCGGTGCCTTCGATGTCGATGCAGAGCTTGTCGTCGTGGCGTGACATTGCCAGGTGGTCCAGTTCAACACCGGCCTGGTCCCAGCCATCAAAATCGATCAGGTCAAGATTGCCATCGAAGTCATTGATGGCGATATGCGGCTCACCACTGTGCTCATCAAGCGTCACTTCTGCGTTTCCGGCGTAGCCGTCCGTGAGCATGGCTTGTACCGAATACCTCGCATCCACCCCTTCAGGGCTGTCACCCTCCGCCGCCAAGAACGTGGGCAACACGCGGTCGATGGTGAGGGTGGTGGGTGAGCTGTAGTTCAGGCCATCGAAGGCGACCACGGCCAGCTCGATCGACGGCGCGCAGGGCAGGGCCGGGTTGCCGGCGCCAATTTCTGCCTCGCCTTTTTCGGTCAGGCTGACACGTCCCTGTTCGTCGATGGAGAAGTAACCATCGGCCGATGTCGTGGCCGGCTGGCCGTCGTTCCAGAAATAGAAGCTCAGCTGGGTCGGTCCGTTGTCCGCATCCGTGCCTCTGACCACGGCACATTCGATTTCGCCGGTGCTGGCGTTCAGCGTCAGCTCGACCTCCTCATGCTCCAGCCAGACGGCAGGAGGCATGTTGGCCAACGGTGGGCGCTCGGGCGCCGGCGCGGGTGGACGCCGCTCAGGAAGCGGGTCCGACGCAGGGGTTGGGCCCGACACTGGGGCCGGGCCCAGCAAAATGGGCGACGCATCCACGGGTGGAGGCGCCGCTGCGGGATCGTCGTTGATGAGCAGACCCAACAGTGGTGTGAACAGCAATGGGCTGAAGTTGGTGACGGCGGTGCCCGCACCAGCCCCATTGCCGCTGCCCGCGCCCGCCCCACCAGCACCTTCTGTGCTGTTGGATGCCGCACTCTCTGCACCGGCCACCTCGGCCTGCGCAAGCTCCCATTCTTCGCTGTCGGAGATTGCAACTTCGTCGTCGACCAGTTCTTCACTCTCCCCAGTTTTTTTCTTCGCCACTCGGTTGGTCTGCGGCTTGGGTTCGGGAAGCGCTTCATTGAAGCGGCTGAGGCTCTTCAGATCGGCGCCGTTCAGGTCGGTGCTGAAAACGGGGGTGCCTTGGCGAACCGCAGTGGCTTTGGTGGCGCGGCCAGCGTCGGCGCTGGGCAACTTGAACGGCGTATCGAGCTGCGATGTGGGCTTCATGAGCTATTCCTGTTGGGGCCGAGTGACTCGGCACAGAGATGTGTTGAAAGGGATCTGCTTGGCGATAGAGGGTCAGTGTTTGGGTACGCAGTAGTACCCGCCGCCCTGGAAGGAGGTGCCATCGACGTTGCGTGCTTGGGCGTGGTAACCCCTGGGCTCGTAGGACACCTTGTCGGTGTTGAGGGAACTGCAGGTTGTCGCAGCCGTCACCTGGAGTTCCGCTGGAACCGGGCCGAACGCACGCGGGTGATCCCATGTTTTCACGTCGTCCTTGACGACGAGCTGGGGTGGCGTGTCCGCTTGCTGGTTGCCTGCCTGCGGGTACATGGCGCAGGCGGTCAATGCAGTGACGAGACATGCGGCCAGAATCAGCTTTGTTTTCATGTGGATTCCTTGGATCTTTGATAAATTGCTAAATATCATTTTAAATGATAAAAACAATAATCATCAAGATGATTTGTTGTTTTGAAGGCCCTGTGGCCGTCTGGGTGGGCCACACCTGGGCGAGGGCCTACCGCTCGCCAAGCGAATCGTTAAGGGTTTTGACGATGGGCTTCAGCAGGTACATCAGTACGGTGTTGTGGCCGGTCTTGACCTCGATGCTGGCGGTCATACCGGGCTGCAAGCTCAGGTTTTCTTCCGACTTGCGGTTGAACTTGACCGAGTCGGTCTTGACCTGGACGCGGTAATAAGCCTGTTCCCCTTGTTTGAGGTCTTCGCTCATGGTGTCCGCGCTGATGTAGGTCAGCTTGCCCGGCAGGCTGCCGTAGATGGTGTAGTCGTAAGCGTCAATCTTGACCGACACGTCCAGCCCGGGCTTGAGGAACGCCACGTCCGAGGGTTTGACTTTGGCTTCCACGATCAGGTTGTCTTCAACCGGCACGATCTGCATCAATTCGTCGCCGGCCCGGAGCACACCGCCGCGCGTGGTCACGCGAACGTTTTTCACGGTGCCGTTGACGGGCGCTCTCAGCTCGGTGTTGGTCAGCTGGTCCTGTCGCTGGACCAGAAGTTCGCGAGCGCTGCTCAGCTCCTCCTCCGCTTTGTTCAGTTCGGCTTGAACGTCCTGAAGGTATTTGTTTTCTCGGTTGCTGATTTGCCCTTCGAGGTCTGCGACCTGGCGCTGCAGGCGCAAGACCTCACCCATGCTCACGTCGCCCGCCGCAAGCAGTGGTTCGGTCATGGCCAGCTCTCGCATGGCCAAGCCCTTCATGCGCTCGATGGCTGCGATCTCCTGGCTGAGCGATGCACGCCTCTTCTCGAGGAGGTTGACCTGGTTCTGGCGAAACGCAGGGAAGCTGTCGGATTTGCCATCGAACCGTGGCGAGCCGCCAAACACCTCGGCCCGCAGCCGGCTGACCGTGGCGCTCAGAGCCCCCAGTTTGGATTCGGCCTCACGGTAGCCGGCCTCCACCTTCGTCCGGTCCAGGCGGGCGAGCAGTTCACCGCGCTGTACCTCTGTGCCTTCGCGCACCAGCAATTCTTCGAGCACGCCCCCGTCTGGCGCCTGAATGATCTGTGTGCGAGAGCTGGCGATGATCTGACCCTGGCCGCGGGTGATTTGATCGATCTCGGCGTGGTAGGCCCAGCCAACGAAGAGGCCCAACGCGATGAGGCTGCCCCAAACCGCCATCCTGAGACCGGCTCCGACTTCTGGGTGCGCGCGGGATGTGTCCCGAGGGACCCTGTTTTTTGAACTCATACGCTGGCGATGGCTGATGTGGCCGCTGGCGCGATGTCAGGCCGCGGCGGAACGGTGGGAGAGATCGTGGTCGCCGTGGGGACGGCTGTCTGGACGCTGCCACGCATGCGGCGCAGGATGTCGTCCCGTGGTCCATCGGCCACGATGCGTCCGCGATCCAATACCACGATGCGAGTGAAGTGGCTCAACATCCCGAGCTTGTGGGTGACCACGACCAGCGTGGTGTCTTTGGGGCGCATGCCGAACACACGCTCCGCGATCTGCTCTTCAAGCTTGGGATCCATCGATGCGGTGGGCTCGTCGAGTAGCATGATCCGGGGACGGGCCAGAATGAGTCGAGTCAGGCCAACCAGCTGTCTTTGGCCGCCCGACAGGCCCCGTCCACCCTCGCTGATTTCGATGCCCAGGCCACGGGGGTGTGCCGAGATCATTTTGTCCAGGCCCGTGATCTTGGCGGCATGGAGGATCTGCTCATCGGTGGGCGATGGCAGGCCCAATGCGAGGTTGTCGCGCAGCGAACCATGAAACAGTCGTACGTCTTGGGACAGGTAGCCGATGTGCTCGCGAACAAAGTCGGGTGACAGGTGTGTCATGTCCACGTCATCGAGATGGACACGCCCGGTTTTCGGTCTGTACAGACCGGAGAGAAGCTTGATGAGCGTGCTTTTGCCCGACCCGATGGAGCCCAGCACAGCGACCCGTTCTCCAGGACTCACCTGAAAGGCATCAATCGACAAGACTGTTTGGTCGGGTCCGTAGGCGAAGTGGGCTGCTTCCAGTCGGAGCCTGCCTTGGCAATGGTCTGGAACCACTCGCCGTTCTCCTGGCAACACGTCGGGTGGCATGGCCATGATGGCGTCCAGGCCCTTGAGGGCAGTTTTGGCCTGTTGCCATTGCACGATCAGGCCAGACAGCTGTGCGATGGGACTCAATGCCCGGCCACTGATGATCGTGCAGGCAATCAGCCCGCCGACGGTCAACTCACCCGCCCCGATGGCAAAGGCGCCTGCTGCAACCAGGCCCACGTAGCTCAGCTGCTGCAGGGTCTGGGTCAGGTTGGACGAAAGGCTGGTGAGATCTTTCATGGCAATCTCGTCTCGCGCCAGGGTGCGTGTGAGCTCCTGCCAGCGATTGAGCATCTTCCACTCTGCAGAGCAGGCCTTGACCGATTCGATGCCGTCGATGGCCTCTATGAGCAGCCCATTTTTGCGGTTGGACTCTTCCATGTGGGCCTCGGTCAAACGCGCAAGTGATCTGCGAAACGCGAACCCCGCGAGAATGGAAATGGGAACGAACGCGAGAGGCACCACCGCCACCGGGCCAGCCAGGAACCAGATGACCGCAATGAACAGGACAGCGAAGGGCGCGTCCGCGAACACGAACAGCGTTGTGGATGTCATGAAGTTCCGCACCATTTCAAAGTGCCGGATCTGCGCAGCGAAGGTTCCAACGGTGCGTGGGCGTTGATCCATCCGGATGGACAGGGCTTGGCTGAAAAAGACGGAGGAGAGCTCTTCGTCGATCGCTTTGCAGCCCCTCTCCACCAATCGGTTCCTGACCTGCCGCATCACCAGTTCCAGCACGATCGCCATAACAACGCCGATGGTCAGGACCCACAAGGTGGAGAAACCTTGCGTGGGGACCACACGGTCGTAGACCTGCATCGTGTAGAACGAAGAGGTCAGGGCAATCACGTTGACCGTGAGCGTGGCCAGTGCGCCTTCAGAGAAGATCCGCCACCGCTTGCGAATGGCATAGTGAAACCATTGCCTGGCCGTGCGGCGTTTGCTGGCGGACTTGCCGTCTGAGGCCAGCCGTGTGTCGTCGCGGTCGGCGAACTCGGGTTCGTCGGTTCTGAGCAACAGCACCTGGCCTTGGCGGGCGAGCCCGGCAGGGATTTCGTGCGGCAGTCCGTTGGCGTCCACGCAACTCAGTGCACCAGTCGACAGGGCTCCGCGGATCACGAGCAAGCCAGGAACCGGCTTCTTGGCCAAGGGTTCGGGACCGATCCACAGGGCCGGAGTCAGGCCGTTGACCAGTGGCCCCGTGACCCGCTGAATTTCTCCGGTGGGGAACCTTGCCCTCCACAGCTCGATGGCTTGGGACTCCAGGGTCAGAGACGCCAGAGGCGCACCATCGGTGCTCTCAGACATCATCGAGAAACGGTGCCATGGCACCGCTTTGCCCTGCAACGATGCCATTCTTGCCAGCAGCAGCGGCAAAAACTGGGCCGGGCTGTCGTCTGTCCCTGATGTTTCGTTTCGATGTTCCATGGACCGCTTAGCGAGTGCTCTCCACGGATCCCGCAGCAACGTGAGCTGGGGTCTGCTGTGCTGAGGGCTCGGTCCCGCCTGAGTTCGTCGCGGCCGGCGTGACATCCACTGTGGCAGCGGGCGCAGTATCCGCTGCGCCAGCGGCCGGCGTGACATCCACTGTGGTGGCGGGCGCAGTATTCGCTGCGGCAGCGGCTGGCATGACATCCGCTGTGGCAGCGGGCTTCACATCGGCAGCAACTGGAGTGTTGGGATCTACCAGGATCAGGCTGATGTTTTCAGCCGTCAGTAACCCTGTCAGCAGTTGAAGGCGCAGCGCCGATCTGAGTGTGCCCCAATCGGCATCTGCCAGTTGGTAGCGGGCCTGGGTCACTTCGCGCTGTGCGTTGAGCACATCGTTCCAGCCTTTTCGACCCACGGCATATTGACGGACGAATGAGTCAAAAACAGCTGTCGTGCTGTCCACTTGTGACTTGAGGTCACGAGCTTGCATGCGGTACGACTTCAGGTCGGCCCAGTCGGCGCTGACGGCGTCAATGGTCTCCCGTCGAGCCACTTCCATCTGAGATTGAATGGCGTCGCGTCGCGCCTCTGCTTCCTTGACAGATGCGATGGTGGCAAAGCCCGCACCCGTTTGTACGTCGAGTGCGAGGTATGCATTGGTGCCAGCACCTGCACCACCAAATGTGCGGTCGAGGCGCATTTTGAATTGCGGATAGGCCCCGCTTCGGCGCACGGCCATTTCCGCCGTGGTGGCTGCATGTTCGCCGTCCAGCTTGCGCAAAGCCGGCGAAAAATCCTGGGCCGTCGAGACCAAAGTTTCCAGCGGGTACTCGTCCATGTCGCGCTGTTTGGGCACCACGATGTCGGTCACTGGGTTGCCAGTGGCTTGTGAAAGCGTCGATCGGGCACGAATGGCCAATGCCTCCAGCTGATTGAGTTCGGCACGGGCTTGAGCCAGGCGTGAATTGGCTTGGATGCTGTCGCTGGTTGGGCTGACTTTGCTCTCAACGCGACGTTGGATCATGTTGTCCAGCCGAGCATGCTCCTCGACGTTGGACCTTGCAGCCAGCTGCCGGGATTGAATGCGCCCGAGCTCGGTAAAACCAGCGACAACCTTCAACATGATGTCCAGCTGAGACTGGAGAACACCGGCTTCGGCTTGCTGGATGCCGGCCTGGGCTGCATCGATTTCTCCTGTGATGCGCCCCCCCGTCCACAACGGTTGCTCAATGCGAAGGGTCGTGACTTGCTTTCCCGCGCCGTCTTTCGCTGATTGAGCCACCAAACCCGGGTATTTCTGTCGCTCAGCGAGGTCGAGCTTCATGAGCGCGGCTCTCAGTTCGCTTTGTCGCGCGGCAACGCTGGGGTGCTCGCTCACTGCCACGCGCAGGGCATCTTCGAGTCCGAGACTGGAAGCGTGGGTCAAGCCACCTGTGAAAACCAGCGCGGCATACAGCGCAATGGCTCGGAGCCGCACAGGCCTACCCTTGGCGTTTCTCGATGTGACGGGGGGGAGGGATGCAAAGGTGGAAAGAGTTGCTGGGTGAAGGTTCATGTGCTTTGGCCTGAGGTGAGCTTGTGAGCTGCGCCCTGAATGTGGCCGCAGCAACAGTGCAGGGCCGCTTGAGCTTTCGCCGACCCAGAAAATTCACTATAAATGTATCATTTTATTTCAAAAATGATAAAAACAATAAATATATCAAGAAAAACAGATGGACTCACGTGCTTGAAGAGACGAACGCCGTGGCCGGAGTGTCCGGAGACCGGGTCGCCTTGCTGGCGCCGCCGGTGCAGCGCTGCTTACATCGATCAGGCCTGATCAAGTGATCGAGGCTGGTTCGGTTGGGTGGCGCTTTCAGCCTCAGCTTCTGCTGCTGTGCAACGCCTTTGTCGAGCCGACGCACAGCGATTTCATCGGTGGAAGGCCCATGCGCGCCCATCGTCCGTGATCTGCGGCCAAGAAAGTGGTCTGTTACCACCCACGCACAGCTGTTGTCCTTGGAAGATGCCATTGCAGGTCCCTCCGTTCCTTGCCCAGCAGTGGGTCTGATCGACCGACAGATCGTCTCACCAGGACTCAGTGCACAAGAGGGTGCTTGTTGTAAAAGTGTCAAAAACACATAAAACATCGTTGACTATTAATTTTACAAAAATAGATAATTAACTTGTCACAACTTTCACCTGTGACAAACCCCCTGACAATGCCGTGTATCGCCACGGTTTGAAGCCCGCAGTAATGCGGGCTTTTTTTTGGATCCGGTGAACCTATGAATCGCCCAGTGCGGGCAACATCCTGCTCGATCGTCGCCTGTGGGCGAGCCTGAAGCACCACGCGGCGACGAGCTGGGGACTGTGTCCTGAGCACCAGAAGATGTTCTCGGAGGGTTTCGTGGCCTTGGTCGAATGTGATCCACAGCGCAGCGGCTCGCCGTCGGGTTCAGGCCTGATGAAGCCTGATCAGGCGTACCGCACCGGGCGGCTGGCGCATCTGAAGCGGGACGCGTTCGCCCGGGTGTTCAACGTCCCGGTCGCTCTGGAGCAGCCGTCTGTCTTTGTCGAGCCCGGCGTGATCGAACAACTGCAGGCGATGGTGCCGGCGACGGATTGACGCCGCGCTGAGGCCTCGATGCGTCGCCCCGTGGATTCCGGGAGCGGCGCTTTTCTGTTGCTGCGGCGTGTTGTCGGGGTTGGCCCTCGACAGAACGGGCTGACCTGGTTCTTTCCGGAGGTGCTGCGCAATTCGCACCCCCTGCGCGCCGGTTTCACCGGCTTGCCTGGCCTTTGCGGGCGGCTCCCTCCGTGAAGGGGCGCTGCGGCGCCCGTGTCCTCGGCTGCGCCTGCGGGCTGCGCCAGCGCCTTCGCTTCCTCCCTTGACGGCGCACCCGCGCCGGCCCCAGCTGCGGCCATGGCCGCGAAGGGCTTCTCGGCCCCTGCGGAGCCTAAGGCTACGCTGAACAAGTCCATGGGTGGCGCGAGGTTTGCATGTATCGAGGTCCCTGATACACGGAGGTGAAGATGAAGCAACAGACCCTGGCGATGGCAGCCGATCAAGGCGACGGATTCGAGCAGTACCGCAAGCCGACCAAGCGCGATGCGTTCCTGGCGACGATGGAACAGATCGTGCCCTGGCAGGCGCTGTGCTCGGTCATCGAACCTCACTACCCCAAAGCCGGCAACGGGCGCCCACCGATCGGGCTCGAACGCATGCTGCGGATGTACTTCGTGCAGCACTGGTTCAACCTGGCCGATGAGGCCTGCGAAGAGGCCCTGCTCGACAGCACGGCGCTGCGCCGCTTTGTGGGCATCGATCTGGGGCGGGAGTGTGTGCCCGACGGGACCACGCTGCTGAAGTTTCGCCGCCTGCTGGAGACGCACAAACCGGGCGAGGCCTTGTTTGCCAAAGTGGGGAAGGTGCTGCAGGCGCGGGGCTTGAAGGTGGGCGCCGGGGCCATCGTGGACGCCACCATCATCGGCGCGCCCAGCTCGACCAAGAACGTCGACAGACAACGCGACCCCGAGATGCACCAAACCCGCAAAGGCCAGCAGCGGTATTTCGGGATGAAGATGCATATCGGCGTGGACAGCCGCACCGGACTGGCTCACAGCGCGGTGGTGACGGCGGCCAACATGCACGACAACACCCGCTGCCCGATCTGCTGCACGGCAACGAACAGCGTGTGTACGGCGACAGCGCCCACGGCAGCCAGAAGACGTTGATCGGATCGAAGGCCCCCAAGGCCAAGGACTTCACCAACCAGCGCGTGCGCAGGGGTGGCGATATCGACGAGGCCGAGCGCTCCAGGAACCACAACAAGTCCAAGGTCCGCGCCCGGGTCGAACACGTCTTCGCTGTGGTCAAACGGCTCTGGGGCTTTGCCAAGGTGCGCTACCGGGGCCTGGCCAAGAACGCCACGCGCTCGTTCGTGGTGCTGGGTTTGGCCAACATCTACCTGGCGCGTCAGCGCCTCATGGCATGAGTGCGTCCGTTGCGCACGACGGGTGCGCGAGCACGGCTGGTATGTCCAGGGAACGCGGTCGAATCGCGCCGCTTGCCCGCGTCGGCAATCCTTTGCGTAGCGGGCCACTCAATTCGGCTACTTGTTCAGCGCTGCCCTAACACCCAAGGAGAGCGCCCATGCACAGCAACAACTGATTTCCCAACCTTTTCTCGATGTCTTCCATTGTTTGAACAAGGTCCCCGCTCTCGCCCAGTCCGAGCGCCGCAAAGCAGGCATCCAGCTGCGGCAACACACCAACCGCCAGCCGCCGTGTGGCCAGCTTCTGGGCCAGCGCGAGCTTTTCTGCGGTGCTGCTGGCCTGGACGATCAAGGCCTTGTAGTCGGTGTCGTCACGGGCCAGGGTGGCGAGGTCGGCGTTGCTGCCCCGGATGCGCCCGTACACCTCGTTGGGGCCGAGATGGCAGTCCACGTTCTCTGTGGCGATGGGTTGCGCTTTGAGGAAAGCCCGCAGCAGATCGAAGTGCGCCGGGACATCTGCGGCGCTGCTCACCATGTTGAACACCAGCCGAACCCTTGAACGGGACACGCCCAGTTGCGCCAACTCGACCAGGGTGGCGATGGTGTCCTGCTGCTGTTTGAGGGCTGGCACCGTGGGAACCATGAACGCATCGAAGTCCTCATGACTGCCTTGGTACTTCTGCATCAGGTCGAGCAACTCCTCCACGTTGCTGGCCCCGATGTCCACCACCGCGTTGTCCATGGTCTGCAGGAGTTCCTGCAGCTCACCGAACTGCCGGCCACGCATCGCATGGCCTTCGCCGTCGGCCGCGTTCAGACTCTCCACAGAAAACAGCTCCGCGCCGTCTATTCGGGGCAGTAACAGGTGCCTGGCGATGGTGGTTTTGCCCACGTTCCCCGAAAAGTTGATGACAGCGATTTTCATGACGGGTCCTTTGCGTTGAGCCTGGCGAGCGCCAGGGGGTTGGTGATTCGGCTGCTGGCGAACGTTTCGGCGATCTCTTTGCCGCTGCGCATATCCGTTTGCACGGAAACGACCTGAGGTGACTGGGGCGCGTGGGTTGGTGAAGTTGGCGCGGATCCCAGCAGGTGGGTCAGAGCGGGCGGCAATTCATCGGGCCGCGCACCGGAGCCCAGGCCCTGGCCGACGGAAGATGCTTTGGATGCCCTGGCCACTTCGCGCTGCACGGTCGCATTGCTCACGTGCACGCCGACCGCAGCCAAGGCCATGCGGATCGCCTCGAAGGTGTAGCCCTGGGCGCGCAGCTCCCGCATGTCTTGCGCAAAGCGCTTGGCCTTGCGAGAGCTTCTGCCCGGTGGATCGGCTGGAACCAGTTTCATCGTCCGGTTTCTGGTCAGGCGTTGATCGGCTGTTCTTCAATTGCTGATCAGTTCGTGCAGTGGCTGTTTGCGTGCTGATCACTGCTCGTGCTGTCTGATCACTTTCTGAGCGGTGCTGCTCGGTACGTGCTCATCTTCAACCCGCCTGGTGCCTGTTCGCCTGCTGGATTCGGACCCAAATCCAGCGGCTACAGAGCCTCGATCCAGGCCAATACTGGGTTCATGGGTGAGTGCAGAGATAGGCGGCCCGCCGCCGATTTCACAAACGACTCGCTTCGCTCACGTTTGACTTTTGGGGGACCCATGAACACCCGCCACCCTGACTTCATCACGGTCGACATGCGCGGCCTCAAGGCTGCGCTGGTGAGCGGCGCTCAGGCCCGCCGGGAGAGCGTGTCGGTGCTGGTTCGTCGGGCTGTGGCCCGTGAACTCGGACTGTCCGAGTCCGTCCCTCAGTGGGTCGTCGATACCGGGTGCCTTGGCGCGTCGCAGGTGCCCCGGGTCAAGTTGTCAATCAGATTGACAACCCCCGAGGCAAAGCGACTGGCTGTCGGTGCGCACACCGCGCAGATGTCGCGTGATGCCTACCTGGCGGGTTTGATCACGGGTGTTCCAGCCTTGACCACAGGCGCAAGCCGCACCGCGGAAATCGTTGAACTCATCAAGTCCAACGCGAAGCTCTCCAGCCTCAGCCGGAACATCCACACCCTCTCGCGCCTGCTGGCCCAGAGCAACGTGAAAAAAGCAGTGGCCTACCGCGACATGCTCGACACGCTGGACGGAGACGTCCGGCGTCACCTCGCCCAGGCGGCGGCCCTGTTGGCCGATCTGCGCCCGCGTGGGTCATCCACAGAGACCACCCACCGGTCCAGCCGGTGACTTCAAGGAGAACGCCATGAGCCAAGCGCCGGACATTGATGGGGTACTCGTCCAGTGGGGCGATCGCCTGTTCTACCCGGGCAACCGGGTGGTCAAGGTCAGGCCGCAACCCAGGCTGGGTGATGGGGGCATGCATCAGCGCGCGGACGCCATCCGCAAGCGCATCGAATCCACCGTGGTGAAGAGAGCACCCCAGGTCATGGTCAAGGTCACAGGGGGAGGGCGGGGCATGCTGGCCATTGCGGCCCACTTCCGGTACATCAGCAAGA
>NZ_JADMKB010000159.1 GCF_018780075.1 Hydrogenophaga sp.
GGCCTTCCGCCGCTACGCCGAGGCCTGGGGCCGCATCATTCCCCGCTGCGGCGGCGAACTCATCGGCTACTTCCTGCCGCACGAAGGCAGCAATGACGTTGCCTGGGGCCTGATCGGTTTTGACGACCTGGCCGCCTACGAACGCTACCGCGCCGTGCTGCGCAGCGATGCGGAAGGCCGCGCCAACTTCGAGATGGCGCAGGCGCAACGCTTCATCCTGCGCGAAGAACGCTCCTGGCTCGAAGACGTGGCCGGCACCCGCCACCAGCCCCGGCAGGTGGCACCGTGATCGCGGTCATCTTCGAGGTCGAACCGCACGAAGGGGCCGCGGCGGATTACCTCGACATCGCGGCCGCCCTGCTGCCCGAGCTGCAGGCCACCGACGGCTTTCTGTCGGTGGAACGGTTTGAAAGCCTCACCCAGCCGGGCCGCTACCTCTCGCTGAGCTTCTGGCGCGACGAGGCCGCGGTGCGCGCGTGGCGCTGCCAGGGGCACCACAGGGCTGCGCAGCAAGATGGGCGCAGCGCCGTGTTCGCGGGCTACCGCCTGCGCGTGGCCGCCGTGCTGCGCGACTACGGCCTGCTTGACCGCACACAGGCACCCGCCGACTCGCTGGCTGCGCTACTCTGAGAGCGATGACAAACACCCCGCACGAACCCCGCCTCGCCCGCGTGGCCGCCATGGTGGCCGACCCGGCGCGCTCGCGCATGCTCGCCTACCTGCTCAGCGGCGAATGCGCCAGCGCCAGCGAGCTGGCCAAGGCCGCGTCCGTCACACCCGCCACCGCCAGCGGCCACCTTGCCCAGTTGCTGGAAGCGCGCTTCGTGGTGTGCGAACCGCGCGGGCGCCACCGCTACTACCGGCTGGCCGACGCCGACGTGGCGCACGCGCTGGAAGCGCTGGCCGTGGTGGCCGAGCGCGGCGAACACGACAGCGCATGGTCCTCGCCCGAGCGGACGCGCCTGCGCTACGCGCGCTGCTGCTACGGGCACCTGGCGGGGCGGCTGGGCACCCGGCTGTTTGACGGCCTGATGGCGGCGGACGGGCTGCAGCCCGTGAGCACCGGCTACGCACTCACCGACAGCGGCCGCGCCTGGTGCCAGCGCCTGGGCTTCGAGCCGCCGGAGCCCGGCAAGAAGAGGCGCTACGCCTACCCCTGCCTCGACTGGTCCGAGCGGCGCGACCACCTGGCCGGCGAACTGGCCGACCGGCTGTACCTGCACCTGGTGGCGCAGGGATGGGTGCGGCGTGGTGCGGGGCGGGATGTGGTGGTGACGCCGGTCGGGCAAAAGGCGTTGGCACCGCTCCTGGCACCACCCGCTTGAGGTACCACTGGCGTTAACCGATCACGCGGATACCTTGGGCCGTGCTGCCGGCTTGGCAAGGTCGCGGTCCAGCAGGCAATCGATGAACGCGCCCAGGATCGCCGCTCGGTGGTGCCGATTCGAGTAGTACAGAAACAAGCCCGGCCGCGTGATCGACCAGTCGGAGAGGACTTGCACCAGCCGCCCCTGAGCAAGATGCTCATCGACACGCTCACGGTCGAATGCATAGGCTATGCCCAAACCCTGCAATGCCGCGGCAACGCCGATGTCGGATTGGTTGGTGACGAGTGGCCCGGACGCCGCCACCTCGATCCGCCGGCCCCTTTTCTCGAACTCCCATTGGTAGGTCCTGCCATCGGTCTGCAACCGCCAGTTGATGCAGGCGTGGCGTTGCAGGTCGGTGGGCGATTGCGGCGTGCCGCGCTGCGCCAAATAGTCCGGCGACGCCACCGCGACCATCTTCACGTCTGGTGTCAGGCGCACGGCGATCATGTCCTTCTCCAGCCGTCCGCCTACCCGGATGCCCGCGTCGAAGCGGCCCGCAACGATGTCGCTCAGCCCGTCGTCGACCACGATGTCGAGCGTCACACCGGGGTGTGCACGGTGAAACCGGCCCAGCCGCGGCGCAATGATCTGCCGGGCCGCCATGCCCAGCGTGTTGATCCGCAGCGTTCCGCCCATCTGCCCCGCGGCCGCACTGGTCTGGGCAACGGCGTCGTCCAATGCCCGGAACAGCGGTTCAATGCGGGCGTGCAGCTGCTGGCCTGCTGCGGTCGGTGCCACGCTGCGCGTGGTGCGGTTCAGCAGCCGTGCACCCAGCCGTGTTTCGAGCTGACGGATGGTCTGGCTCAGCGCCGAAGGCGACACACCGAGATGCTCTGCGGCTCGCGCAAAGCTACTGCGTTCGACCACGGCAGCAAAGGCTTTCAGTTCTGCGTAGTCCGAGCCGCGCATTGTGTATTCATTGCTAAATAACGAATTCATATTCTAGGTGATTCACTAATTTCTCCCGCGGTCGCATCCTGAGGCCTTCACCCATCAGGAGCTTTCACCATGACCGATCTGAATCTTCCCGAGCCCATCGCCGCCTACTTCGCGGCCGACCGGCAGAACCCCGACGCGCTGGCCCGCTGCTTCGCAGCGCAAGCCACCGTGAAGGACGAAGGCCTGACCCACACCGGACAGGACGCCATCCGGGCGTGGAAAGCGGCCGCATCGGCCCGGTTCGCCTACACGACCGAACCTTTCGCGCTCGATCAGGACAGCGGGCATCACATCGTCCACAGCCGGGTGACCGGCAACTTCCCCGGCAGCCCGGTGAACCTGCGGTACCGCTTTCGCCTGGAGCGCGGCCTGATCGCCTCGCTGGAGATCACCGCATGAGCTTTGATCTTCAACTTCAAGGAAAGCGCGCCCTGGTCTCGGGCGGAACCAAGGGCGTGGGCGCCGCCGTCGTGCATGGTCTGCACCGGCAAGGCGTGCAGGTGATGACCACAGCGCGTTCATTGCCCGCGACGGCCATCGACGGCGTGACCTACTTCGCAGCCGATCTCTCCACAGCGCAAGGCGTGGCGGATGTGGCGCAGTCGGTCCTCAGCCAATGGGGCGGCGTGGACATCCTGGTCAATGTGCTGGGAGGCTCCAGCGCACCGGGTGGCGGCTTTGCGGCCCTCGACGATGTGCATTGGTTCAACGAACTGAACCAGAACCTGATGCCGGCCGTGCGGCTCGATCGCGCGCTGCTGCCCGCCATGCTGGCCCAGGGTTCCGGCGTCATCGTCCACGTCAGCTCGATCCAACGCCTGCTGCCGTTACCGGAATCGACGACCGCCTACGCCGCGGCCAAGGCGGCCCTGTCCACGTACAGCAAGGCGCTGTCGAAAGAGGTGACACCCCAGGGCGTTCGCGTCCTGAGCGTCGCGCCCGGCTGGATCGAGACGGAAGCTTCCGTGGCACTCGCCGAGCGGCTGGCCCACCAGGCCGGAACGGACTACGAAGGCGGCCAGAGGATCATCATGCAGTCGCTGGGTGGCATCCCCCTCGGGCGACCGGCCAGGCCGGAAGAGGTGGCCGATCTGATCACCTTCCTGGTGTCACCGCGCGCGGGCTCCATCTCGGGATCAGAGCACCTGATCGACGGCGGCACGGTTCCAACGGTCTAGGTGTGCGCCGAGTGGGCGCGAAGCCAGGCCACGATGTCGGCGGTCACCTCATCGCGGTTGCTCTCGTTCAGGATTTCGTGGCGGGCGCCCGGGTACAGCTTGACCGTCACGTCGACCAGTCCTGCATCGCGGTAGCGCTGGCCCAGCAACTGGATCAGCGCGCCGCCACCCGCCAGCGGGTCGGCATCGCCGGAAGCGATCAGCACCGGCAGGTCGCTGCGGATGCCCGCCAGCAGCGCGGGATCGGCCACCCGGGGCGCGGGCGCGAACAAGGCAGGAATCACATCGGCCGGCACCTCCCACCCGCACCAGGGGTTCGCCACGTAGGCGTCCACCTCGGCGGCGTCGCGAGACAGCCACTCGTATCCCGTGCGGTGTTCAAAGCCCGCATTGAATGCCTCCAGCCCGGCGGGCGCGTCTGCGGGCGCATTGGCCATGCCGGCGGCCAGCATGTCCAGCGCGGTCGAGCCGGACAGCACCACGCCCGACCAGGTGGAGGCGTGATCGAGCATGGCCGCCTGCGCGGCAAACGACCCCATCGAATGCCCGACCAGGAACACCGGCAGGCCGCCGTGCTGCGCCCGCAGCGCGGCGCCGAACTGGGCCACATCGGCAATCAGGCCACCGAACCCGGCGGCTCCGAAGTCGCCCAGTCGCCCGTCGGCGGTGCGCCCGTGCCCACGGTGGTCGACCGCGTGGACCACGAAGCCGGCCGCATTGAGCGCCCTGGCAAACCGGTCGTAGCGTTCGCCGTGCTCGGCCAGCCCGTGGGCGATCTGCACGACGCCGGCGGGTGGGCCGGCCACGTCCGCCCAGGTGTAGGTCGCGACCTGGGTGCCGTCTGCGTCGGAGAGAAAGGAGGAGGTTGAGGTGGTCATCGCTTCATTCTCACCCCGCAGACCCTCAGCCCGACCTAGTGAAAACGGCATGACGCTCCGCCCCGATCGACCTCTTGGCTGACCGCACTTCCGGTCAGGCGTCGATCTGCATCGACGGACGCGCCTGCACCTTCTGCAGCCAGGCGTGCGTGGTCGGGTGCTGGTCCACCGGTGCGCCGAGGTACACGCTGTAGCCGATCACCGAGGCCACGATCAGGTCGGTCAGCGTGTACGCATCGCCGAGCAACCAGGGCTTCTGGCTCAGGCGCCCGTCGAGCACGCTGAGCAGCCCGTCAAGGGCCTTGTGCGCAGCGGTGCCGTGCGCGTCGTCGGGCGTGCCCATGTCTTTCGCGGCCTGCAGGCGCACCAGCTGCGCGCCGTAGGTCACGTAGGCCCAGGTGCTCCATGACATCGCCTGAAAGTGTTCCGGCGTGCCGCCGGCCGGCCACAGGCCGCTCTGCACGCCATAGGTGTGGCCCAGCCACAGCTCGATCGCCAGTGCCTCGAACATCGGCGCGCCGTCCACCGTCAAGGTGGGCACCTTGCCATTGGGGTTCAGGGCGAGGAAGTCGGGTCGGCGCTGCTCACCGGTGGTGATGTCGACCTTGACGCGCTCGTGCGGCACGCCGAGTTCGGCGAGGGCGCAAGCGACCGGGGTGGCGCTGGACATGGGGTGCCAGTAGAGAACGATTTGGGACATGAAGGGCTCCTTGGAGGTGTGAGTGGCGGGCTCGACACCGTGCCGAACCCGTGGCCACAATGTCGCGCCCATTGCGGACAGTTACGGCCCTCAATAAAAGCTAGAGTGCACACATGCTTTCTTCGTCATCGCGCCTGCTGCGGGTGCTGTCGCTGCTGCAGACCCGCAGCCACTGGGCCGGCCCCGAGCTGGCCGAGCGGCTGGCGGTGCACCCGCGCACGCTGCGGCGCGACATCGACCGGCTGCGCCAGCTCGGCTACCCCATTCACGCCAGCAGCGGCGTGGCGGGCGGCTATGCGTTTCGCGCGGGGCAGTCGCTGCCGCCGCTGCTGCTGGACGACGAAGAGGCGCTGGCGGTGGCCATTGCCCTGCAGATCGCCGCGGCCGGCACTGTGAGCGGTGTGGAAGAAAGCTCGCTGCGTGCGCTGGTGAAACTGGAGCAGGTGATGCCCACCCGCCTGCGCCGCCGCACGCACGCGCTGCGCTCGGCCATCGTGCCGGTGCAGCGCATCGGGCCCACCATTGATGCCGGCGTGCTGGCCACCCTGGCCACGGCCTGCCGCGACCAGCTGCAGGTGGGGTTCAGCTACCGCGACCTGCGCGGCCAGGCCAGCGTGCGCCAGGTCCAGCCGCACGGGCTGGTGCACACCGGCAACCACTGGTACCTCGTGGCCTGGGACCCGGCGCGCGACGACTGGCGCACCTTCCGCATCGACCGCGTGCAGGGCACGCCCCGCACCGGCGCGCACTTCGCGCCGCGCCCGCCGCCCGCGGGCGACCTGCGCGCCTACGTCACCGGGGCCATGGCCGGCGTGCACCAGCAGGGCGACCAGGCGCGCGTGGTGCTGCACCAGTCGCGCGAGGTGATGGCGAAAACCATTCCCCCATCCGCCGCCACGCTGGAGGCCATCGACGACACCCGCTGCCTCATGCTCTGCGGCACGGGCCAGCTGGACTCGCTGGTCTACTGGCTGATGGCGCTGGACGTGGACTTTGATGTGCTGGAGCCGCCTGTGCTCAAGGAGAGGCTGCGCCGGGCGAGTGAGCGGGTGGGCCGGAGCTTGGCGCGGGGGGGCGGGTGATGACCGGCGACCAGAACCCCATCACTAGCGCGAATCAGCTTTCGACCCGCGGCGCACAAACTTGGGAATCCACACGAACCACTGCAGGTAGCCGACAGCGATGAATACGGGCACCACCGCGGCAACACCCTCAGACGGCGTGGCAATGCCATTCCACACCAGCAGCCACCAAAGAAAAACAGCAACAACGCCAGCAGGAAACGTGAGGACTGCCAGCGCCAACAGTCCACCGAACGCGCCGAGCATCTCAGCGACGCGGCTTTCACCGTCTGGGTAGCGTGCGATTTCCAGGACCATCGGAGCCAGGGAGACCACCAAGCAGAGGCCGACGTAAAGCGCGATGCGAACTCGACGTCCGGACGGTTTCTCAGGAGTCGCAACCGGGTCGGTCCGGAGCGGGGTATTGCTGTCTTGCATGGAGGATTCAGTGAGTCGGACTGGCGTTGAGACAGAAGGGCCTTTGAGTATCAAGGGCAATGGGCCTTGCCGTAGGCCCTCAGACGCTCTCAAGTACGGGTCCCTTTTCGCGCTTGATGAGCTGCTTTCCCTTTGGCAGCGTCAAATACTTCAATGCTTGTTCGGGCGTGAGCCCAAAGGTGAAGCTCGCCGGGCCACGTGAGGTCGTTCCGTATCCATATCCGCTCAGCAAACTGAGCCCATTGAAAGACAGTTCGCCCACTCCTCCATCGTTGCAGCGAACGGTGGCAACGCCTGCCTTCGATCCCGTGTAACGAAACTGCCCCACGCACTTTAGATTGGGGTCCACGACTGATGCGATGTCGATGGTTCCAGTTCGATCCATGTAGCCCACGGCTTCGCCAGTAAACAGGTCGTCAGCGAGGATGGCCAGAACAGGGGACTTGGCGGAAGTGAGGCCGAGCCGCGCACCACTCTCATTTGCACAGCCCGCAGCGGCAACAGCCAAGAAAACAGCGAGGGATAGACGAATCTGCATAGGTTTCAACGAAAGATCGAAATTCAGAGTGCGCAGTCGCATGGCGGCGGCACGGGGGGAGAACTGTAAACGGGCACGTCCGCCGCCACGCGGGAAGCCATCGACGACGCGCACTGCCTCATGCTCTGCGGCACGGGCCAGCTGGACTCGCTGGTCTACTGGCTCATGGCGTTGGACGTGGACTTTGATGTGCTGGAGCCACCCGTGCTGAAGGAGCGGCTGCGCCGGGCGAGTGAGCGTGTGGGGCGGCGCTTGGACAGGGCTACTCAGACATCTGGCTTTTTGTACAGCCTGCGTTAGACTGCAAAACCTCAAGAACGGAACCCTCCGCCCCATGTCTTTGGTCTCCATCGCGCTCAAGCAGCCTTCTCTGCTGGACCAGTGCCCTGTCACAGCGGCCGTAGAGCAGTTGGCGTCCACAGGTGGTATCGAGGAACGGGGTGCAGTGAACACCAGGCGCGAGGTTGCCGACTTCATCCTCGATCTGAGCGGCTACACCGCCAACAAGCCCTTGCACACTCTGCGTCTGCTGGAGCCTTCGTTCGGCGATGGTGACTTCCTGGTTCCCGCTGTCGAGCGACTGCTTCAAGCGTGGCAATCGGCTGGCGCAGAAGGCGAACCGCTGGTCACACTGGGGCCATGCATCCGCGCCGTTGAACTGCATCGCCACACCTACGAGCGAACGTTTGCGGCGATCGCGCGACTGCTCACCAATTCCAGCATTCCTGCCAGCGCTGCCCTCGCGCTGGCCGACCATTGGCTCCTTTGCGGCGACTTCCTGCTGGCCGATCTGCCCGACAACTTCGACGTGGTCGTAGGGAATCCGCCGTATGTGCGCCAAGAGCTCATTCCCCCAGTGCTACTTGCCGAATACCGCAGCCGCTACAACACGGTCTACGACCGTGCCGACCTCTACATTCCCTTCATCGAACGCTCCCTGCGAGCACTCAAGACGGGAGGCGTGCTGGGCTTCATCTGTGCCGACCGCTGGATGAAAAACCGCTACGGAGGTCCGCTGCGTGCCATGGTCGCCAAAGACTTTCATCTCCGTGTGTTCGTGGACATGAGCAATGCCACGGCCTTTCACTCCGACGTGATCGCCTATCCTGCCGTCACCATCATTGGCCGTGAAAAAGCCGGCGTCACACGCACCGCCAACAACCCGGAGATTTCTGCCGGGGCCTTGAGCCATTTAGCGAGCGAACTGCTGGCCCCCGTGACAGACCCGGCTACTTCATCGGTCAGGGAAATGGTCAGCGTCACCGCTGGTGCCGAACCCTGGATTCTGGACAGCTCCGACCAGATGGCCGTGCTCCGGCGCCTGGAGCGCGATTTCCCCACACTGGAAGAAGTGGGCTGCAAGGTCGGCATCGGCGTTGCCACCGGCGCAGACAAGGCCTTCATCGGTCGATACGACGAACTCGATGTCGAGGACGACCGCAAGCTGCCACTGGTCATGACCCGAGACATTCAGTCCGGCCGCGTCATCTGGCGAGGTTTCGGCGTGATCAACCCATTCAAGGACGGCCCAGGATCTGGTCTGGTGGACCTTGCCGACTACCCACGGCTCCAGCGCTACCTGGAAGTGCACAAAGACGCCATCTGCCGCCGGCACGTCGCTCAGAAGGCCCCCGCCAACTGGTACCGCACCATCGACCGCATCACCGAGTCCCTGATCCATGAGCCCAAACTGCTCATCCCGGACATCAAAGGTGAAGCACAGATCGTCTACGACGAAGGCAAGTTCTACCCACACCACAACCTGTACTTCGTCACATCGACCACCTGGGATTTGCAGACGCTGCAGGCGGTTCTGCTCTCCAGCGCAACCCGGCTGTTCGTGGCGAGTTATTCCACCAAGATGCGTGGCGGCTTCCTCCGCTTTCAGGCCCAATACCTTCGGCGCATTCGCTTACCGCAATGGGAGCAAGTGCCCGCCGGTTTGAGGGAAGAGCTGCGCACAGCCGCACAGGCCCTGGACATCGCTGCTTGCAACCGCGCGGTATTCAAGTTGTACGGCCTGACACCTGCTGAGGCCGCAGCCCTCGGCGGAAATGGCGAGTAACGATGGCCCTCGACCTGATCAACTACGAGGAAAAGGCGAAAAAGGCAGTCACTGCCTTCTGGGCAAACCGTGACGGAGCGCGCGCGAGGCAACTGGCATCCGGAAAAATCGACCAGGGCGAGCGCGCCGGCGTGACCTCCGGCAAGAACATGGATGGGTTTCTGGATCTGATCATCGACCTCATGAAAGCCAACGGGCTCGCGAATGCCGAAGTCCACCAGAAGCGGGCCGTGGTGACACTGCCGGGCTACTTCCGCCCCACCAAACTCTGGGATCTGCTCGTCATCCACCAAGGCCAGCTCATTGCCGCCATTGAACTCAAGAGCCAAGTGGGTCCTTCGTTCGGCAACAACTTCAACAACCGAACCGAGGAAGCCATCGGTACGGCACACGACTTCTGGACCGCCTACCGCGAAGGGGCCTTTGGCAAACAAACCCTCCCCTTCGTGGGTTGGTTGATGCTGGTTGAAGACGCTCCCGCATCGCGCAAAGAGGTGAAAGACAAGTCGCCCCATTTCCCCGTGTTCAAAGAATTCCAGTGCGCGTCGTACCTGAAGCGATACGACGTGCTTTGCCAAAGACTGATGCAAGAGCGGCTGTACACCGCAGCCGCGCTCTTGACCTCGCCCAGAAACGCAAGCAAATCGGGGGAACACTCGCCCATCTCCGACATGACCAGCCTCAAAACCTTCGTCACCACCCTGGCAGGGCATGTTGCGGGCGAGGCTGCACGGCTCGCCTGAGGCCGCGCGGCGCGCTGGTCGGTGAGGGCTCAAGCCTGTTTCGCCAGCCACACCCGCCAACTGCTCAGCGCCGTGATATCGGTGCCGCCTTCAGCCCCCAGCGCCTCGCACACGAAGCCGCTGACCCAGCTGCCGTCGGCGAGCCTCACCTTGCCGATGCCCAGCGGTGCGGGGATGCCGTCGACGAAGCTGCCGAAGTGTTCGGCGGGCAGTTCCCAGACTTCCATGTCGATGGCCGCGCCGCCTTCGGCGACGCGCACCATGCCGGGCCGCTGGACCGGGCCGCCGGCGAGGGCGTAGAACTTGTATTCGGGCGCGGACTGCACCGCGCCGAGCAGGCGCGCGCCGCGTTGGGTGAGCTGCCAGTTGAGCGGCAGGCCGCTGAGGTGCGCGCCGCAGACGGCGACCTTGACCGTGCCGGCGGTGGGGCTGCCTTTGGGCAGCTCGGTGCTGTTGATGGCGGGGGTGTCGGCCAGCTTCGCGGTGGTGGCGCCGAGTGACAGCGCCGCTTGCGCGCGGTGGAAACGATCGGCCAGGCGCAGCAGGGGCACGTCCTTGAACGCGGGCGCGGCCAGGGTCACGCCCCAGGGCAGGCCTTGCGCGTCGCCGCTGGCCTGAAAGCCTGCCGGCACCGCGACGGCGGCGTAGTCCAGCAGGTTCATGAAGTTGGTGTAGTAACCGAGGTTGCTGTTCAGGCGGATCGGGTCGGCCTGCATGTCGGCGATGCGGTAGATCGTTCCCGCCGTGGGCGTGAGCAGGCAGTCGATGTCTTTCCACACGGCGTCGCACACGCGCTTGAGGGCCTTGAGCTTGTAGCTCGCGGCGAAGGCGTCGGCGGCGGTCTTGGCCTTGCCGCCTTCAATGATCGTGCGCACGGGCGGGAACACGGCTTCGGGCTGCGCTTCGATGAAGTCCTTGATCGCGACGTAGCGCTCGGCCACCCAGGGGCCTTCGTAGAGCAGGCGCGCGGCTTCGAGGAAGGGGGTGAGGTCCACTTCGACCGCGGTGCCGCCGAGGGCATGCAGGCGTTCGATGCTTTGCGCAAAGAGGGCAATGGCCGCGTCGTTGCCGAAGAAGTTGAGGTCCTGCGGACGCGGCACGCCGAATCGGAACGGGCCGGCCGAGAAGTCCACGCCAAAGGGTTCGGCCTTTCGGCTGAAGGCGTCGGCGTCGTCGTAGGCCGCGGCCACGGCCAGCACGGCCTGCGCGTCGGCGGCGGTGAGCGCCATGATCGACACCGTGTCCACCGAGCGGCAGGCCGGCACCACGCCGCTGCCCGAGAGCAGGCCGATGCTGGGCTTGAGGCCGATGAGGTTGTTGAAACTCGCGGGCACGCGGCCCGAGCCGGCCGTGTCGGTGCCCAACGAAAAACTCACCCAGCCTTTGGCCACGCTCACCGCCGAGCCGGAGCTGGAGCCGCCCGAAACGAACTCGGGGTTGAAGGCGTTCTGGCACGCGCCGTAGGGCGAGCGTGTGCCGTTCAGGCCGGTGGCGAACTGGTCGAGGTTGGTCTTGCCCAGCGGCACGGCGCCGGCCGCCAGCAGCTGCTGGATCAGGAAGGCGCTCTCGCCGGGGGTGTACGCGAACTCGGGGCAACCGGCGGTGGTGGGGATGTGCGCGAGGTCGATGTTGTCCTTCAGCGCGAAGGGCACGCCGTAGAGCGGCAGGCTCGCCGGGTCCACGCCGTCGAGCCGCGCGATGAAGGGCTCGATCTCCGCGTCGGTGAGGCGGTGGATGAAGGCGTGGTTGGTATCGCTGGCGCAGCGGCGTTGGGCTTCGGCGACCACGGCGCGAACGCTCACGCCACTGGCGTAGGCGGCCTTGATGCTGGCGATGTCGAAAGAGAGGGTGCTCAGGCTCACGAAGGGCTCCTTGAATGTTGTTTGAATGACGGTCAGACGGCTTCGTCGATCAGCACCAGCACGTTCTGCCCCGCGGCCACCGAGCCGCCCTGGGCGCACATGAGCTTGTGCACGGTGGCGCTGGCGGGCGCGAGCAGGTTGAACTCCATCTTCATGGACTCGATCACCATCAGCACGTCGCCGGCCTGCACCTGCTGGCCCTCGCTCACGGCGACCTTCCACACGTTGCCGGGCACGCTGGTGGCGATCAGGCGGCCGCCTTCGGGCAGGTCGATCTCGCTGTCGGGGCCGGCGGCTTCCACGTCGGCCTCGCTCGCCACCTCGGCCAGGCCGGCGGCGGCCCAGCGCTCGCGCTCGGCTTCGAACGCCACCTGCTGCGTGGCCTTGAAGGCCGCGATGCTCTCGGCGTTGTCGGCCAGGAAGCGGCGGTAGTCCTTCAGGCTGAAGCTGCCTGCTTCGGTGCGCAGCGGATAGCCGCCGTGCGGGAAATCGGCGCGGATGCGCAGCAGCTCGTCCTGGCCCACGGGATAAAAGCGGATCTGGTCGAAGAAGCGCAGCAGCCAGGGCTGTTCGAACACGGTGCCGGCCTCGCCGTGCCGCCAGCGGTTCCACATCTGCAGCGTGCGGCCGACAAACTGGTAACCGCCCGGGCCTTCCATGCCGTAGACGCAGAGGTAGGCGCCGCCGATGCCCACCGCGTTCTCCGGCGTCCAGGTGCGCGCCGGGTTGTACTTGGTGGTCACGAGGCGCTGGCGCGGGTCCAGCGGCGTGGCCACCGGCGCGCCCAGGTACACGTCGCCCAGGCCGAGCACCAGGTAGCGCGCGTCGAACACGATGTTGAACACGTCCTCGATCGAGTCCAGCCCGTTGATGCGGCGGATGAACTCGATGTTGCTCGGGCACCAGGGCGCGTCGGGCCGCACCGATTGCATGTACTTCTCGATGGCGAGTTTGGTCTGCGGGTCGTCCCACGACAGCGGCAGGTGCACCGTGCGGCTGGGCACCACCATGTCGTCCACCGGCGGCAGCGCGGCCTCGGTGGCGATCAGCACCTTGAGCAGCGCGTCGCGGTTGATCAGCGCCGGGTCGAAGTGCACCTGCAGCGAGCGGATGCCGGGGGTCATGTCGATGATGCCGGGCAGTTGGCCCTGCGCCTGCAGGTCCTTCAGTGCGGTCATGAGCACGTGCACACGCAGGCGCAGCTCGATGTCCAGCACCAGCGGGCCAAACTCCAGCAGCACGTAGCGGTCGCCGGCCTGGCGCACCACCATGGCGGGCACGTCTTCGCGCGCCGGGTCTTCGTAGATCACCGGTGTGGTGTGGGCCGCTGCGTCGTCGCTCGGCGTCGCGGGCAGCGCGCCGGCCAGGGAAGACAACGCCGCTTCCACCGCCGCTTCGCGCTCACCCGCCTGCGCCAGCGAGAGCCGGTGGAAACGCACCGTGTCGCCCGGGCGCAGCTGGCCCAGCTTCCACAGCTCGGCGTTCACCACCACGGCGGGGCAGACGAAGCCGCCGAGGCTGGGGCCGTCGGGCCCGAGGATCACGGGCATGTCGCCGGTGAAGTCGATCGCGCCGATGGCGTAGGCGTTGTCGTGGATGTTCGAGGGGTGCAAGCCTGCCTCGCCGCCGTCGGCCCGCGCCCATTGGGGCCGGGGGCCGATCAGGCGCACACCCGTGCGGCTGCTGTTGTGGTGCACCTTCCAGTCGGTGGCGAAGAAGGTGGCGATGTCCTCGGGCTGGAAGAAGTCGGGCGCACCGTGCGGGCCGTAGAGCACGCCCACGTCCCAGTGGTGGCCGTAGGTGGGGATCAGCGCGGCGGGTGTGGCCGCCACCACCGGCGTGGCCGTGCCCGCGAGGTGCAGCACATCGCCCGCGCGCAGATGCCGCCCCGCGTGGCCACCGAACTGGCCGAGCGTGAAGGTGCTGCGGCTGCCCAGGTAGGCCGGCACGTCCAGACCGCCCGCCACAGCGAGCGCGAGGCGCACGCCCGCTTCGGTGCGGCCCACGGCCAGCGTGCTGCCCGCGCTGATCTGCAGCGCCTGCCACATGGCCACCGGCTGGCCGTCCAGCGTGAGCTTCACGGGTGCGCCGGTCACGGCCACCACGGCATCGGTGTTGAAGCGCAGCGTGGGGCCGGCGAGCGTGATCTCCAGTGCAGCAGCGTCGGGCGCGTTGCCCACCAGCTGGTTGGCCAGGCGGTGCGCATAGGCGTCCATCGGGCCGCTGGGCGGCACGCCCACGTCCCAGTAGCCGGTGCGGCCCGGCCAGTCCTGCACGCTGGTCTGCACGCCCGGCTCCAGCACCTCGATGGTGGCTGGCCGGTACTCGAAGCTGTTGAGAAAACGCGTGATCTGCCGGCCTTCGCGGAACACCGCGCTGCGCACCACCTGGCGCAGGTAACCCAGGTTGGTTTCGATGCCGGCCAAGCGCGTCGCGTCCAGCGCGGCTTCCATCTTCAACAGTGCCTGCTCGCGGGTGTCGGCGGTGACGATGAGCTTGGCCAGCATCGGGTCGTACCAGGCGGGCACCTCGGTGCCGCGCTCGACCCAGCCATCCACGCGGGCATCGGTGGGGAACACCACCTCGGTGAGCAGCCCCGCGCAGGGCTGGAAGTTGCGCGCCGGGTCTTCGGCGTAGAGCCGCACCTGGATGGACGCACCGCGCAACACGGGTTGCAACGTGGCCAGCGGCGGCAGGTCGCCCGCGGCGAGCTGCAGCATCCAGGCCACCAGGTCCACACCGCTCACCTGCTCGGTCACGCCGTGCTCCACCTGCAGGCGCGTGTTCACCTCCAGAAAATAGAAGGCGCCGGTGGCCGCGTCGCAGACGAACTCCACCGTGCCGGCCGAGCGGTAGTCCACCGCCTGCGCCAGCCGCACGGCGGTGGCGTGCAGCTCGCTGCGCTGCGCGTCGCTCAGGCCCGGGGCCGGGGTTTCTTCGATCACCTTCTGGTTGCGCCGCTGCACCGAGCAGTCGCGCTCGCCCAGCGCGATCACACCGCCCGCGCCGTCGCCGAACACCTGCACCTCGATGTGGCGCGCCTGCTCCACGTACTTTTCCAGGAACAGGCCCGCGTCCTTGAAGTTGGCCTGCGCCAGCCGGCCCACGTTCTCGAACGCATCGGCGAGTTCGGCCGCATTCCACACCAGCCGCATGCCGATGCCGCCGCCGCCCGCCGTGCTCTTGAGCATCACCGGGAAGCCGATGCGCTGTGCCTCGGTCTGCGCCTGCGCGAGGTCTTGCAACAGGCCCGAGCCCGGCAGCAGCGGCACACCGCGCTGCTCAGCCAGATCACGCGCCGTGTGCTTGAGGCCAAAGGCGCGCATCTGCGCCGGCGTGGGGCCGATGAAGGCGATGCCCGCGGCCTCGCAGGCTTCGGCGAAGCCCGGGTTTTCCGACAGGAAACCGTAGCCGGGGTGGATGGCCTGCGCGCCGCAGTCCTTCGCGATCTGCAGGATGCGGTCGGCACGCAGGTAGCTCTCGGCGGCGGGCGCGGGGCCGAGCAGGTAGGCCTCGTCGGCCTCGCGCACATGGCGCGCCTGTGCGTCGGCTTCGGAATACACGGCCACGCTCTGTACGCCCAGCTGTTTGAGCGTGCGGATGATGCGGCAGGCGATGGCGCCGCGGTTGGCAATCAGGACCTTGCTGAACATGAAGTCTCCGGGGCAGGCCGTCCTGCAAATGGGGCTGGAAGCTGCGGGCCGTCCCGCAGCAGCGGTTCACACAAGATCGGTCAGGCCGGGTCCCATACCAGCAACTGAATCGGCGTCGGGTTGTACGCATTGCACGGGTTGTTGAGCTGCGGGCAGTTGCTGATCAGCACCCACACGTCCATCTCGGCGCGCATCTCCACGTACTTGCCCGGGCCGGACACGCCGTCGTCGAACTTCAGGTCGCCGCCTTCCGTCACCGGCACGTTCATGAAGAAGTTGATGTTGGGCACCAGGTCGCGTTTGGTGAGGCCCATGTCGGCGCGCTGCAGGGCGATCAGGTAGTTGTCGCGGCAGCTGTGCATGTACTTCTTCTGCAGCGCGTAGCGCACGGTGTTGCTCTCGGCCGCGCAGGCGCCGCCCAGCGTGTCGTGGCGGCCACAGGTGTCGGCCACGATGGTGAGCATGGGCCGGCCGTCGTTGCTGCGGATCACGGAGCCGGTGGTCAGGTAGATGCCACCCTGGTGGACCATGGTGTCGGTCGCGCTGTAGTGCTCGGCCAGGTCATCGCGGTTGTAGAAGATCACGTCGGCGGCCTGGTTGCCTTCGAGGTCGACGATGCGCAGCGTCTGGCCTTTGTTGACGGCGAACAGGATGGGCTCGCCCGCGGGGTGGCGCTGGTTCAGCACGGCGTGGGCCGGGTCGAGCTGGCTTTCAAGGATGCGGATGTCGGTGGCGGTGTTCATCGTGGTTCTCCTCACAGGTACAACATGTCGCTGTTGTGCAGGGCACGCGCGTTTTCAGGGCGGAAGGCGCGGCAGAAGTCGTCGGCCGGCGCGGCGCCGCAGCGCCAGGCCAGCAGGCCCACTTTCTTGGGCGCGTACACCGGCGTTGGGTCCAGCGCGTGCGGCGCGCTGGACACGGCGAGGATCACGTCCATGTCGAAGCGCAGCTCCGCGAAGTCGCCCGCCTTCGCGTGGTCCGCCGCAAAGCCGAAGCGGCCCTGCGCGTCCACGCTCACCTTGCTGAACAGGTTCACCGGCGCGATCAGGTCGCGCCGTGTCAGGCCGTACTTGCCGATCTCGATCAGCAGGCCGTCCTTGCCGGATCGGTACATGGCGTTGCGCGCCTGCTCGTAGCGCTGCTCGCCGTACTTGGCGGCCATGAGCTCGTTGTCGAGCAGGGCGCCCAGCGGGTCGTGCCAGCCCAGGCTGTCGGCCGTGAAGCTGGCCATGCTGCGGCCCATGTCGCTCATGAGCACATGGCCTTGCGTGTAGTGCGCCGTGTGCTGCGCCTTCAGGCTGTCGGGCATGTTGTAGCGCTCCAGCTTCTCAAGCGCGCTGTAGAGCACCAGGCTCACGTTGGCCCCGGCCTCCAGGGCCACAAAACGAATGGCACTGCCGCGCGGCATGCGCCAGCTCCAGTGGCTGCCGCCGGGCACCACCTCGCTCCACATGGCGCGGGCCGAGTCCACACCCATCAGCGAAGCGGTGGGGAAGCGTTGCCACAGCGCGGGTGCGTCCACCGGCGCGGCCTGCGGCGGGTTGGTCGGCACCACGGAGAGGGGGTCTGCAATGTCTTGTGGGTTCATGGTGTGTCTCCTGAAAAATTCAAACGCTCGCGCCCGACAGGCGCTGCAGCTGTTCCAGATCGGTCTTCATGCCGGAGGTCTCGCGGATGCGATCGAGGATGTCGCGCTTGAGGCGCACGAACGCCGGCTCGTGCTTGAGGTCTTGCACGCGCTGGTCGCCAAACGGCACGTCGTAAATGGTGTCGATGCGCCCGGGGCGCGGCGCCATCAGCACCACGCGAGAGCCCAGGTACAGCGCTTCCTCCACGTCGTGCGTCACGAACACGATGGTGGCCTTCTCGAGCTTGTGCACGTAGCGGATCAGGTCGTGCATCACCTCGCGCGTCTGCGCGTCGAGCGCGCCGAAGGGCTCGTCCATCAGCACGATATCGGGCCGGCCCATGAGCGCACGCGCAATGGCCACGCGCTGCTGCATGCCGCCCGAGAGCTGGTTGGGCCAGGCGCCCGCCGAGGCCTGCAGGCCCATCAGGCGCAGCAGCGCGTCGGCCCGGCCGTCGGCGGCCTCCACGTCGGCCGAGGTGCGGTCTTTGGTGTGGGCGTGCAGCTGGCGGCAGAACTTGATGTTCTGGCACACCGTCATCCACGGGTAGAGGCTGTAGTGCTGGAACACCATGGCGCGGTCGATGCCCGGGCCGGTGACCGGCCGGTTGTCCACCAGCAGCTCGCCGCTGGTCTGTGTTTCGAGCCCGCCGATGGTGCGCAGCAGCGTGCTCTTGCCGCAGCCCGAGGCGCCCACGAAGGTGACGAACTCGTTGGCGCCGATGTCCAAGTCCACGTTCTCCAGCGCGTTGGTGGGCGCGCCGTCGAAGTGTTTGAAGAGGCTGCGGATCGAGATCTTGGGCAGCGGGGTGATGGGGGTGTTCATCGCATCAGCCTTTCAGGTACAGCCAGGGGAAGGCGCGGCGGTGCGCCCAGCGGAACAGCTGGTCCGTCACCAGCCCGATGAGCCCGATGACGATGATCCCGGCGAAGATGGTGTCGGTCTGCAGGAAGCGCTGCGCGCGCAGGATCGCGTAGCCCAGGCCCGAGTTCGCGGCCACCAGCTCGGCGACCACCAGGTAGGTCCAGGCCCAGCCCATGGTGATGCGCAGCGTGTCGAGCAGCGCCGGCTTAGCGCTGGGCAGGATCACTTTTTCGACCAGCTCCCAGCGGCTCGCGCCCATGGTCTGCGCCGCCTCCACCTGCGCGGCCGGCACGCGGCGCACGTCCTCGGCCACCATCAGCACCATCTGGAAAAAGGTGCCGATGAAGATGATGGCGATCTTGGAACCCTCGCCAATGCCCACCCACAGCATCACCAGCGGAATGAAGGCCACCGCCGGCATGTAGCGGATCAGGTCGGTCAGCGGCTCCAGCAGCGCCTGCACCGAACGGAACGAGCCGATCAGCAGGCCCAGCGGCAGCGCGATCACCGCCGAGAGCACGAAGCCCGCGACCACGCGGTAGACGCTGATGCCCATGTCTTCCAGCAGGTTGTTCTCCAGCGCCCAGTCCCAGGTCTTGGACAACACGGCCAGCGGCGAGGGCATGAAGGTCGGGTCCATGCCACCCCAGGCCGCCAGCGCCGCCCACATCAGCAGCGGCGTGACCAGCCCGGTGACGGCCAGCACCCAGTAGGCGCGGCGGGAGATCGGCGCGCGCACCGTCCAGAAGCCGGTGCGGCGGCGCTTCGGTGTTGGAGGCGTTGGTGTGGCGACGGGCGCGGGCGCTGATGCCGTTGCGGCCACCGGGGCTGGGGCCGGCGGCAATGCAGCGGCCGACCCGGCAAGGGACGGCGCGAGGGGAGGAAGCTGGGACATGCGAGGCTCCTGACCAGAGGGACAAACGGCGAGAGAGGCTCGTGCGCAAGCAGCGAAGCATCTCCCGGGCTTTTGTCCCTCCGTGGAGCCACACGATCGTGGCCGACTGCTCTCGGACCAGACGGCGCGCTCTACATAGATGTATGAGCAGCGCCCGGAACCCTAGCGGTCTTCAAGGCAGCGAATCACCGGTTTGGTGCACTCGCCTCTCTGTGTCTGAGTTTAAGCAGGTTTGGTGCCAGGGCACTTGCCAGCGCCAGCCCGCTGGCTGCGCCCACCAGGACGAACAGACGCGCATCCGGCCAGGACGACATGCCGAAAAACAGGGCCAACAGGGTTCCCACTCCGCTCCCGGTGAAACCCAGAATCAGAAACAGCCAGACGCGCTGGGACCGCGTTGAATGAGATTGGGATGTGTCTCGAGGCTCAGCCATCGTGCAGGTTCAGTAAGAAAGGTAGACCGCCCACTGGCCCAAGTAGCCGAGGAAGTACAGCAGCACCAAACCGATCAGCAACAACATGCCTCGCCATCGTCGGGTGCGCCAGAGGTAGTAGGGCAGATAAGGAATGGCCCAGATGAATACCAGGAACTCGAACTCGAAAGGCTTGTCGATCCCTGGCTGCGCCTTGCTGTCCTCCACCACCCAGAGGACCAGCAAGACAAGAAATATCACCGGCCAGGCAGCCACGATCTGGCTGGAAGGCTCCGCGTCGCGCCAGTAGGCCAGCACCTCGACGGTGGACACGAGCAGCGAGCCGATGACCAGGGCCAGCAGATAGAAGGTTGCGGGGCGAAGCATCTTCTGTGAAGTTCAAACAGGCTTGTCGGTGACGGGGACCCATGCAGGACAAGCCCCAGTGAGTCACCACTAAACCTTACCCCGCTCGGTCCAGCAGCAACTTGACCCAGGGATTGGGACTTTCATGGAGTGCCGCTGCGTAAGGCCAACCAGGCGCCGTTTCCACGAGGTGAATCAACGACCAAGCCAAGCCGAAGCAACTGTCTTCCCCAAAGACACCCAAGACGGTCAAGGCTTCATCCCTGGTCAGTGGTGGCTCTATCGTCTTCAACAAAGACTCGAATGCTTGAACGCGTGGCACCGATGCATTGGCTTCACCTGGGAACTGGCCAAGAGCGATGAGTTGTGCCACTGCGGTGCGCATATCGGCTATGTTTCTACGGAAGGGCCTACATCGTTTGGCTTGTTGCCAAAGCGAGCTTCGCAGGCGGTTAGTAGCGCGGCAGCTGATTCCGAAAGTTGTATGTCTCGCAAGTGAGCCTTGCAATGGCCAAGTGCAAGTTCCCACTCGCCATGCGCATTGAGGCTCTCGCAAGTTGTGACGACAGCTGGAGGCAGCACTGCCCTGAGTACATGCAGCAACTGCTCAAATTGGCTCTGGTCATCCATGTCGGGCCCGACTTTGACTAAAACGGTTAAACGCAGGATACCCACAATCGCAGTCGTCAACAAAGTCGCAAGCCTTGTCAAAAACTGCTCGGTACTCGCATACCCTCAGTGGATTCAACGCCACCCGACACGCGCTCTCCTATGACCCCCTGGCAACTCCAACAAATGATCAAAGCCTCCGGCTGGCCCCTGGCCGCGGAGCACCTCGCGCCCGGCGCCGATTTCAATGTGCGGCTGGACGGCGGGCTGGTGCCGCTGCACTGGGCTTGTGCGGAGGGTAAGCCCGGGCTGGTGAAGCACATGATTGAACACGGCGCCAACGTGCTGGACGCGGCGGCCGACGGGCAGACGCCGCTGACGATGGCGGTGAAGTCGGGCAGCTTTCAGGTGGTGATGCTGGTGATCGACCGGCTCAAGGCCCTGGCCGCGCCGCCGCCCGACGAGGCCTTGCGCCAGCGGCTGCACGACGCCTTCGGCCAGAGCCACACCGACGCGAAAAACCGCCTGCAGCAGACGCTGAAAGACTGGGACCGCATCGCGAGGAAGAAGGCGGGCGGGCCGGCGTCCGCCTGACCGCCGCCGCTCACACCCCGAGGTAGCGCCCCGGCCGGTGGTTGAGCGCGAGGATGGCGCCGATGGCGACGGCGCCCACCACCGATTGCGCCACGCGCACGGGCGGCACGACCATCAGCGCCGCGAGCACGACCACCAGGTCCACCCCCATCTGCACCTTGCCGGCGCTGAAGCCTCGGGACTGTTGCAGCCACTGCGCCAGGATGTTGACGCCGCCCACGCTGGCCTGGTGGCGCAGCAGCGCGAGCAGGCCGAAGCCGATCAGGAAGCCGCCGAGCACCGAGGCGACCCAGGGGTTGAGCAGCTCGAAGCGCACCACTTTGGGCGCCAGCGTGGTGCAGGCGGACACGAGCGCCACGGCGCCGAAGCTCTTGAAGGTGAACGCGGGGCCGAGCCGGAACCAGGAGAGCGCGAAAAACGGCAGGCTGAACACGAAGAAGAGCAGGCCGAAGGCAAGGCCGCTGGCGTAGCTGGCCAGAAAGGCGACGCCCGCCACGCCGCCGGTGAGCAGCCCGGCGTGGCCGAACATGGTCATGCCCAGCGCGACGAAGAGCGAGCCGGCGATGAGCGCGTGGGCGTCGTCGAACCAGGAGTGGGCGTGAGGGGTGGGGGCGAGGGGGGCGGCAGGGTCCATGCGGGGAAGGCAAGCATGGGGCGTGCCGTGGCCGAATCAGGCGTTGGGCTGGAGCAGCTGCGCAAGTTGGCCGAAGGGCTGGACTGCGAGCCGGGTCAGATCCAGACGAGGCGAGTTGACTGGAGACATCCCGCCACCGGGGACAGGCGCAGAGTGCTCCGGGTCATTCGACGATTTCTGCGCCCCACCCGTCGTAGCTGACGTGGTGTTTGACCGCCAGGGCCTCGAACTGCGCCGACAGCTCCATGACGACGGGAAGATCAAGGACCATTGTGCGTTTGGCAACCACCCAGTGGTTGGGGTTTGCATCCTCTGGTGCAGGCGCGTACAGGTCAACGTCAAAGCCGAGGCCAAGACAAGACAGTTCGTTGGCGATGGCCTGGGCAATATCCGCCGTCTCGACCTCAAAAGCAAATTCCGGTACGTGTGGCTTTTGGAGGTCAGCGCCAGCTTCGGCCAACAGAACAAGAACCTTGGCGTCTGGGTCTGCACTGGCGCGAAGCGGGCCAAGGACGTGCTCGGGTGTGGGCATGAAGAAGCGCTCCGATAGCAATGGAAACAACAGCAAAGCAGGATGCTCGCCATCCTAGTTCAGTGCTTGACACTTGAAGGCATGCGCAAAAACGCAGGTTGGCATAGAAATTTATAGATGTTTGTTTGTATAGATTTTCAAAGTATCTATGATCCTTTACAGGACTTTCTTCCTGGATGCGACTTCGACAGAGAGGCGCCCATCCCCTGCTTGAAGTGGGCAGCACACCATGCTATAAGCCAACATAGATTGTTATTTTTTTGTTTTTTTACGACATCTATGTATGCCCAAACAGAACACCAGCCCCGCCGCCTACCCCCAAGCCGTCCTTCAGGAGATTGAGCGGCTGGCGCAGAACATCGTCGTCGCCCGCAAGCGGCGCGGCGAGACGCAGCTGCAATGGGCCCGGAAGCTGGGGGTGTCGCAGCCGACCATGGCGCGCATCGAGCGCGGGGACCCGTCGGTGGCGATGGCGTCGTATGTGATGTGCCTGTGGCTGATCAACCCGACCGTCGGCCTGGCGGACCTGGTTTCGCCGGAGAACGACCACGCGGCGCTGGAGCGCGAGGTGAACAAGGTGCGCCAGAAGCTGCGGCCTTATGCGCCGGCCGCTGCGCAGACGGGGGCACGCGCGTTGGCCGCCTTGCCCAGGCGGGCGCCGGGCACCCCCGGGCAGCGCCATCCCGCGGCCGAAGGGCTGGCGGCCCTGATGGCGGCGTCGCCGAAGCAGCCTCGATGACCGCGCCCGACATCACCCCCAGCACCTATGTGCCCCAGGACACGCTGTACGTCTGGGCCCTGGTCAACCCGGCGGCGCCCACCCTGGTGGGTGAGCTGCGGTTGTCGCCACTGGTGCCCGACTGCGCCACCTTCACCTATGACGCTTCGTGGTGGAACTTCCCGCTGAGCGAAGACCTGCCGCAGGTGCACGGTCAGACCTTCTCGGCGGGCGAAAAAGGCAGTGCGCCGGGCGCGATCGACGATGCCCGGCCGGACCGCTGGGGCGAACGCATCATTCGCCAGATCGAGCGCCCAGCGCGCCTGTCGGTGCTGGAAATGCTGCTGTTTGCGGGCGACGACCGCTTCGGGGCGCTTGGGGTCTCGGTGTCGGCCGAGCAGTACATGCCCCGCCGCCTGGGGCCGTACCCGGTGCTCGGCGACCTCGCCCGGCTCAGCGCCGCCGTCGAGGACGTGCAGACCCAGGCCCCGATCACGGCGGACCTGCAGCGACTGATCCAGCCCGGCGTGACGCTGGGCGGCGCGCGTCCCAAGGCTCTGCTGCAAACCGATGCAGGCCCGTGCGTGGTGAAGTTCAGCGAGCTGGACGACACGGTGGACACGCCCCTGGTCGAGCACGCCACGATGACGCTGGCGGCCCTGGCCGGCATGAGCGTCGCAACGACCAGCGTCTTGCCGCTGCCGCCGCGCCATGGCAAGGCGCGCCACGCCTTGACCATTCAGCGCTTTGACCGCGTGGGCGACATCCGCCTGCACTGCCTGTCGGCCAAGACGCTGTTGCGCGCCGCGCGCCTGCCCGAGAGCTACGGCGCCCTGGCCACGGTGCTGCTGCGCCTGGGCCACCCGGACCGGCAGGGCGCGATGCGCGAAGAGCTGTTCCGGCGCATGGTGTTCAACATCCTCATGGACAACACCGACGACCACGAGCGCAACCACAGCGTGCGGCTGGCATTCGACGGCTACCACGAGCTGACCCCGGCCTACGACGTGGTGCCCACGCTGCAGAACCTGGGTTACCAGGCCATGTCGGTGGGCCACGCGGGCGCGGTGTCGAGTCTGGACAACGCGCTGACGGAGCTGAGCGAGTTCGGCATCAAAAAGGCTCGGGCCGTCGAGCTGGTCCAGCAGGTGGCGCGCACGGTGAACGGGTGGGACGCGCATTTCGCCCAGAGGGGCGTGAGCGCGGCCGACCGCGAGCTGCTGCGCGCCAGCATCGACCGCGACGCCTTGCGCCACCAGCGCCAGGCGTATCTCTGACGCCTGTTCAGGCCGCGCGGTCCAGCCCGTCGAGGTAGGCCCGCACCAACTCCCGCAGCCGCTCGCGCCCGAAGCTCGGGTCGTGCCCCGCGTGCACCACGCTCACGGGCAGCGCCAGCAGGCGCTCCATGGTGCGCGCGTAGGCCACGCGGTCGGAGTGGTGCAGGTTGTCGAGCAGCGGGCCGTCGTAGATGGCGTCGCCGGAGAACAGGGTGGCGGTTTTCGCTTCCCACAGGCCGATGCTGCCGGGCGAGTGGCCGGGCAGGTGCAGCACCTCGAAGTGGCGGTTGCCGAGGTCGATGGTGTCGCCTTCGTCCAGCCGGCGGGTGACGGTGGCCTGCTGGATTTCCCAGGCCGAGAGGTCGTAGTCGGGCGTGGGCAGGGCGGTGAGGGCGGGGCCGCCGGTGGCGTAGCCGGGCACGTCGATGTTCACCTCGTTGAGGTCGAAGTCGGCCAGCGTGCCGTCGGGGTCGGCCCGCGTGAGCGCGTCGGCTTCGAGGCGGTGGCACCAGCACTCGGCGAACTCGTGGTGGCCGCCCACGTGGTCAAGGTGCACGTGCGTGGCGAGCGCGGCGATGCGTTGACCGAAGAGGTGGCGCGAGGCGGCGTGCAGGCTGCTGACGCCGAGGCCGGTGTCGACCATGAGGTCGAGCCCGCGCCCGCGGATGTGCCAGATGTTGCAGCGGAGCAGCGGGATCACGTGCGGCTCGGTGATGAGGGTGATGCCCTCGCCGAGGTCGCGGAAGCTGAACCAGTCGCCGGTGGCGGTGGGCAGCGGGTTCATGAGGCTCATTGGGGTACCTTCGCCCTTCGGGCTGCGGTGCGAGCTGGCTTGGGAGCGGCCCGGCGCTGCGCTCATGCCACGGCGCGGGCGCCGCGCGTGGCCGACGGCAGCTCGCCGAACATGGCCTTGTAGTCGCTCGCGAAGCGCGAGGGGTGCCAGAAGCCCCAGCGCGCCGCGACGTCGCCCACGGGCGCCACCCGGTTCTGGCGCAGCTCGCTGCGCACCTGGTTGAGGCGCATGGCGCGCAGGTAGGTGACGGGGCTGATCTGCATCACCTCTTCAAACGCGTACTGCAGCGCGCGGCGCGAGGTGCCGATGGCCTGGCAGAGGTCGGGCACGGCGATCACCTCTTGCGCGTGCGCCTGCATGTACTGGCGCGCGCGGGCCACGATGCGGCGGCGGCTGGCGGCTGAGGCGGGCAGCGCGCCCACCGGCTCGCCCGAGCGCAGGCTGGCGAGCAGGGCGTCGCAGAGCGAGAGCGCGAGCATGCGGCGCGAGGCGGGTTGGGCGCTGAGGTCGGCCGGGCTGTGCGCGAACCCCAGCGCGGCGTTGAGCAGCAGGCCGTATTCGGCGCAGGCCGCGCGCGAGGCGTTCAGCAGCAGGGGCACCGGGGGCAGCTCGGCGTCGGGGCCGTCCACCTGGGCCACCAACTCGCGCAGGGCCGCCAGGTCGACCGAGAGCGCGAGGATCTGCATGTCGGCACCGGCCACGAGGTCGAACTCGCCTTGTGCGGCGACGCCGATGAGCTGTTCGCCCTGCAGGCGGTGGCCGCTGAACCAGCCGGGCGAGGACTCGGCGCGCACGAGCGCGACGGCGACGCGGTCGGCACAGACGCGGCCCGCCTGCATCACGGTCTGGTTGGCGCGCTCGGCAAACACCTGCACCGGGCCCACGCGCAGTTCGTCCACCACGCCCTCGAAGCGACCGGCCGAGAGCTGCTCGTAGCGCTGGTCCCAGTCGTGCAGGCTGGCGGCCTGCTCGCCGGCGTCGCGTGCACGTTTGTGGGAGTGATCGAAGTTCATGCGCTCACCGATGCAAGTTGTGCGCCATTGTTGGCCCGGGCGCAGATTTGCCAAATACGGATAACCCCTCGGTGCGGGGGCGTCCTAAGGTGCGGGTTCTGTCCGATCCCGCTTCACGAGGAACCCCACGATGACCACCCGCTCCCTCCCCCTGGCACTGAGTGCCGTCGCCCTGGCCGCCGCCGCGCTGTGGGCACCGCAGGCCCTGGCCCACGGCGCCGCCGCCAAGATGGTGCCGCTGAAGAAGGCCGCCCAAGACTTCAACGCCACCGTGCACTGGGACGCCTACGCCCAGCTGTTCACGCTCTCGCGCAACAGCACCCTGGTGCGGGTGAAGCCGGGCGCGAAAACGGCGCAGGTCAACGGCGCGACGCTGCGGCTGGGCGTGCCGGTGGTGATGCGCAAAGGCGCACCCTATGTGGCGCACGATTTCTTCCAGCAGGTGTTCCAGTCGGGCCTGGACAAGACCTTCGTGGTCGAGCGCAAGCCCCACCCGCTGAACCCGCTCACGGCGGGCGAGATCAAGGCCACGCTGGAGGTGCTGAAAGCCTCGGGCCAGTTCAAACCCGGCCACCGCTTCACCGAGATCGTGCTCAAGGCGCCACCGAAAGACCAGGTGTGGGCGCACGCGCTGGAGGGCAAGGCGGTGCAGGCGCCGCGCCAGGCGGCGTTCGTCATCCTCGACGGCCGCAAGCTGATCGAGGGCACGGTGGACCTGGCCACGAAGAAGCTCACGCAGTGGCAGCCGGTGGAGGGCGCGCACGGCATGGTGCTGATCGACGACTTCGCCGGGGTTCAGGCGGCCATCGAGGGCAGCCCGGAATACGCCAAGGCGCTGGCGCTGCGCGGCATCAACGACGTGAAGAAGGTGGTGGCCACGCCACTCACCGTGGGCTACTTCGACGGCAAGGACGGGCTGAAACAGGAAGAGCGCCTGCTCAAGGTGGTGAGCTACCTCGACGTGGGCGACAACAACTACTGGGCGCACCCGATCGAGAACCTGGTGGCGGTGGTGGACCTGGAGAAAAAGCAGGTCATCAAGATCGAGGACGCGGGCGTGATCCCCGTGCCCATGAAGCCCACGCCCTACGACGGCAGCGCCGGCAAAGGCAGCGCGCCGCACAAGCCGCTGCACATCACCGAGCCCGAGGGCAAGAACTACACCATCAGCGGCAACACGCTGCACTGGCGCAACTGGGATTTCCACATCGGCCTGAACTCGCGCACCGGGCTCTCGCTCTCGACCGTGACCTACAACGACAAGGGCACCCCTCGCAAGGTGATGTACGAGGGCACGCTGGGCGGCATGATCGTGCCCTACGGCGACCCGGACGTGGGCTGGTACTTCAAGGCCTACCTGGACTCGGGTGAGTACGGCATGGGCACGCTGACGTCGAGCATCGAGCCGGGCAAGGACGCGCCACAGAACGCGGTCTACCTCGACGCCACCATCGCCGACTCCAGCGGCGCGCCGATGACGATCCCCAACGCGATCGCGGTGTTCGAGCGCTACGCCGGCCCCGAGTACAAGCACCAGGAAATGGGCAAGCCCAACGTGAGCGCCGAGCGCCGCGAGCTGGTGGTGCGCTGGATCAGCACCGTGGGCAACTACGACTACATGTTCGACTGGGTGTTCGCCGAGAACGGCACCATCGGCATCAACGCGGGCGCCACCGGCATCGAGGCCGTCAAGGGCGTGAAGGCGCGCACCATGACCGACGCCAGCGCCGCCGACGACACGAAATACGGCACGCTGATCGACCACAACATCGTGGGCACCACGCACCAGCACATCTACAACTTCCGCCTCGACATGGACGTGGACGGCGAGGCCAACTCGCTGACCGAGATGGACCCGGTGGTGCTGCCCAACACGGCCGGCGGCCCGCGCACCAGCACCATGCAGACCACGCAGCGCACGGTGGCGACCGAGAAGCAGGCGGCGCAGAAGTTCGACCCGGCCACCATCCGCCTGCTGAGCAACGGCAGCAAGACCAACAAGGTGGGCAACCCGGTGTCGTACCAGCT
>NZ_JADMKB010000081.1 GCF_018780075.1 Hydrogenophaga sp.
GACGACAACAACGCCTTCTTCTTCTACGACGGCGCCATGAGCGTGCTCAAGCCCTACATCGACAGCGGCAAGCTGGTGGTGCGCAGCAAGCAGATGGGCATGAACAAGGTCGGCACGCTGCGCTGGGACGGCGCCGTGGCGCAGTCGCGCATGGACAACCTGCTCTCGGCCTTCTACGGCAAGGACAAGGTGCACGCCGTGCTCTCGCCCTACGACGGCCTGTCGATCGGCATCCTGTCCTCGCTCAAGGGCGTGGGCTACTGCACGGCGCAACAGCCCTGCCCCGTGGTGAGCGGCCAGGACGCGGAAGTGCCCTCGGTCAAGTCCATCCTCAAGGGTGAGCAGTCCTCAACGGTGTTCAAGGACACGCGCGAACTGGCCAAGGTCGCGGCCAACATGGTGGACGCCACGCTCTCGGGCAAGCAGCCCGAGATCAACGACACCAAGACCTACAACAACGGCGTGAAGGTCGTGCCCTCGTACCTGCTCAAGCCGGTGTCGGTGGACGCGTCCAACTGGAACAGCGTCCTGGTCGGCAGCGGTTACTACAAGGAATCGCAGATCAAGTGAGCCCCCCCGGCCGGGGGAACCCCGTCGCCCGCGAGCCCACAAGGCCTCGCGGGCGGCGGGTCTTCCGGACCGGACGTTCCTGGCCCCCACGGACACGCCCAGACCATGATGCTCGACATGCGGAACATCCGCAAAACCTTTCCCGGGGTGGTGGCGCTCAACCAGGTGAACCTGCGCGTGCGCGCCGGCGAGATCCACGCCATCGTCGGTGAAAACGGCGCCGGCAAATCGACCCTGATGAAGGTGCTCTCCGGGGTCTACCCCCACGGCAGCTACAGCGGCGAGATCGTCTTCGAAGGGCAGGAACGCCGCTTCGACGGCATCCGCGACAGCGAACACCTGGGGGTGATCATCATCCACCAGGAGCTCGCGCTGGTGCCACTGCTGTCGATCGCGGAGAACATCTTCCTGGGCAACGAACCGGCCCGCTACGGCGTGATCGACTGGATGGTCGCGCACAGCAAGACGCAGGCGCTGCTGGCCAAGGTGGGCCTGAAGGAGTCGCCCGACACGCTGATCACCCACCTGGGTGTGGGCAAGCAGCAGCTGGTGGAGATCGCCAAGGCGCTGTCGCGCCAGGTCAAGCTGCTGATCCTGGACGAACCCACCGCCAGCCTGAACGAAAACGACAGCCAGGCGCTGCTCGACCTGCTGCTCGAACTGAAAAGCCAGGGCATCACCTGCATCCTGATCTCGCACAAGCTCAACGAGATCTCCCGCGTGGCCGATTCGATCACCGTGCTGCGCGACGGCAGCACCGTGGAGACCATGGACTGCCGCGCCGCGCCGGTGAGCGAAGACCGCGTGATCCAGGCCATGGTGGGCCGCGAGATGGCCGACCGCTACCCCCGGCGCCAGCCTGACATCGGCGACACCGTGTTCGAGGTGCGCGACTGGCGCGCCTTCCACCCGCACCACAACGACCGCGAGTTCCTCAAGGGCATCGATCTGCATGTGCGGCGCGGCGAGATCGTGGGCATCGCCGGGCTCATGGGTGCGGGTCGCACCGAGCTGGCCATGAGCATTTTTGGCCGCTCCTGGGGCACCCGCATCAGCGGCGAGGTGCGGCTGCACGGACAGCCCATCGACGTGAGCACGGTGGAAAAGGCCGTGCGCCACGGCCTGGCCTACGTCACCGAAGACCGCAAGGGCAACGGCCTGGTGCTGAACGAAGACATCCAGTTCAACGTGTCGCTGGCCCACCTGGGCGGCGTGTCCTCCGCCACCGTGATCGACAACGGGCGCGAGCACCGGGTGGCGCAGGACTACCGCGAGAAGCTGCGCATCCGCTGCTCGGGCGTGGACCAGAAAACGCTCAACCTCTCGGGCGGCAACCAGCAGAAGGTGGTGCTGAGCAAATGGCTCTTCACCAACCCCGAGGTGCTGATCCTCGACGAGCCCACGCGGGGCATCGACGTCGGCGCCAAGTACGAGATCTACACCCTCATCGCCCAGCTGGCGGCCGAGGGCAAGTGCGTGATCGTGATCTCGTCGGAAATGCCCGAGCTGCTCGGCATCACCGACCGCATCTACGTGATGAACGAAGGCCGCTTCATCGCCGAGATGCCCACGGCGGAAGCCTCCCAGGAACGAATCATGCGCGCCATCGTGAAAGCCAGTTGAGATGAACCAGACCTCCACCCCCACCGTGGTGTCCGTCGACACCACCGCCGCTCCGGCCGCCGCTCACGGCAAGTCGCCGCTCGACCACCTGAAGCACAACTTCCGCGAATACGGCATGTTGATCACGCTGGTGGCCATCATGGGCTTCTTCCAGTACATGACCGAGGGCACGCTGATGCAGCCCCTGAACCTGACCAACCTGGTGCTGCAGAACAGCTACATCGTCATCATGGCGCTGGGCATGCTGCTGGTGATCGTGGCCGGCCACATCGACCTCTCGGTGGGCTCGGTCTGCGGCTTCATCGGCGCGCTCGCGGCGGTGCTGATGGTGGAGTACGAATGGCACTTCGTGCCGGCCTCCATCGTCTGCCTGCTGTGCGGCGGCCTGATCGGCGCGGCGCAGGGCTGGTTCGTCGCCTTCTCGCGCATCCCCTCCTTCATCGTCACGCTCGCGGGCATGCTGGTGTTCAAGGGCCTGGCGCTGGCGCTGCTGGCGGGCCAGTCGGTGGGGCCGTTTCCCGACGCCTTCCAGATGCTCAGCTCGGGCTTCATCCCCGACCTGTTCAACGCCGAGGGTCTGCGCCTGACCTCGCTGCTGCTGGGCGTGGCGGTCGCCGCGGCGCTGGCCGTGGCCGGCGTGCGCTCGCGCGCCAACCGGCTTCGCCACGGCGTGCACGCCGAGCCCACCGCCTTCTTCCTGATCAAGACCGCCGTGTTCTCCGCGCTGCTCATCTACTTTGCCTACCTGATGGCCTCGTACAAGGGCCTGCCCAACGTGCTGATCGTGATGGCGCTGCTGATCGTGCTGTTCGACTTCGTCACCAGCCGCACCACCATCGGCCGGCGCATCTACGCCATGGGCGGCAACGAGAAGGCCGCCAAGCTCTCGGGCATCAAGACCGAGCGCCTGTCGTTCTACGCCTTCGTCAACATGGGCGTGCTCGCCGCGCTGGCCGGCCTGGTGTTCGCCGCGAGGCTGAACACCGCCACGCCGAAAGCCGGCCTGGGCTTCGAGCTCGACGTGATCGCCGCCTGCTTCATCGGCGGGGCCTCGGCCTCGGGCGGTGTGGGCAAGGTGATGGGCGCGGTGATCGGCGCTTTCATCATGGGTGTGATGAACAACGGCATGTCCATCCTCGGCATCGGCATCGACTACCAGCAGGTCATCAAGGGCGTGGTGCTGCTGGCGGCCGTTCTTGTTGATGTTTACAACAAGAACAAAGCCTGATCGACCGTGCGCCTGTCGACCAAGCCCCCATTGCCCATGAGCGCCACCACACCCACCCCCGTGCTGGAGCTCACGGGCATCCACAAACAGTTCTCGGGCATCACCGTGCTGCGCGACGTGCAGCTGCGCCTGTACCCGGGCGAGATCCACGCGCTGATGGGGCAGAACGGCGCGGGCAAGTCCACGCTGATCAAGGTGCTCACGGGCGTGCTGGAGGCCAGCGGCGGGCAGATGCGGCTGGCGGCGCCCGCCGCAGCGCCGGGCCGCCCCAAGCAAGGCGACACCCCCTCGGGGGGCAGCGACCCGCGCAGCGGCGGAGCGCGGGGGCCAACCTCTGTGTGGCCCGACTCGCCTCGGGCCGCGCAGCGCCTGGGCATCAGCACGGTGTACCAGGAGGTCAACCTCTGCCCCAACCTCTCGGTGGCGGAAAACATCTTCGCCGGCCGCTACCCGCGCTTGGGCCTGGCGCAGGGCTGGCGCATCGACTGGGCAACGATGAACCGGCGCGCGCGCGAGCTGGTGGCGCGCATCGGGCTCGACATCGACGTGACGCGGCTGCTCTCCGACCACCCGGTGGCGGTGCAGCAGCTGGTGGCCATTGCGCGCGCGCTCAGCATCGAGTCGCGCGTGCTGATCCTGGACGAACCCACCTCCAGCCTGGACGACGACGAGGTGCAGAAGCTGTTCGAGGTGCTGCGCCGACTGCGCGGCGAGGGCCTGGCCATCGTGTTCGTGACGCATTTCCTGAACCAGGTCTACGCCATCTCCGACCGCATCACCGTGCTGCGCAACGGCAGCTGGGTGGGCGAATGGCCGGTGGGCGAGTTGCCTGCGCAGGCGTTGATCGCGGCCATGCTGGGCCGCGAGCTGGCCGCGCAGTCCACCGAGGCGCCCGTGCCGCCCGTGTTCGACGAATCCGCACCGGCCCTGCTGCAGGCCGAGGGCATCGGCCAGAGCGGCCAGCTGCAGGCCGTGGACCTGCGGGTGCGCGCGGGCGAGGTGGTGGGTCTGGCCGGTCTGCTGGGCGCGGGCCGCACCGAGCTGGCGCGGCTGCTGTTCGGCCTGGAGACGCCCGACCGCGGCGTGCTGCGCATCGACGGCCAGGCGGTGGCCTTTGCCAACCCCATGGACGCGATCCGCCACGGCCTGGCGCTGTGCCCCGAAGAGCGCAAGACCGACGGCATCGTGGCCGAGCTCTCGGTGCGCGAGAACATCGCGCTGGCGCTTCAGGCGCGCATGGGCATGGGCAAGTTCCTCTCGCGCGCCGAGCAGGCCACACTGGCCGAGCGCTACGTGAAGCTGCTGGGCATCAAGACCGAGAGCGTGGACAAGCCCATCGGTCTGCTCTCGGGCGGCAACCAGCAAAAGGCCATCCTCGCGCGCTGGCTCGCCACCGAGCCGCGCCTGCTGATCCTCGACGAGCCCACGCGCGGCATCGACGTGGCCGCGAAGCAGGAAATCATGGAACAGATCCTGCGCCTCGCGCAGGCCGGCATGGCCGTGCTGTTCATCTCCTCCGAAATGAGCGAGGTGGTGCGCGTGGCGCACCGCATCGTGGTGTTGCGCGACCGCCGCCTGGTGGGCGAGCTGCCCGCGGGCAGCAGCGAAGACGCCGTGTACGACCTCATTGCTGCAGAACACGCTTGACATGACACACACCACCTTGAGCGCCGCGATGCGCCACCGCCTGGCCTGGCCGCTGATCACGCTGGCGCTGCTGCTGGTCGTGAACACGGTGTTCAATGACAGCTTCCTGCACATCGAGTGGCGCGACGGCCACCTCTACGGCAGCCTGATCGACATCCTCAACCGCGCCGCGCCGCTGGTGCTGGTGTCGCTGGGCATGACCATGGTGATCGCCACGCGCGGCATCGACATCTCGGTGGGTGCCGTGGTGGCCATCGCCGCGGCGGTGGCGGCCTGGATGATCGGCGGCTCGGTGGCGGGCACCGAGAGCCGCTTCCCGCTGCCGTTCGCCCTCCTGGGCGCCATCGGCGTGGCCGCGCTGTGCGGCCTGTGGAACGGCGTGCTGGTGGCCAAGGTGGGCATGCAGCCCATCATCGCCACGCTGATCCTGATGGTGGCGGGCCGGGGCATCG
>NZ_JADMKB010000169.1 GCF_018780075.1 Hydrogenophaga sp.
TGGGCCAGCATGCTGCTGCGCCAGTACCTGAAGTACTGCGAGCGCAAGGGCTTCACGACCACGATCGAAGACGAGACCGCCGGCGACACCGCCGGCATCAAGGGCGCCACGATCAAGATTGAGGGCGACTACGCCTTTGGCCTGCTGCGCACCGAAACCGGCGTGCACCGCCTGGTGCGCAAGAGCCCCTTCGACTCGTCGGGTGGTCGCCACACCTCGTTCGCCTCGGTGTTCGTCTACCCCGAGATCGACGACTCGATCGAGATCAACATCAACCCGGCCGACGTGCGCACCGACACCTTCCGCGCCTCCGGCGCGGGCGGCCAGCACATCAACAAGACCGACTCGGCCGTGCGCCTGACGCACATCCCCACCGGCATCGTGGTGCAGTGCCAGGACGGCCGCAGCCAGCACAGCAACCGCGACGTGGCGTGGAAACGCCTGCGTTCGCGCCTGTACGACTTCGAGCTGCGCAAGCAACAGGAAGCCCAGCAAAAGCTGGAAGACACCAAGACCGACGTGGGCTGGGGCCACCAGATCCGCAGCTATGTGCTGGACAACAGCCGCATCAAGGACCTGCGCACCAACGTCGAGATCTCGGCCACGCAGAAGGTGCTGGACGGCGACCTCGACGCCTTCATTGAAGCCTCGCTGAAGCAAGGCGTGTAAATGGTCCAGGCCCTGATCTTCGACATGGACGGCACCATGATCGATTCCATGCCGTCGCACCAGCGCAGCTGGGTCGAGTTCACGCGCCGGCGTGGCCTGGCGATCGACGTGGCCGACCTGATGCGCCGCACCACCGGCCGCACCGGCGTGGAGTGCATGCGGGAGCTGTTCGGCGACATCTCTCGCGAGCAGGCCCAGGCCCATGTCGACGAAAAGGAAGCCGTTTACCGCGAGCTGTTTGCCCCCGTGTTCAGCGAGGTCGCGGGCTTCAAGTCGTTCCTGGGGGCCGCGCAACAACGTGGGCTGGCGGTCGGCGTGGGCACGGCGGGCGACCGCCACAACCAGGCCTTTGCCTACCAGCATCTCGCGCTGGGCCAGACGCTGCCCACGGTGGGCGGCGACGAGGGCCTGCCTGGCAAACCCGAGCCCGCCATTTTTCTGGAGGTGGCACGCCGCCTCGGCGTGGCGCCCGAACACTGCATCGTGTTTGAAGACGCGCCGCTGGGCATCGAGGCCGCGCGCCGCGCCGGCATGCGAGCGGTGGCCATCTGCAGCTCCCACCCGGCCGATGAACTCGGCGGGCCGCACGTGCTCGCCCAGGTGCCCGATTTTCACGCCCTGATCACATCCCGTTTCCTGGAGACCCTATGAACCCATTGCGTGAGGCCGGTGGCCCAACCACGGTGGTCCGCCGAGAAGACTACGCTCCCCCGGCTTTCTGGATCGACACCGTCGATCTCGGTTTTGACCTCGACCCGCTCAAGACGCGCGTGCTCAACAAGATGCGCCTGCGCCGCAACCCCGACGTGCCGGCGCAGGCGCTGCGACTGGACGGCGAAGACCTCAACCTGGCCCGGGTGATGCTCAACGGCGGCGGCTGCTCGTTCAAGATGGACGGCCAGACCCTGGTGCTGGAGAACCTGCCCGAAGGCCCCGAGCCCTTCGACCTGGAAATCTTCACCACCTGCGCCCCCGAGAAGAACACCCAGCTCATGGGCCTGTACGTGAGCCAGGACACCTTCTTTACGCAGTGCGAGGCCGAGGGCTTCCGCCGCATCACCTACTTCCTCGACCGCTCCGACGTGATGGCGAGCTACACCGTCACGCTGCGGGCCGACAAGGCCAAGTACCCGGTGCTGCTGTCCAACGGCAACCTCGTGGAAGAAGGCGCCTTGCCCGACGGCCGCCACTTCGCCAAGTGGGTCGATCCGCACAAGAAACCGTGTTACCTGTTTGCGCTGGTGGCCGGCCAGCTGGTGGCGCGCGAGCAGCGCATCACCTCGCGCAGCGGCAACCACCACCTGCTGCAGGTCTATGTGCGCCCCGGCGACATGGACAAGACCGAACACGCCATGAACTCGCTGATCAACAGCGTGATCTGGGACGAGGCGCGCTTCGGTCTGCCGCTCGATCTGGAACGTTTCATGATCGTCGCCACCAGCGACTTCAACATGGGCGCCATGGAGAACAAGGGCCTGAACATCTTCAACACGAAGTACGTTCTCGCCAACAGCGCCACCGCGACCGACACCGATTTCGCCAACATCGAATCGGTCGTGGGCCACGAGTACTTTCACAACTGGACCGGCAACCGCATCACCTGCCGCGACTGGTTCCAGCTCTCGCTGAAGGAAGGCCTGACGGTCTTCCGCGACCAGGAGTTCAGCATGGACCTGTGCGCCGAGCCCTCGGCGCGCGCGGTCAAGCGCATCGAGGACGTGCGCGTGCTGCGCACCATGCAGTTCCCCGAAGATGCCGGCCCGATGGCGCACCCCGTGCGGCCCGACAGCTATGTGGAAATCAACAATTTCTACACCGTCACGATCTACGAAAAAGGTGCCGAGGTCGTGCGCATGATGCAGACCCTGGTGGGGCGTGACGGCTTTGCTGCGGGCATGAAGCTCTACTTCGAGCGCCACGACGGCCAGGCCGTCACCTGCGACGATTTCGCCCAGGCCATCGCCGACGCCAACCCCGACAGCGACCTTGCCCGCTTGCTGCCGCAGTTCAAGCGCTGGTACAGCCAGGCCGGCACACCCGTGGTGCGGGCACGTGGCGTGTACGACGCCGCTGCCCGCAGCTACACGCTCACGCTCACGCAGCGCTGTGCGCCCACGCCAGGGCAGGCGGTGAAAGAGCCGTTTGTCATCCCGGTGGCCATCGGCCTGCTGGACGCCGGCGGCACCGAGCTGCCGCTGCAGCTGGCCCACTGGAACCAGGCCGAGAGTGGCACGCGCACCTTTGTGCTGACGCAGGAAAGCGAGAGCTTCACCTTCGTCAACCTCGACGCCGAACCGGTGCCCTCCATCCTGCGCGGCTTCTCGGCCCCGGTGGTGCTCGACGCCGAGTACACCGACACCCAGTTGCTGGGCCTGCTGGCGCACGACACCGACGCCTTCAACCGCTGGGAAGCCGGCCAGCGACTGGCCTTGCGCCTCGCGCTGGCGGCCATCCGTGCCGACGGTCCTGTCGCGCACGAGCCGCTGAATGCCGCCTACCTGAACGCCATGCGCGACGTGTTGCGCCACCCCACGCTGGACGCCGCGTTCAAGGAACTGGTGCTCACGCTGCCGAGCGAAACCTACATCGCCGAACAGCTCGACGTGGTGGACCCGCAGCGCATCCACGCCGTGCGCGAGACCATGCGCGAACAGCTGGCTGAAGCCCTGCAGGCCGACTGGGCCTGGGCCTTTGACGCCCACCAGGACAACGGCGCCTACCGGCCTGACCCGGTGAGCACCGGCCGCCGCGCGCTCGCAGGCCTTGCACTGACCATGCTCTGCCTGGCCGCGCGCGACAGCGGTGATGTGGTCTGGCCCGGCAAGGCCTACCAGCGCTTCAAGGACGCCGGCAACATGACCGACCGCTTCAACGCGCTCTCGGCCCTGGTGGTGAGCGGCCAGCCGCTGGCGCAGGACGCCCTGGTCCGTTTCCACGCGATGTTCAAGGGTGAGGCCCTGGTGATCGACAAGTGGTTCGCGCTGCAGGCCGGCGCACCCGACCGCGGAGGCAACCTGCTGCCGGCGGTGCGCCATCTCATGACCCACCCGGACTTCAACCTGAAGAACCCCAACCGGGCGCGCAGCGTGGTGTTCAGCTACTGCAGCGCCAACCCCGGCGCCTTCCACCGCGGCGACGCGGCGGGCTATGTCTTCTGGAGCGAGCGCGTGCTGGAGCTCGACGCCATCAACCCGCAGGTCGCCGCCCGCCTTGCGCGCGCGCTCGACCGCTGGAAGAAGCTCGCCGAGCCCTACCGCAGCGCCGCGCGAGAGGCGATCGCCCGCGTGGCCGCGAAGACAGACCTGAGCAACGATGTGCGCGAGGTCGTGACCCGCGCCCTGGCCGACTAAGGACAACCCATGATCAAAAAAATCTCACTCACCCGCTACCTTGTCGAACAGCAACGCGTCGACGGCCACATTCCCGGAGACCTGCGCCTGCTGCTGGAGGTGGTGGCACGTTCGTGCAAGAGCATCAGCCAGGCCGTCAACAAGGGCGACCTCGGGGGCATCCTCGGCGCCGCCGACACCGAGAACGTGCAGGGCGAGATGCAGAAGCAGCTCGACATCATCGCCAACGAGGTGCTGATCGAAGCCAACGAATGGGGCGGCCACCTGGCGGCCATGGCCAGCGAAGAGATGGACAGCATCTACGTGGTGCCCAACCGCTACCCGCAGGGCGAGTACCTGCTCATGTTCGACCCGCTCGACGGATCGTCGAACATCGACGTGAACGTGTCGATCGGCACCATCTTCAGCGTGCTCAAGAAGCCCGAAGGCAGCCCGGGGGTGAGCGAGGCCGACTTCCTGCAACCCGGCTCCCAGCAGGTGGCCGCCGGCTATTGCGTCTACGGCCCGCAGACCACGCTGGTGCTCACCGTGGGCGACGGGGTGGCGATGTTCTCGCTGGACCGGGAACAGGGCTCTTTCGTGCTGATCAAGGAGCACGTCGAGATCCCGCTCGACACCAAGGAATTCGCAATCAACATGAGCAACATGCGGCACTGGGACGAGCCGGTGAAGCGCTATGTCGACGAATGCCTGGCCGGCAAGGAAGGCCCACGCGGCAAGGACTTCAACATGCGCTGGGTCGCCTCCATGGTGGCCGACGTGCACCGCATCCTCACGCGCGGCGGGGTGTTCCTGTACCCCTGGGACAAGCGCGAACCGCAGAAAGCCGGCAAGCTGCGTCTGATGTACGAAGCCAACCCCATGAGCTGGCTGGTGGAGCAGGCGGGCGGCGCGGCCACCAACGGCCAGCAACGCATCCTCGATATCAAGCCGACCAAACTGCACGAGCGCGTGAGCGTGATTCTCGGTTCGAAGAACGAGGTCGAGCGCATCACCAGCTACCACGGCACGCTATAATCGCGGGCGTTGCCGGTGTAGCTCAGTCGGTAGAGCAGCTCATTCGTAATGAGAAGGTCGGGTGTTCGATTCATCTCTCCGGCACCACACAATCTGATAAGCCCGCTGTCTTCTGGACAGCGGGCTTTTTCATTCCTGCCCGCGCGTCGGGCGAACAGCCTTCGATGCCCATGGACCCACTGGCTTCCCTCTTCCCCTTCGGCTGGCAGCACTACCTGCTCGGCGGTGCGTTCATCGGCGCGGGTGTCGCGTTGCTGTTTGTCTGCACCGGTCTGGTCGGTGGCATGAGCACGGTGTTTTCATCCACCTGGTCGTTCGTCGTCAAGCGCCCGTTCTTCCAGCAGGCGCGTTTCACGGACTCGCGCGCCTGGCGCCTTGTCTATGCGCTGGGTCTGATCCTCGGGGCGCTGGTCTGGTCGCTCGGTTTCTCCGATGGCAGACCTGGTTCAACCGACATCCCCGCCTGGCAACTGCTGATCGGCGGCGTGCTGGTGGGCTACGGCGCGCGGCTGGGCAACGGTTGCACCTCGGGCCACGGCATCTGTGGCCTGGGCTCGCTGCAGTGGCCCTCGCTGGCGGCGGTGCTGACCTTCATGGGCACGGCGTTCCTGACCGCCAACCTCGTCGGACGGTGGTTCGCATGAGCGGCTTCACCATGACCCCGCTCAAGGCGCTGGCCGTGCTGGCCAGCGGCGCGCTGTTCGGTTTCGGCCTGTCGCTGTCCACCATGGTTCAACCGGAGGTGGTGCTGGGTTTTCTGCGCTTCCAGGACTTCGGGCTGATGCTGGTGATGGGCGGTGCGGTGGTGGTCACCCTGCTGGCCTACCGCTTCGGGCCGCGGCTGTTGCGCCGGCCGCTGCTCGGCGGCTATTTTCACCAGCATGTGAGTCATTGGAACCGCGACACCCTGGTGGGCGCGGCGCTGTTCGGGGTGGGCTGGGGCCTGTGCGGCGTGTGCCCGGGACCGGCCATCGCGGGACTGGGTACCGGCAACACGGACCTGCTCTGGGCGTTGGGCGGCATTGCCCTGGGTGCGCTGGCGCAGGGATTGCGGGCCAAGGGCTGAGGGAACCGGTTCGCTCTGCGATGATCACAACAGCTTCCCCTTTCACCGATCCCGCTCCATGACCACACGACGTTTTGCCCTGACCTTTCTGGCGACCACCCCGTTCTGGCTCGCCGCCTGCTCGAAAGAAGAGACCGGCAGCGCCCCCGCCGCCAGCCGCATCGACACCGCACAGGCATTTGACACGCTGGCCGCCGAGGCCAAAGGCTTCACCGCCGGGGCCTTGATGAGCGCGCAGACCGTCTACGTGCTGTTCGATCCGCAGTGCCCCCATTGCAGCCACCTGTGGGAAGCCTCGCTGCCGCTGCACACCAAGCTCAAGTTCGTCTGGGCACCGGTGGCCCTGCTCGGCCCCAAGAGCCTGCCCCAGGGTGCGGCGCTGATGCAGGCGGCCAACCCGGTCGAGGCCATGGGCGCCCATGAGAAATCCATCCTTGCCGGCCAGGGCGGCACCGCCGCATCGGCCAGCATTCCGGCCGACATCGAAGCCGCGATCAAAGCCAACACCCTGTTGCTGGACCGTCTGGGCGCCGAGTCGGTGCCTTACATCGTGGCCCGCAACGCCACCAGCGGCCAGGTCGTGGCCCGCGCCGGCTCGATGGACACGCCGGCCCTGGCCGAATTTCTGGGCCTGGCACGGCCTTGACCCCGCCCGCCCGGCATTAACATTCAACCCTCTGCCGCACGTCGCGGCCCGCTAAGGAGCACACCATGGGCAAAGAACAGCGCAACGAAAAGATGGCAAAGAAGCCGAAAAAAGACACCTCCGCTCCCAAGGGACCGGGCACCTCGGACCGCCCGATGCCGCCCATGACCTCGGTCATCCCGCGCGGCAAAGAGAAGAACAAGTGATGAGGGTGCTGGCGTGAAGGCCATCTGGAACGGCGCCGTGATCGCCGAAAGCGACGACACCGTGCTGGTCGAGGGCAACCACTACTTTCCCGAAAGCGCGCTCAACCGCGCTTTCGTGACCTTCAGCAACCACCGCACGGCCTGCGCCTGGAAGGGGCAGGCCCACTACCACTCGCTGCTGGTCAACGGCGAGCTGAACCCCGACGCCGCCTGGTATTACCCGGACCCGAAACCCGAGGCCGAGAACATCCGCGGACGTGTGGCGTTCTGGAAGGGCGTCAAGGTCGAGTCCTGAAACTTTCAGGACTGCCGCCGCCGGCCACGACCCGGCGGGGACCGGCAGCGTTTCCATTCAATCATCTTTGGCAGGTGTCTACACTGGCTGCCCGACGACGCCCGCCCACCCCATGGATGCCCTGACCCTTTTCCTCCTGTTCGCCGTTGGCGGCTACCTGCTGAAGTCCAGTGAACAGCGCCAGCGCATCGCCCTGCTCGCGAGCCACCTGGGCAGACACCAGATCGAGAAGCTGATGGAGCGCCTGAACGAGGGCTACATGCGGGCCCTGGGCGAGAGCGATCCCGCTCGACAGGGGCAGATCTGGTCCATGCACGAAGCGACCGAGCAGCAGCTGGCCCTGCAGTTCCAACGCTTCAGCGACGAGCTGTCCCAGGCCGACGAGGCCTCCACCCGCGTCAACCGCAACCCCCTGCCCCACGCCCACCGCTGGCTGCCGGCCTTGCTCGCACCGGGTTTTGACCTGAGAGAGGTGATGCGCGTGCACGCCAGGGGCATCGCGCAGGCGCTGGACAGCGCGACGGCGACACCCGACCCTCGCAAGAAAGCCCGCACGCTGCTGGCCGAGCTCTACCTGATGCAGCACAGTTGCCACTGGTATTGCCGCTCGCGCAGCGTGGCCTCGGCGCGCCTGCTGGTGCGCCACCAGACGACCTACGAGCAGTTGCTGGACGCGGTTTCTCCGGCCACGAGGGACGCGTACCTGAAGGTCGTGCAGGGCTGACGCCTACCGCTTACCGCGCTGTCCGACAGCCCCGGGCCTTGTCCGCTCAGGCGGGCTGCAGACGCACCGGCGCCGACTCCTTGATTGGCAGGTGCACCAGCGCCGCGGCCACCGCCAGCACGATGTCGATGTACCAGACCACGTCGTAGTTGCCGGTGGCTTCAAACACCTGGCCGCCCAGCCAGGCGCCGAGGAAGCCCCCCACCTGGTGCGACAGCATCACCAGACCGAACAGCATCGCCATGTTGCCGGTGCCGAAGAACTTGGCCACCAAACCCACCGTGGGCGGCACGGTGGAGAGAAACGTCAGCCCCATCACGGCGGCGAACACCAGCAGCACCGCCTCGGTCTTGGGCGCCAGCAGGAACACCAGCACCGCCACCGCGCGTGCGGCGTACACCAGCGAGAGCAGCGACTTCATGCGCCAGCGGCCCACGGCCCATCCCATGGCCAGGCTGCCGATGATGTTGAACAGGCCGATCACGCCCAGCGCCCAGGCCCCCACGGGCGCCGGCAGCCCGCAGGCCGCCACCACGCCCGGCAGGTGCGTGGCGAGAAACGCGACGTGAAAGCCGCACACGAAGAACCCGGCAGACAGCAGCAGGTAGCTCGGCGTGCGCAGCGCGCGGCGGATGGCCTCGCGCGCCGGCAGCGCCACAGCCGGCGTCGCAGCACCCGGCGCAGCGGCCGGGCCGGGCCCGCGCAGCACCCAGGCTGCGGGCAAGGCCAGCAGCACGATGACACCCAAGGCCTGCAACGCCCCCATCCAGCCCAGGCTGGCGGTGAGCGCGGCGGCCAGCGGCGCCATGAGGAACTGGCCGAACGAACCGCCCGCATTCACCACGCCCGTGGCCACGCCGCGCCGCTCGGCGGGGATCAGGCGCGCGGTGGCGGCCATCAGCACCGACGGTCCGGCCATGCCGGCGCCGCCCGCGGCCAGCACGCCGATGGCAAAGATGAGGCCCCAGGTGGTCGTCATGAACGGCGTGAGGAAGGTGCCCAAGGCCACCAGCAGCACCCCGACCAACAGCACGCGCCCGGCGCCCACGCGGTCGGCCACCGCCCCGGCAAAGGGCTGCGTCAGCCCCCACCAGAGCTGCCCGAAAGCGAAGGCCAGGCTGATGCTTCCCACGCCCAGACCGGTGGCGGTGTTCAGCGGGGAGAGAAAGAAGCCCATGGTCTGGCGCGTGCCCATGGTGAGGGCAAAGGCGCCCGCCGCCGCCAGCAACACCAGCCACCAGACCACAGGGGTGTCATGCCGTTTCATCGGTGTCTCCTTCAGGGTTGAGCAGGTCCATGGCTTCGTCGATCAGCGCATGCAGCGCCCACACGCGGTCCAGGCCCAGGGTCTGGTTGAGGCTTTCCTGCGCCACGCGCCAGCGCCGCTGCGCCTCGGTGCGCTTGGCCCGGCCTTCGGGCGTGGCACTGATCAGGCGGCTGCGCGCGTCCGCCCCAGGGCTCACCAGCAGCCAGCCGGCGGCCACCAGCGGCTGAAGGTTGCGTGAGAGCGTGGAGCTGCTCATCTTCATCTGGGCCGCAAGGTCCACCGCCCGGATCGGCCCGAGCTTGACCACGTAGGACAGCAGCGAGTACTGCGTGGTCTTGAGGCCAGTCTTGCCCAGCTCGGCGTCGTAGTGGCTGGCCACGCGGCGCATCAGCTGGCGCAGCTTGAGGTTGGTGCAGCCCTGCGGCTGGGCCGCCGGCGCTGCGGGGATTGACGCGGTGGTGACAGGGCTCATGCAATCAATTGTATCTACAATCAATGCATATGCAACTGTTATGAAGAAGCCCATGAACGCAAACCACACCCTGGACACCTGGCTGGCGCAGGAGCGAGAGATCCTTCAACGGCTGGAGCGCGGCCCGGGCCCCGGCGTGGCACGGCCGGACCAGATCGCCGGCAAGACCGGTCTGGAGCAGATGCAGGCCATGCTCAACGGAGACATCCCCTTCGCTGCCATTGCCCAGACGCTGGACTTCCTGATCGTCGAGGTGGGCGACGGCAGCGCCGTCTTCCAGGGCACGCCCGGCCCGCAGCACTTCAACCCCATGGGCACCGTGCATGGCGGCTGGTTCGCCACCCTGCTCGACTCGGCCCTGGGCTGCGCCGTGCACACCAAAATGCCACCGGGCCGCGCCTACACCACCGCCGAGCTGAGCGTGAACATCGTGCGCGCGCTCACGCCCAAGGTGCAGCGCGTGCGCGCGATCGGCCGCGTGATCCACTGCGGCCGCCAGCTCGCCACCGCCGACGCCCAACTGGTCGGCCCCGACGGCACGCTTTACGCCCATGCCACGACGACCTGCCTGGTCTTCGACCTGCACCACAAACCGGCGGGCGGCGCCACCACATAATCGGCGCCTCTCCCGTACAGAAAGGCCCCCGATGCGATTCCTCCACACCATGCTGCGCGTGGGCAACCTGCAGCGCTCGATCGATTTCTACACCCAGGTGCTGGGCATGCAGCTGCTGCGCACCTCGGAAAACCCGCAATACAAGTACTCGCTGGCCTTCCTGGGCTTTGACGGCGGCAACCCCGGCCAGGCCGAGATCGAGCTCACCTACAACTGGGGCACCGAGCGCTACGAACTCGGCACGGCCTACGGCCACATCGCCCTGGGCGTGCCCGATGCGTACGCGGCCTGCGACAAGATCAAGGCCGCGGGCGGCAACGTGACGCGCGAAGCCGGCCCTGTGGCGGGCGGCAGCACCGTCATCGCTTTCGTGACCGACCCGGACGGCTACAAGATCGAGCTCATTCAACGGTCGGACAACCAGGCGGGTCAAGGCCTGCGCTGAGGTCCGATCCAGCCAAAGAAAAAGCCCGGCAGTGCCGGGCTTTTTTGCCGAAGCAAGCGTCCGCTCACGGCACGATCATCACTTCCACGCGCCGGGCCTCGGCGTTGTTGCCAGTGCCGGTGGTCTGCTCGGGCTTCTTGAGCTCCAGGCTCGACTCGATGACGCCCGCACCGATCAGCGCATCGCGCACGGCGAACGCGCGCTTCCTGGCGATCTCGGCATTCCTGGCCGGGTCGCCCGTGGCGTCGTGGAACCCCGACAGCACGAGGCGCTTGCCGCCCTTGGCGGCCGCGATGGCATCGGCCAGCGCGCCCAGCGCGCCGGGCGCCAGCTCGAACTTGCTGGGGGCGAAGTAGAACTTCACCACACCGTTTTCCACCACCACGCTGGCGTCGTCGCCCGCGGCAGGGGCGGCGGGTGTGGCCACCTCAACGGCAGCGGCTGGCGCTGCCGCCGCGCCGGTGGCTGCGTCACCGGCCCCGGCAGCACCCGCCACGGCCGTCACCGAGCCCTTGGCGCCATGGGCGCGCACCTTCTGGATCCCCACACCCACCGCGAGGCCCACCGCCAGCAGCACCGCTGCAATCAACACCACCGCAACAACGCGGCCTTCTGGGTTGTCATCTTGGGAAGACATGGGGGCACACTCCGTGAAGAATAATTAGGGGGGAAAACAGAACACCGTTAGGCGACTCACCGGGCCTGCAGGCGCGGTGAGCCTCAACCACCAAAGATTGTAAATGGCCGACACCGCCGCCCCGCCGCCCATCACCGCCCCGCGCACCCGCCCGCCAGACACCTGGGACCCCGCCCGGCGCAACGGCGCGCAGATGATGGCCGACACCCTCGCGCAATGGCGCTCCATGGGGCCGAGGACCGACCTCTGGGTGTTCGGTTACGCGTCCCTGGTGTGGCGCCCCGAGTTTCAGGCCGCCGAGCAGCGCATCGCCCGGGTGCACGGCCACCACCGCTGCCTGCACATGTGGAGCCGGGTGAACCGGGGCACACCCGAGCGCCCGGGCCTGGTGTTCGCACTGATGCGTGGCGGCAGCTGCACCGGCATGGCCCTGCGCCTGCCCCACGATGAAGTGGAGGCACAGATGCCGGCCTTGTGGGCACGCGAGATGCCCAACCCGGTGTACGACCCGAAGTGGCTGCTGTGCCGCACCGACCAGGGCCCGGTCCGCGCCCTCGCCTTCACGCTGTCGGCGCGCAGCCCCAACCACACGGGCCCCTTGAGCGACGATCGCTACCGCGAGATCTTTGCCCATTCGTGCGGACGCTATGGCAGCACGCTGGACTACGCCCGACAGACCTTGCACGGCCTGCGCGCACACGGCATCGAAGATCGCACGCTGGCGCACCTGCTGCGCCTGGCGAACGATTTGCCCTGAAAGCTTGACCTGTCGCAGTCGCCGGCCACATGGCCGCTCCTATACTGATTGCATGAACATCGCCGACCTGCGCAAAAGCTACGAAAAGGCCGAACTCAGCGAGTCGGCTTCCCACGCTGATCCGTTGAAACAGTTTGAGCGCTGGCTCAACGAGGCCATCAGCGGCGAGGTGCCCGAGCCCAACGCCATGACCCTGGCCACCGTCGGCTCCAACCTGCGTCCGAGCACGCGCATCGTGCTGATCAAGGGCTATGACGAACGCGGCATCGTCTGGTACACCAACTACCAGAGCCACAAAGGCCGCGAGCTGGCCGGCAACCCGTTCGCCGCCTTGCAGTTTCACTGGGTCGAGATGGAGCGCGTGGTGCGCATCGAAGGCACGGTGGAGAAAGTGAGCGACGCCGAGAGCGATGAGTACTTCCACAGCCGCCCGCTGGACAGCCGCATCGGCGCCTGGGCCAGCCCCCAGAGCGAGGTGATCGACAGCCGCACCGTGCTGGTGACCAACGCCGCGAAATACGGCGCCCAGTTCCTGCTGCAACCACCGCGGCCGCCGCACTGGGGCGGCTACCGCCTGAAGCCCGACAACTGGCAGTTCTGGCAGGGCCGCAAGAGCCGGCTGCACGACCGGCTGCGCTACACGCTGCAGGGCGACGGTGGGTGGCGGCGGGAGCGGCTGGCGCCCTGAACAGGTTCCCCCCGCGCCGCCTGCGGCGACCCATCAAGGGGCGATGCGAGTGGCCCGGCGAAGCCGGTTCCACCGCATCTTGGATGACGGCACGCGCTCCGGCGGCGATTTACACGCGCTGGATCGCTTGCTCTGACACAGCTTGCCGCATTTCCACGGTCACCAGCCCTGGCGCGATCTCGTGCAACGGTACCAATACAAAAGCCCGCTCCCACATGCGTGGATGCGGCACGGTCAGTGTTTCTGAGTCGATGCTCGCGCTGCCGTAGAGCAGCAGGTCCAGGTCCAGCGTGCGCGGCGCGTTGCGGTAGGGCCGCTCGCGCCCTGCACCGTGTTCGATGGTTTGCAACGTCGCCAGCAGATCGGGCGCAGTAAGGGTGGTGGCGATCTCGGCCACCGCGTTGATGTAGTCGGGCCCGCTCGATTCGATCGGCGCCGTGCGGTACAGGCTGGACGCCTTCACCAGCCGCACACCGGGCACGCCGGCCAGCGCGGCGAATGCGTCGCGCAGCGCCTGCGCGGCGTCGCCCAGGTTGGCACCGAGTGCCACGTAGGTCGTGACGTCAGGGCGCATCACGGGCCGAGCAGACGTCAGTCGGCGCCGCCCGCATCGGCGGGGCCGCTGGCGCCACCAGCGCCACCGGGTTTGCGACGACGGCGACGGCGCTTCTTGGCGGGCGCGCCGCCCTCGGGTGCGTCGCCGGCGGCGCTCGGTTCACCGCCGTCTTCGCCCGGCGCTTCATCGCCGTCGTCCGCGCCGCGAAAGCGCGGATCGTCGGCCGGTTCAGCGGCGGCGGACGACGCCGGGTGATCGGAGTCGTCTTTCTTCACACGGCGTGCCTTGCCCGGGCCCGCCTTGGGCTGGTTGACCTTGCGCTGCGCGTCCACCATGTCTTCGCGCACTTCGTCGCTGGCCATGCTGAACGTTTCCCACCAGTGGGCGAGCTCTTCTTCCACCTCACCCACTTGCGCACGCAGGCGCAGGAAATCGAAACCGGCGCGGAACCGGGCCTGCTCCACCAGGCTGAAGGGCGACGTGCCCACCCTCTTGTCGAAGCGCGGCTGCATCATCCAGATCTCGCGCATGTCAGCGCCCAGCTTGCCGCGGCCCGACACGTCGCCGATGCGGCTCTCGAACACTTCGTCCACCGCGTCCTGCAGCGCACCAAACGCCGGCGGCGGGCGCTGGTTGCCACGCGGCTGCAGGCGCTGGCTCCAGCCCTTGCGCACGTCGGCCCACAGCACGCAGGCCAGCAGGAAACTCGGCGCCACCGGCTTGCTTTCACCGACACGCCGGTCGGTGTCCTGCAGCGCGAGCTTGACGAACTCATCGTCGGCGCGCTCCACCACCACGTCGAGCAGCGGATAGATGCCCGTGTTCAGACCCACGGCCTTGAGCTGCGCCACGCTGGCGAGCGAATGGCCGGTCTGCAGCAGCTTGAGCATCTCGTCGAACAGGCGGCTCTGCGGCACATCCAGCAACAGCTTGCGCGAGGACGCCAGCGGCTCCAGCGTCTTGGCGTCAAACGTGAACCCCAGGCCGCTGAGCTTGGCCGCAAAACGCACGGCGCGGATGATGCGCACCGGGTCTTCGCGGTAGCGCGTGGCGGCGTCGCCGATCATGCGCAGCGTCTTCTTCTTCGCGTCGCGGATGCCGTTGTGGAAGTCGACCACGGTCTGCGACTCGGGGTCGTAGTACATGGCGTTGATGCTGAAGTCGCGCCGCGCGGCGTCCTGCTCGATCGGGCCCCACACGTTGTCGCGCAGCACGCGGCCGCTGGCGTCCACCGCGTGCTTCATGCCGGCGAGCTCGCCCTTGCTGGTGCGCTCGTTGCCGGCCACCTGCTCGGCGTCGGCGCTGTCGAGGTAGGCACGGAAGGTCGAGACCTCGATCATTTCGTGTTCACGCCCGCGCCCATAGATCACGTGCACGATGCGGAAGCGCCGGCCGATGATGAAAGCGCGGCGGAACAGCCCTTTCACCTGCTCGGGCGTGGCGCTGGTGGCCACGTCAAAGTCTTTTGGGCGCAGACCGAGCAGCAGGTCGCGGACCGCGCCACCGACCAGGTAGGCCTCGAAGCCCGCGTCTTTCAGGGTGTGCACCACGTCCAGCGCGCGCTGGTCGACCATTTTGCGGTCGATGCCGTGCACGGAGGCCGGCACATCGTCCCGTTTGCCGAACTTCGGTGTTTGGGCGGGCTTGGGCTCGTTGGACTTGCCGAGCAGCTTGTTGATGAATTTTTTGATCATTCGAATAGGTTCAGAATGCGCCAGCCCCGTTCGGCGGCAATGGCGCTGAGCCGGGCATCGGGATTGGTGGCCACCGGCTCATGCACCTTGTCCAGCAGCGGCAAGTCGTTGATGGAGTCGCTGTAGAAGGTGCTGTGCTCGACGCGCGACCAGTCCAGACCACGCTCGGACAGCCATTGTTCCACACGAGCGACCTTGCCCTCCCGGAACGAGGGTGTGCCACGGATGGCGCCGGTGGGATTGCCCTGGGCATCGCGCTCCAGATCGATGGCGATCAGCTCCGCCACCCCAAAGGCCTCGGCGATCGGGCGGGTCACGAAGGCGTTGGTCGCGGTGACCACGATCACGGTGTCACCCGCCGCCTGGTGGCGGCGCACCAGTTCGATGGCTTGTGGCTTCATCGCCGGGCGGATGATTTCGTCCATGAACCGGCGGTGCGCGTCGTCGCACCGGGCCACGCCGTGTTCCGCCAGGGGTGCGACGGAAAAGCGGATGTATTCGTGGATGTCCAGCGTGCCGGCCTTGTACTGCTCATAGAAGGCGTCGTTGGCTCGGGTGTGGGTCTCAGCGTCGCGCCAGCCCAGCGTGACGGTGAACTGGCCCCACGCATGGTCGGAATCGATGGGGATGAGGGTGTGATCGAGATCAAAAAGTGCAAGGCGCATCAAGGTCTATTCGTTTTCCAGCATGGACTTGATCAGCGGGATGGTGATGGCGCGCTGGGTGCGCAGGGCATAGGCGTCGAGCTGGTCGAGCAGCATCATGAGGCTGGAGAGGTCGCGCGAGAAGCGGTTGAGCATGAAGTCCATCACCTCGTCGCTCAGGAACACACCGCGCTCGTCGGCGGCCCGCCGCAGCACCGCGCGGCGCTCGGCCTCGCCCAGCGCCTTGACCTGGAACACATGGCCCCAGCCCAGGCGGGTGCGCAGGTCTTCGCGCAGCTGCAGGTCGGCCGGTGGCCGGTCCGCGGCGGCCAGCACCCAGCGCGCCGGGCCGTGGGTCGGGGTCTGGGCATTGACGAACCAGTTGAACGCCGCGGCCTGCTGCTCGGCGGTGTAAAGGTGGCAGTCATCGAGCACCACGGCGACCCAGCGCTCGTCGTACTCGCCCGGGTGCAGGGTCGAGGCGTCGATCCAGCCCACCTGGCCACCGTGGTCCCGCAGGGCCTCGCGCGCTGCGCGCAGCAGGTGCGTCTTGCCGCTGCCGCTGTCGCCCCACAACAAGGTGGGCACGGGCGAACGCCTGGGGTTGCCGGTCCACAGGCTCAGGTGCTCCAGCACCGCCTCGTTGCCCACGGCCACGAAATTGGCCAGGGTGGGCACGGGCGCCAGGCCGATGTCGAGCGCCATCTGTTTCATGGGAGGCTGGCCCGGGTTCATTCGTTGGGGTCCTGTGCGGCCGGTGCGGCCCCGGCGCTGGCCGACGCCTCCAGGTAGAGCCGGCTGGAGAGATACCCCGCCTTGGCGCGGCGCATCGCCACCAGCAGCACGGCGCTCGCGGGCAGGGCAATGAGCACGCCGACAAAACCAAACAGGTGCCCAAAGGCCATCAAGGCGAAGATGACGGCAATCGGGTGCAGGCCGATGCGCTCGCCCAGCAGGCGCGGCGTCACGTACATGCTCTCGACCACCTGACCCACGGCATAGACCGCGCCGACCAGCGCCACGCCCAGCAGGGCCTGGAACTGCAGCACGGCGGCGAGCAGGCCCATGACCAGGCCCAGACCAAAGCCCAGGTAGGGAATGAACACCGCCAGACCCGTGAACACGCCGATCGGCAGCGCGAGCTTGAGCCCCACCAGCGCCAGCGCCACGGTGTAGAACACCGCGAGCACGCCCATCACCAGCAGCTGGCCGCGCAGGTACTGGCCCAGCACCTCGTCGGTCTCGTCCAGGAAACTCTGCACGCTCGCGCGCCAGCGCGGCGGGATCAGGCCCTTGCTGCGCTCGACCAGGTTGGCCCAGTCCAGCAGCAGGTAGTAGGCCACGATGGGCGTGAGCACCAGGTTGCCGAACACCGCCGCCAGCGCGCTGCCGCCGATGCGCAGCGAGGACAACAGGCCGTCGATCAGCTCACCTTCGTGTCCGGTGATGAGTTTCTGCAGCCACACGCGCACCATCGACACGTCCACCTGCAGGTCCACACCGAACCGCGCGGCCAGCGGGGTCAGCGAGTCGTTGACCCGGTCCAGCAGCGCCGGCACCTGCTCCTTGAGCAGCGGCACCTGCTTGGTGATCACCGGCACGATCAAGAGCACCACTGCGGCCAGCACCAGCATGAGCAAGGCGATGGCCAGCCCGGCCCCCAGCCAGCGCGGGATCTTGCGGGTGTGCAGCGTCTCCACCAGCGGGTGCAGCGCGTAGGCCAGCACCGCCGCCAGCAGGAAGGGCATCAGCACCGGCGCCAGCATGGCCAGAACCGCCCAGATCGCCAGGGCAATGGCCGCCCAGGACAGGAAGCGGATCTGGTTGGGGGTGAGGGTCATGGAAGGTGGCGTCGGGGTGAACGATCGGGCCGCGAGGGCGAACCCTTAAAATCTGGGGCAAATTCTAGTCCGCGCCTCTGGGCCACCGCCCAAAGGCCCCCGCCATCCCGTGCCGCGTCCCCCGGACGCACGGGCTCTGGCAATCCCCGTCCCTCCGCAGGATCCCCTGCGGCACACCGCCAGCCCACCCGCCATGACCTCCAGCACCCCCCCCCTCTCCTACAAAGACGCCGGCGTTGACATCGACGCGGGCGACGCGCTCGTCGAACGCATCAAGCCGCTGGCCAAAAAGACCATGCGCGAAGGCGTGCTGGCCGGCATCGGCGGCTTCGGCGCCCTGTTCGAGGTGCCCAAGCGCTACCAGGAGCCGGTGCTGGTCTCCGGCACCGACGGCGTGGGCACCAAGCTCAAGCTGGCGTTTGAATGGAACCTGCACGACACCGTGGGCATCGACCTGGTCGGCATGAGCGTGAACGACGTGCTGGTTCAGGGCGCCGAGCCGCTGTTCTTCCTCGACTATTTCGCCTGCGGCAAGCTGGACGTGGACACGGCCGCGGCCGTGGTCGGCGGCATCGCCAAGGGTTGTGAACTGTCCGGTTGCGCCCTGATCGGCGGCGAAACCGCCGAAATGCCCGGCATGTACCCGGCCGGCGAATACGACTTGGCCGGATTCTGCGTCGGTGCGGTCGAAAAATCCAAGATCCTCACCGGCCAGAACGTGCAGCCCGGCGACGTGGTGCTGGGCCTGGCCTCGCACGGCGTGCACTCCAACGGCTTCTCGCTGGTGCGCAAGTGCATCGAACGCGCCGGCAGCGAGCTGCCCGCCACGCTGGACGGCCAGCCGTTCAAGCAGGCGATCATGGCCCCGACCCGCCTGTACGTGAAGAACGTGCTGGCCACGCTGGCGAAGCACCCGGTCAAGGCGCTGGCCCACATCACCGGCGGCGGCCTGCTGGAGAACATCCCGCGCGTGCTGCCCGAAGGCACGGCCGCCCACCTGAAGAAGGGCAGCTGGCCGCAGACCGAGCTGTTCGCCTGGCTGCAGAAGGTGGCCGGCATCGACGACATCGAGATGAACCGCACCTTCAACAACGGCATCGGCATGGTGGTGGTGATCGCCGCCGAAGAGGCCGCCGCCTGCGCCGCCACGCTGCGCGAGCTGGGTGAGACGGTGTTTGAGATCGGCGCGATCGCGGCCAAGGGCGAAGGCGCTTCGGTCACCGTGGCCTGAGTTCGCTTTTCCCCATGTCCAAAGGCCCGTTCGCGGGCCTTTGTCGCGTCAGGCCCCGCCATGGTGCGACCCGCGGCGACAGCAGCAAGCCATTGGATTCAGATATCGGCCAGAGCGAATCCATTGGATTGACCTCCTGATGGACCCGACCGTGTCCTTGTAGGACAAGGCCCACGGCAAGGGATGGCGACCGCCTATGGCTTGGACAGGGGTTGCAGGACAAGATCAAGGCATGTTCAATCCTCAGGAGCGCGCCATGTACACCGCCTCTTTCCCCTATCGCGACCCACGTGAGAACCATTTCCTGGCGGCGTTGCCCGAGTCGGTGTGGGCCCGCTGGCGCCACCAGCTTGAATCCGTCGACCTCTCTGCGGACCAGCAGCTGTACGCCTGCGCTGCCAGCCCTGCCCATTTGTACTTCCCCACCACCGCCATGGTCTCGCTGCTGTACCTCCTGCAAGACGGTGCGTCGACCGAAATCTGTGCGGTGGGGAACGACGGCATCGTCGGCATCGATTCCTTGATGGGGGCGGACACCGCGCAAACCCTGGCCGTGGTGCAACGCGCCGGGCAAGCCTATCGCTTGCCCTCGCAGGCCGTGCGCCAGGAACTCACCCAGGCCGGCCCCGCCGTGCCCCTCATGCTGCGCTACGCCCACAGCCTGATCGCGAAGGTGGCACAGACCGCCGTGTGCAACCACTTCCACTCGGTGGAACAAAGGGTCTGCCGTCGCCTGCTGATCAGCCTGGACCAGGCGCCGCAGAGCGAGGTGGCACTGACACACCAGCAGTTCTCCAACCTGCTGGGTGTGCGGCGCGAAAGCGTGACGGCCACCGCGCACAAGCTGCAGGGCAGCGGCGTGATCCGCTACCACCGTGGCCACATCACCGTGCTGGACCGCCAACGCCTGGAACAAGGCGCCTGCGAGTGTTACGCCGTGGCGAGGAAACAATACGAGCGCACGCTCCCCATGCCGCTGGCAGCGTGAGGGGCCTGGCCCCCAGACATGAAACACGCTTCACGGCATTTCGCGAGGCGTCCGCAGCCAGGCCATGCGCTGAAAGCCACTGGACGCCGCAATGTGTCCGAAAATGATCGAATCCTGTCAGCCGGAGAGCGGACGCTGGGCCCTCGAAGCGGAACAATATGGGCATTCCCCTTCCCATCAGGAGCCCCGACATGCCTTCCGCCTTGCTGGTCATCGACGTCCAGGAATCATTTCGCCACCGCCCCTCGTTTTCAGAGCGCGATCTGCCCGCGTACCTCGCCGCACAGAACGCGCTGATTGCGGGCTGCGTGGCACGATCGGTGCCGGTGGTTCGCATCTTTCACAGCGACGGTCCGGAAACGGCGGACAACCCGTTTTCGCTGGCCTCAGGACACGTCCGGCCGCTGCAAGGCCTGTCCGATTTTGATGCTTCGGCCACGTTCATCAAACACCGCCACAGCGCGCTGGTGGGCACCGGGCTGGAGGTCTGGCTGACGCGCCATGGCATCGGCCGCCTGATCGTCAGCGGCATCCGCACCGAGCAATGCTGCGAAACCACCACCCGCCACGCCTCCGACCTGGGCTGGTCGGTCGATTTCGTGACCGACGCGACGCTGACCTTCGACATGGTGCAGCCCGACGGCCGGCCGCTGAGCGCCGCCGACATCCAAAGCCGCACGGCCACCGTGCTCAAGGACCGCTTCGCTCGCATCTGCAGCGTGACCGAGGCGCTGGAGCAGCTGTCGTGAGCGCGTTGCCAGGCCGCCCCAAGCCCGCTCGCAGCGCAGCCCGCAGGGCGGAGGTGTTCCCATGAGCACCTCGACGCTGACGGTGGCGATCCTGGCCTTCGACGAGGTTGAGGCGCTGGACTTCGCCGGCCCCTACGAGGTGTTCACCACCGCGAGCCGCATGGCCTTGCGCGAACGCCCCTCAGACCCCGCACCGTTCGAGGTGGTCAGCGTGGCGCGCCACCGTGAGCCGGTGCGCGCCCGCGCCGGTTTGACGCTGCTGCCCGACCACGGTGTGGCCGATGCGCCGCCGGTGGACGTGCTGATCGTGCCGGGCGGCGTCGTGGACGCGGTGATGCGCTGCACCGAGACCTTGCGCTGGGTGGCGCAGGCCAGTGAGCGGGCGCCGCTGACGGCCACGGTCTGCACCGGCGCCTTCGTGCTCGCCGCCAGCGGCGCGCTCACCGCCGGGCCGGTCACCACCCACTGGGAAGACCAGGCCGATCTCGCGCGCGCTTTCCCAGCACTGGAGGTGAAAGCCGGCGTGCGCTGGGTCGATCAGGGCCGCATCGTCACCTCCGGCGGCATCAGCGCCGGGATCGACATGAGCCTGCACCTGGTCGCGCGGCTCGCGGGCGAGGCGCTCGCGCTGCGCACCGCCAGGCAGATGGAGTTCCAGTGGACACGGCATTGAGCGGCCCGATCCGGGTCGACTTCGTGCTGCTGCCGGGCAGCCTGATCCTCGACTGGGCGGGCCCGGCCGAGGCGCTGCGCATCGCCAACCAGTGCCTGCTCGCCACCGGCCAGCCGGCGGCCTTCGAGCTGGGGTTCATCGGCCCGCAGGCGCAGGCCACCAGCTCGGTGGGCGCGCAGATCGGTGGCATTCAGCCCCTGCCCGATCTGGTCACCGAGTCGCGGCCGACGCCCACCTGGGTGGTGCTGCTCGGCCAGCCTGGCGACACCATCGACGTGCGCGGCCCAGGCGTGCCCGAGTTGCTCCACTGGCTGCGCGGCCTGCGGCTGCGGCCGGGCCGGCTGGAACTGGTGACGGTGTGCGCCGGCGCCATCCTGGCCGCGCACGCCGGACTGCTCGACGGCCACCGCGCCACCACACACCACCTGCACCTGGACGAGCTGCGCCAGGTCGCGCCGCGATGCGACACGGTGATCAACCGGGTGTTCGTGCTCGACGGCGCGGTCAGCAGCAGCGCGGGCGTGACCACCGGCATCGACCTGTTTCTGCACCGCATCGCCGCCGTCTGCGGCCCGGCGCTGGCGGCCCGCGTGGCGCAGACCATGGTGGTGGCCCTGCGGCGCGGCCCCGGCGACCCGGAGCTGTCGCCCTTTCTGCGCCACCGCGACCACATGCACCCCGCCGTGCACCGGGTGCAGGACGCGGTGAGCCAGGCGCCACAACAAGGCTGGGACGCGCAACGCATGGCCGAGGTAGCCTGCACCTCGCCGCGCCACCTGACGCGGCTCTTCATTCAGCACGCGGGCATCGCGCCGATGCACTACCTGCGCAGCATCCGTCTCGATCTGGCCGAGGCCGCGCTCAACGCCGGCCGCAGCGTCGGGCAGGCGGCCGAGATGGCGGGATTCAGCTCCGACACGCAGTTGCGCCGCACCTGGCACCAACTGGGGAAAAACGGCTCGCCGGCTCGGCCCGCTGCCTGACACTCACAGCAGCTGTTCGGACATCAGCACGCGGGTGCCCGGCGCACCGGCCAGCGCCGACGCCAGCAGGTGGTGGGCGATGCGCTCGGCGGGCACCACGCGGTAGCGCGGTGGCAGCACCGGCCGCAACCACTGCGAGACCCTGACCGCCGCCTGTTCGGCGGGTCGCGCGGCCTGGCGATCGCCCCCGATGAGACCGGGTCTCACGAACGTCAGCGAGGCGAACCCCAGCGCCTTCAAGTCGCGTTCCAGTTCACCCTTGGTGCGCGAGTAAAAAACGCGCGACGCGGGGTCGGCACCCAGCGCCGAATTGAGGGCATAGGCCCGGGCACCGTGCCGCAGCGCGAGCTCGCCCACCTGCAGCGGAAGGTCGTGATCGACCCGGTAAAAAGCGGCTTGCGAGCCGGCCACCTTGATGGTCGTGCCCAGGGTGCAGATCACCGCGTCCACCGCCCACCAGTCGGCCCCCTCGGGCAGGTGATCAAAATCCACCAGCGGGTTGAACAGCTTCGGATGGGCTGGGAGCGCACGGCGCGTGGGGGCGATCACCCAGGCCACCCGCGCGTCGGCCAAGGCCTGCTGCAACACGGCATGACCCACCAACCCGGTGGCCCCCACCAGCAACACAGTGGTCATGGGCCGCTCAACTCAGCGCCCGTCGCAGCTCCAGCATGCGCTGGGCAATGGCGTCGCGGTCGAGCGTGTTGTCGGTGTGAGCGACGTACATCTCCAGATCGGCGACCGCGAGCCGGGCATCGCCCATCTCGGCCCAAGCCAGGCCCCGGTCGCGGTACTCGGCCCAGGCATCGGGCAGCAGGATCAGCAGGCGGTCCAGCACGGCGATCAGGCGCAGCCAGTCTTCGGCGGTGCGGTGGATTTCCTTGAGGTTGCGCAGCATGCGCGCCAGGATGTCGCGCGAGGGTGCGGCCTGAAGGTACAGGCCCACGGGCACGTCGAAATCGTCCACCAGCCCGCTGCGCCGCTTGTAGGGCTCCAGCCGCTCGGAGAGGTCTTCGCGGCTGAGCGACTGGCCGGTGAACGGATCGATCACCACCTGACCTTCGGGCAGGTTGATCTTCACCAGGAAGTGCCCGGGGAAGTTGACACCACGCGCCTTGAGCCCCAGGCCCTGCGCCAGCTCCAGCCAGAGCACAGCGAGCGAGATCGGGATGCCGCGCCGCGTCTTGAGCAGCACATTCAGGTGGCTGTTGTCGGGGTCGTGGTAGTGGTTGACGTTGCCGCCAAACCCCATGTCGCGAAAGAAAAACTGGTTCAGCGTGCGCAGCCGCTGCAGCGGCCCGGCGTCTTCGGCGCAGCGCCGGCGCAACCGCGACAGGAGCTGGTCCAGATCGCCCAGCACCTCCTGCACATCCAGATCGGGGTACTCGTCCTGCGCGATCGACGCAGCGGCCTCCAGCAGCGGCAGGCTGTCGTCCTCGCGCACCAGCGAGGCGAAATAGGCCAGGGGTGTGGACGGGGGAAGCTGGTAGGCAGAGGGCATGGCGTGGCGGCGACAGGCGCGACCCGCGCACCTTTCCCTTATTTTCGGACGAATTGCCGAAGTTTTAACCCTGAAAGCAACAAGGCCACAAAGTAGATGGCCGCCGCACCCACCACGCACAGCGCCAGCAGGCCCACCCGCTCCAGTGCACGGCCCTCGAAACCGGTCCAGTTCACCGAATTGGCCACCCACAGCAGAAACACCGTCAGCAAGGCACTGGCCGCCACCACCTGCAGGGCAAAACGGCCCCAGCCGGGCGACGGCTGGTAGGCGCCGCGCCGGCGCAGGCCGATCAACAGCCACAGTGCATTGACCATGGCGCCGATGCCGATGGCGAGCGCCAGGCCGGCGTGGGCCAGGTAGGGCACGAACAGCAGGTTCATGGCCTGCGTGAGCAGCAGCACGACGATGGCGATCATCACCGGCGTGCGGATGTCCTGCCGCGCATAAAAGCCCGGTGCCAGCACCTTGATCGCCACCAGCCCCAGCAGACCGGCGCCGTAGCCCATGAGCGCCACGGTGGTCTGCTGCACGTCCCGCTCGGTGAACGCGCCGTAGTGGTAGAGCACCGCCACCAGCGGCCTGGCAAAGGTGAGCAGCGCCACCGCGCAGGGCACCGCCAGCAACACCACCAGCCGCAGCCCCCAGTCGAGCAGCTGGCTGTAGCGCACCCCGTCGTCCGCCGCCCGGGCCGCCGCCAGTTGCGGCAGCAGCACCACGCCCAGGGCCACGCCCAGCATCGCGGTGGGGAACTCCATCAGGCGGTCGGCGTAGGTCAGCCAGCTCACGCTGCCCGTGACCAGGTGCGAGGCGATCTGGGTGTTGATCAGCAACGAAATCTGCGCCACGCTCACGCCCAGCAGCGCCGGCAGCATCAATGTCGTGACGCGGCGGGTGCCCGGGTGGTGCCAGGCTTTCACCAGCGACGACCAGCGCAGCCCCACTCGGGGCAACATGCCGATGCGCAGCAGGGCCGGGATCTGCACGCCGAGCTGCAACATGCCGCCCAGCATCACGCCGCCGGCCATCGCATAGATGGGCTCGATGCCCAGCGTCTCAAACCAGGGTGCACCGAACCAGGCCGCGCCGATCATCGCCACGTTGAGCAGCACCGGCGTGGCCGCCGGCACCGCGAAACGCCTCCAAGTGTTCAAAACGCCGGCCGACAGCGCCACCAGCGACATGAACCCGATGTAGGGGAACATCCAGCGCGTCATCAGCACAGCGGCCTCAAAACCGTGGGCGCTCTGCTTGAGGCCGCTGGCCATGGCCCAGACCAGAACCGGCGACGCCGCCACGCCGAGCACGCAGGTGACCAGCAGCGCCCAGACCAGCACGGTCGCGATCTGGTCCACCAGCTCGCGGGTGGCCTCGTCGCCGTCCTTGGCGCGCGCGCCGGCCAGCACGGGGACAAACGCCTGGCTGAACGCGCCCTCGGCGAACAGGCGGCGCAGCAGGTTGGGGATGCGGAAGGCGACGTTGAACGCGTCGGTCAGTGCGCTGGCGCCAAATGTCGAGGCCATCAGCAGCTCCCGAACGAGGCCGGTGATGCGCGACGCCAGCGTGAGAAGGGAAACCAGGGAGGCAGATTTGAAGAGTGACACGGGCGAAGTTTAACCACGCCCCCTCGCCTCGCCGCCCGGGGACTGGCCAAACTCCGTCGCCGTGCTAAAATCGCGGGCTTTGCTGGCAACATCCCCAAACATCTGAAGGAAATTCACCATGGCAACCAAGCCGAAGAAAAAGAACCCCCGCCTGGCCTCTGGCCGCAAACGCGTCCGCCAGGACGTCAAGATCAACGCCGCGAACACCTCGCTGCGTTCCAAATACCGCACCGCCGTCAAGAACGTTGAAAAAGCCGTTCTGGCTGGCGACAAGACCAAGGCGACCGAACTGTTCGCCAAGATGCAGCAAGTGGTGGACATCGTTGCCGACAAGGGCATCTTCCACAAGAACAAGGCCGCTCGCGACAAGAGCCGCCTGTCGACCAAGGTCAAGGCCCTGGCACTCGCCGCCGCTTAATTGCGGCATTCACCGGCCTGATCCGTCAGGCCACCAGCCCGGACCATCCCGGTCCGCCGTTTGAAACGGTGCGCTGCCAGCAAAAAGTGAAAAACCGCCTTCGGGCGGTTTTTTCATGGGCACTCGAAAACAGAAACGCATCCGGCGCAGGTGCCTGCATCCAAGGATGCCGTGGAACCGGCTTCGCCGGGCCACTGGCATCGCCCCCTGGGGGGTGACGCCGCAGGTGGCGCGGGGGGAGCCTAGTCTTCATCCCCGCCGATGAAGCCGCCCAGCAGGCTGCCACCCAGAAGGCCACCGGCCAAACCGCCCTGCTCGCCGCCACGGCCACCGCCGCCCTGCATCCGGGGCGCGGCCGCGAAGATGCGCGAGGCCAGGCGCGCGAACGGCAACGACTGCATCCACACCGTGCCCGGGCCACGCAGCACCGCAAAGAACAGGCCCTCGCCGCCGAACAGCGCCGTCTTCACGCCACCGACAAACTGGATGTCGAAGTCCACGTCGGGCGTGTAGGCCACCACGCAGCCCGTATCCACGCGCAGCACCTCGCCGGGTTGCAGCCGGCGCTCCAGCACCGTGCCACCGGAATGCACGAACGCCAGGCCGTCACCTTCCAGCTTCTGCATGATGAAGCCCTCGCCACCAAAGAAGCCGGTGCCCAGCTTGCGCTGGAACGCGATGCCGAGCGTCACGCCTTTGGCCGCGCAGAGGAACGCGTCGCGCTGGCAGATCAGCGTGCCACCGTGCTGGCTCAAGTCGAACGGCATGATCTTGCCGGCGTAGGGCGCGGCAAATGCCACCTTCTTCTTGCCGCGGCCGTCGTTGGTGTAGACCGTGGTGAACAGCGATTCACCCGTGATCAGGCGCTTGCCCGCGCCGAGCAGCTTGCCGAACAGCCCGGCCGAGCCCGACGCGGCAGAGCCATCGCCAAACACGGTGTCCATCCGGATCCCGTCTTCCATGTACATCATGCTGCCGGCCTCGCCGATCGCGGCCTCGCCGGGATCGAGTTCGATCTCGACGAACTGCATGTCGTCGCCGTGCAGGAAATAGTCAACGTCGTCCATCGCCATGGCCCATCACTCCAGAAACAGGGCACATGCCCGATCGGCGGAGGATAGCGGAAGCAAAGCGAGGCGCAAGGGAACAAAGAGCGCTGTCAGAAACCCGACCGGAGCAAAGTGCCCGAAACCCAGAACGCGGCGGAACTGGCTTCGCCAGGCCGCTCGCGTTGTCCCCTAGATGTGAAGCGTCAAGAGGTTGTTTCTTGACGAGCTGAGTCTGGAGATGGGTG